>NZ_CP046509.1:2873154-3177611 GCF_009738185.1 Erwinia sorbitola | reverse complement strand
CTTGCCCTGAACAATCAGCCGCACGCGCACTCCGCGCCGCGCCGCCTGGCGCATCTCCCGCAGCAGGCGGTAGCCGGGGAAAAAATAGGCGTTAGCGATAATCACGTCCTGTTTGGCATTTTTCAGCATCTCAATATAGTGCTGTTCGATATCGTCGCGATGCTGATCGTTATCGCGATACACCAGCAGCGCCTGGGCATCGCCGGGCGTACTATTTTGTGCCGGACGATGGGAACGGTGACCCCACCAGCGATGGTTTTTCTGTTCGCTGCCCATCTCTTGCTGCACATAGTGCGCAATATCCCCGACGATCGGACCTTTAACCTCCACCGCATAATCCTGTTTAGCCTCAGGGCCAAAACTGACGTTATGTTCTGCGGAATAATTAATGCCACCCACAAAAGCGATTACCCCGTCGATAACCACGATTTTACGATGGAGGCGGCGGAACAGATTGGTTCGCATGCCTAACACCAGCGGACGCGGATCGTAATAGAGAAAACGCACCCCGAGTGAGGTAAGGCTATGGACGAATTCATCAGAGAGATCGGGTGAACCGTAACCATCCACCATCATTTCAATTTTTACTCCGCGCTGCGCTGCTGCCAGCAGCTCCTTATGGAGCGCGTTGCCGACTTCATCCTCAAACAGGATAAAAGTTTCCAGCAGCAGGCTGTGTTCTGCGCGGCGGATCGCACCGAAGACCCGGGGAAAAAACTGTTCGCCATTTTCCAGCAGCGTTATCTGGTTGCCTTCGCGCCAGCTATAACTCATAGGTGGATCTCCACGGCGAGCGGTGCGTGGTCAGAAAGATGCGACCAGGGGCGCAGCGGAATAGTTTGCGGATGGCTGATTCCGGCATTGCGTACATAGATGCGGTCAAGCCGCAGCAGAGGGAAACGGGCAGGGAAGGTGCGTGCCGGACGACCATTTTTTCGGCTGAATACCTCCTCCATTCCGGCATCTCGTTTCAGAATGGCATTTGCGCGCTGGCGCCAGTCGTTGAAATCCCCGGCGATCACCACCGGTGCATCGGGCGGCAGCTCATTAACCAGCTGGCACATCATTTTTAGTTGCGCCATGCGGTGCGCCTCGCGCAGGCCGAGATGAACGCAAAGAATATGTAGCGTTACCGGGGAGTCCGGAACCTGAAGCTGGCAGTGCAGAATGCCCCTTTTTTCGGTACCTGCAACGGAGATGTCCCGGTTGTGGTAATCGACGATCGGCAGGCGCGACAGTACGGCATTGCCATGATGACCCTCCGGATAGACCGCGTTGCGCCCATAGGCAAAATTTTTCCACATGGTATCCGCCAAAAATTCGTAATGAGGGGTTTCAGGCCAGTTGGCTACCTGCAATTTATGCAGGGCATGGCTGCCCATCACTTCCTGTAACAACACGATATCAGCTCCGGTAGAACGTACGGCATCACGCAGTTCTGGCAGGATAAAGCGTCGATTAAAGGCGTTAAAACCCATATGAGTGTTGATCGTCAGGACTTTAAATGAAAATCCTTGCGTTTTTTGTGACATACTTAGGACACTACCTTCATAACTTATGAAGGATAAAGTGTAGTCTTTGTCACAAAAGTGTGGCGGGATGCGCGTTAATTTGCAGCATAATCCGAAAACTACGTTAGTCTGAGGAAACTAGTTACTGGCCGGTGTCAGTAACCCGCTTGGGCAACCTCAGCCGAGGATGCCAGGAGAAGAGCATGAAATGGTCTAATCGTATTCAGATTGTCACTGGGCAAAACTGCATACATATCGCACTGCACCTGTTGCTGATCGCCGCACTGGTGTGGGGGTGGAAACATCAGGCCCTGTTACAGGTCAGCACTATTTTACTGGCGATGTATGCCAGCGTGTTTGCCGCGATGTTACTGACCCAGCGTCTGCCACGCCTGCGGCGTATTGGCGATTTTCTTGAAGATGTGACCACCACCTACTATTTTGGCGCCGCGATGCTGGTGCTGCTGGTGCTGTCACGGGTGATCCACAACAACCTGCTGCTGTGTGCCGCAGGAGTCGTGATGTTAGCCGGCCCTGCGCTGGTATCACTTCTGGTGAAAGAGCGGACGCAGCCGAGTCAGCGTCCACGCTAATCCCCTGCGGGCCACTTCGGTGGCCCGTTTGCTTACTGCCTCTCTGGCTGTGGTTTTAGCCATAGCGTCATAATCAGCAATATCACCACTCCCAGCGCCATCAAACTGAACGCCTGCTGCAAACTTCCCAGCGCCTGGCGAATAATGCCTGCCAGCAGCGGTGTCAGGCTGGCAATGATGTACCCGCCACCCTGTACAAATCCCATCAGCTTGCCTGCCTGTGCGGGCGTTGCCGCATGTTCAAGAGTGACAATTAACGACAGCGGGAACAGAGCGCCAATTCCCAACCCCATCAGCAACATTGATGGCACCGCCAGCACAGACGGGGCGGCGGTCATGCAGATAAGCCCGGCGAGTAACAGCCCGAGTACAGGTAACAGCAGACGGCGTCGGTCACGGAAGCGGGGGAGTAGAGCCGCTACCAGCAGCCCGGAAACCACTTCGGTCAGGGTCAGCCCGGCCAGCAAATAGCCGCCTTGCTGTGGCGACCATCCCTCCTGTACAAAGAACGGCGGCAGCCAGGCCAGCACCAGCGTGTAAGCCCCGGTGCCGATGCCAAAGTAGAACATCAGCAGCCAGGCACGACGATTTAGCGGCGGTACATCAACGGCTGTTATCTGCCGATCGGTAGCCCGATTGCCGCAGCGGCTCCACAGCACCGCAGCAAGCAATGCAGGCAACGACCACAGCGCCAGTGTATTTTGCCAGCCAGCAGCGGTCGCCAGCGGGGCGGCACTGGCCGCTGCCAGCGCGGCTCCACCCATGATTGCTGTGGTATACAGCCCCATTAAACGGCTACTCTGTTGCGGGTAGTGCTGTTTGATCCAGCCGGGTAAAAGGGCTTGCACCAGCGCGATGCCTATCCCTGCCAGCAGTGCAGTGGCAATCAGCCCGGCAGGCTGCCACCAGATGCCGCGTACCATACAGGCGGCGGCAATAATCAGCGCCCCGAGCAGTACACCGCGAAATGTTCCGGGCCAGCGTTGCAGGTAACCTCCTGCCAGCGCACACAGCCCCATCGCCATCACCGGTAACATGCTGAGTAAACCCGCAGCGCTGCTGGAAAGCGACGTATCATGCTGAATAGAGGCCAGCAGCGGGCCGGGTAACGCCAGCACTGGCCGCAGGTTAAGACCCAACAACAGCAGTGCAATCAGGGGAAGTAACAGCCTCATGGTCTGTCCTTGTACGGCAAAATGTGCTGCTACGTTAATGCGTTGTGGTCAACATCAAGTGATCGTTTGTGTGCTGTTACAGGCTGTTGCGCATTTTCGGATAACTCAAAAAGAATAACTCCCTGTTGATGGTGGGGATCTGATATAATCCCAGTCTTACGCACCGTGGTTTGTGCTCTCTTTCAAGCGTCAGGAATGATCCTGGCGTCAACTCTCCCCCTGGAAACTACACCGTTATGCGGTCAGGGCGGATCCGGAGTCAGTCAACTTTATGTCATTTGATTCTCTCGGCCTTAATGCCGATATTTTGCGCGCTGTTGCAGAACAGGGCTATAACGAGCCGACGCCAATTCAGCGCCAGGCTATCCCGGTAGTACTGGCTGGTCGCGACCTGATGGCCAGCGCTCAGACCGGTACCGGTAAAACAGCAGGTTTTACCCTGCCGCTGCTGCAACTGTTAAGCAGCAATAACCCGCACCCTAAGGGCCGTCGCCCGGTGCGCGCACTGATTTTGACCCCAACCCGCGAACTGGCGGCTCAGGTGGGCGAAAACGTGCAGGAATACAGTAAGTATCTTGATATACGCTCGCTGGTTGTGTTCGGCGGCGTTAGCATTAACCCGCAGATGATGAAACTGCGCGGTGGTGTGGATGTACTGGTAGCGACCCCGGGGCGTCTGCTGGATCTGGAGCATCAGAATGCTCTTGACCTGTCTCAGGTGGAAATCCTGGTGCTGGATGAAGCCGACCGTATGCTCGATATGGGCTTTATTCACGATATCCGTCGCGTGCTGGCAAAACTGCCTGCAAAGCGTCAGAACCTGCTGTTCTCTGCCACTTTCTCTGATGAGATCAAGACCCTGGCGGAAAAACTGCTGCACAACCCGGAAGAAGTTTCCGTGGCGCGCCGCAATACCGCTTCTGAGCAGGTGACGCAGCATGTGCATATGGTTGATAAAAAACGTAAGCGCGAGCTGTTATCCTTCCTGATTGGTCGTGATAACTGGCAGCAGGTGTTGGTCTTTACCCGTACCAAGCACGGCGCTAACCATCTGGCCGAGCAGCTGAATAAAGACGGCATTACTGCCGCCGCTATCCATGGTAACAAGAGCCAGGGCGCACGTACTCGTGCTCTGAGCGACTTTAAAGAAGGTAAAATCCGCGTGCTGGTGGCAACGGATATTGCTGCCCGTGGTATCGACATCGAAGAACTGCCGCACGTGGTGAACTACGAGCTGCCAAACGTGCCGGAAGATTACGTACACCGTATCGGTCGTACGGGTCGTGCGGCAGCCGTTGGTGAAGCGCTGTCTCTGGTCTGTGTGGATGAACTCAAGCTGCTGCGTGATATCGAGCGCGTGCTTAAGCGTGAGATCCCACGTATGGCGATTGAAGGCTATGAGCCTGATCCAAGCATTAAAGCTGAACCTATCATCAACGGTCGCCAGCAGCAGCGCGGTGGAGCAGGCGGTGGACGCGGTCGTCCAGGTCAGGGCCAGGGCCAGCGTAGCAATGGCGCAGGCGATCGCAGTGCCAGCGGCAGTCGTACAGGTAATGGCGGCGGCAACGGCGGTGAACGTCGTCAGGGCAATGCTAACGGCAGCAGCACAGGTGCCGCACGCGGTGCCCGTCCTGAAGGCGGTAACGGTGGCGCACCACGCGTCAACAAAACCCGTCCACGTCGTTCCAACCCGGCGAACAACGGCTAATTATTAATTGGGGGGAGGCGCTCGCTTCCCCCTCTCTTTTCCCATCCACAGGTTTACCATGCGCGTATTACTTGCCCCGATGGAAGGCGTTCTCGATTCGCTGGTGCGTGAACTGCTGACCGACGTCAACGACTACGATCTCTGTATTACCGAATTTCTTCGAGTAGTGGATGCACTGCTGCCGGTGAAATGCTTCCAGCGCCTCAGCCCCGAACTTGATCATGACAGCCGTACGCCGTCAGGCACCCGTGTGCGTATTCAGCTGTTAGGTCAGTATCCGCAGTGGCTGGCAGAAAATGCTGCCCGTGCAGCAGATCTTGGCTCCTGGGGGGTGGATCTCAACTGCGGCTGCCCGTCAAAAACCGTTAACGGTAGCGGCGGTGGCGCAACGTTGTTAAAAGATCCTGAGCTGATTTATCAGGGAGCAAAAGCGATCCGGGCAGCCGTTCCTGCCCATCTTCCGGTGACGGTAAAAATTCGCCTGGGCTGGGATTCCAGCGCGCGGCAGTTTGAAATTGCCGATGCGGTACAGCAGGCAGGGGCCACGGAGCTGGCGGTACACGGTCGTACAAAAGAGGATGGCTACCGCGCTGAGGCGATCAACTGGGCGGCGATTGGAGATATTCGTCAGCGGTTGTCAATTCCGGTTATCGCCAACGGTGAAATCTGGGACTGGCAGAGTGCACAGGACTGTATGCAGGCGACGGGCTGTGATGCGGTGATGCTTGGCCGTGGTGCGCTGAATGTGCCGAATCTCAGCCGGGTGATTAAATATAACGAGGCGCGTATGCCCTGGCCGCAGGTCGTGCAGCTGCTGCAAAAGTACGTCCGTCTGGAGAAGCAGGGCGATACTGGCCTGTATCACGTTGCGCGTATCAAACAGTGGCTGGGTTACTTACGCAAAGAGTATCAGGAAGCGACTCCGCTATTTATGCAGGTTCGGGTGTTGAAAACTTCCGCTGAAATTGCATCAGTGATTGATGGAGTGGGCAGGGCATCGTAAAGGTATAGCGGGTCATTACAGATCCGTTATCCGTTCGTCGCATACCTTATCGCCATCATAAAGCTTGCCTGAATCAGCGGGCTAAATTGATTGCTGTAACCGTAGCTTCAGTTTCCCCGGGGCAATTTATCTGCCATCGAAAAAAACAGCATTGTAATAAGTTGTCTCTAAACGGAACGAGATCTGTTAGCAAGCTAAGGGTATGATGTAACACATATCGCATCTTTTTCTGGCCCCGCTATGTCCGCTATTCCTGCTTTAACCAATGCCCAGCTGAACAAACGTATTATCTCTGTCGTAATATTTACCTTCTTTTGTTATCTGTCCATCGGCCTGCCGCTGGCTGTGCTGCCGGGCTACGTCCATAACCAGCTGGGCTACAGCTCCTTTATCGCCGGGCTGATTATCAGTTTGCAATATTTTGCCACCCTGGTCAGTCGGCCGCAGGCGGGGCGCTATGCCGATCTGCTGGGGCCAAAGAAAGTGGTGCTGGTGGGGCTGATCCTCTGCGGTGCCAGCGGCCTGTTTACGCTGTTTGCAGTACTGATGGATGCCTCGCCGCTGATCAGCCTGCTGCTGCTGGCGGTGGGACGAGTGGTGCTGGGCTTTGGTGAGAGCCTGACGGCCACCGGTTCGATTCTCTGGGGCATAAACGTGGTGGGCACCGTGCAGAGCGCACGCGTTATTTCGTGGAACGGGGTAGCCACCTATCTCGCGATGGCGATGGGTGCACCGCTTGGTGTGATGCTCAATACGCTGTTCGGTATCCCCGGCTTTGCCGTACTGATTATGCTGATGGCCGCCTTTGGCTACTGGCTGGCGACACGTCGCCCGGCGGTTCAGGTGGAAGTGGGGCAGCGCATTCCCTTTACCAAAGTGTTTGGCAAAATCTGGCTGTATGGCCTCTGCCTGGGATTAGGCACCGTCGGCTTCGGCACCATTGCCACCTTTATCACGCTCTATTTCTCCAGCCATAGCTGGGAGGGAGCGGCGTTCTCCCTGACTCTGTTCAGCATCGGTTTTATTCTGATGCGTCTGCTATTTAACAATAGCATCGCCCGCTACGGTGCCATCCGCGTTTCGCTGGTTTCTTTCGCTATCGAGTGCGCCGGACTGCTGCTGATCTGGCAGGCCAGTAGTATCTGGATGGTTGATCTCGGTGCATTTCTTACCGGCAGCGGTTTCTCGCTGATTTTCCCGGCCCTCGGGGTGGAGGCAATCCGCCGTGTACAGCCGCAGAATCAGGGTTCGGCGCTGGGGCTATATTCGGCTTTTCTTGACTGCGGGCTGGGCATTACCGGGCCGGTGGCCGGGCTGCTGATTGGGCGCTGGGGTGTTGATGCAATCTATCTGGCGGCGGCAGGAGTGGTACTGCTGGCGGTGGCGGTGATGTCAGGTTTGCTGGCAAGAGGGGACAGATAGCAGGTCGCCCACTGGCGCGTGACAGCGAAATGGCATTGGTGCAGATCCGCCTTTTTACCTGTGCAGCTGCCTGGCTGGTATTGCGGCGGCGAGAAAAAGGATAAAAAAATAGGAGAAGGGTTAACGCCTTCTCCGGGTGGAATACTGGTCTGTGCCAATACAACCAGTAAAGGAATTGTGAGAACAATAACTATTCTCTAAGGCCTATTGTTGTCGAGGGTGTTAACAAGCGACTGCTAACACGTAGGTAAGGTAAGCCAATGGAGAGGGGGGGGTAAAACAGTTTGTGCTGTGTTGTATGGTAATTCGCAGTTTATTATCTGGCTGGAACCTGGCTTAACTCTTACTGGTTATAATTCCGTTGCTTAGTGCCGTAGTCACTCTTTTCTCGCTTTTTTTTCAGCACTTTTCGATCGCATGAACTCACCAAAAATAAAAACCCCCGCACCAGATGGCACGAGGGTTCTCAGACAGCAGCAGGAAATTAAGGCTTCGTCGTGCTGTAGATCGGGCCTGGCTGAGTCAGCGCCGGGATCGCAGGTGCCGCAGTATCGGCAGTGGCCGGAGCTTCAGGGGCAGCTTGAGCATCGGTGGTTGCCGGAGCATCAGTTGCCGCTGGCGTCGCAGCGTTTGCACCTTCAGTAATCGCCGGTGTTGTTGGCGTTTCCTGTGGCTGTGCACCTTCCTGCTCCTGAACCAGTACCGGGGCAGAAGGCTGGCTTTCCGCAGTGCCGTTCACTTTGACCGGCATACCAGAACGGGCTTTCAGTGCTTCTTCCATCACAGCGGTATTCACGCTGGCATCAGAAACCACCTTATTAACCGCAGCCGTCAGCGTCAGCGGAACCGGTTCGCGGGAAGCAAACTGCTCTTCAGTCTGTGACAGCGGGTTATGGATCTCAACATAGCGCGAACCGTCCGGCTCTACCGTTGCTTTTACTGGCTGATCAATAAACTGAACACGCGTGCCAACCGGCACATTATCGAACAACCATTTAATATCGTCAGCACGCAGACGAACACAGCCGTGGCTTACGCGCAGACCGATACCAAAGTTGGCGTTGGTACCGTGGATGGCGTACAGACGTCCGATATACAGTGCATAAAGGCCCATCGGGTTATCCGGGCCAGCCGGGAAGACTGCTGGCATAGATTCACCGCGTGCGGCGTACTCTTCATGCATCTTCTTGGTTGGCGTCCAGGTCGGGCCATCTTTTTTACGCTGAACGGTAGTTGTCCAGTTAACCGGCGTATCTCTGCCCAGCTCACCGATGCCGATTGGCAGAACCACCACGGTTTTGGTGCCTTTCGGGTAGTAATAGAGACGCATTTCCGCGCTATTGATCACAATGCCTTCACGCGGAGCTTCTGGCAGGATCAACTGCTGAGGAATGATCAGCTTGCTGCCTGCTTTCGGCAGATAAACGTCAACGCCTGGGTTTGCTTCCATAACGTTGCTCAGGCCCATCTTGTACTGCGCAGCAAAAGCTTCCAGCGGAAGTTTGCTATCTTCTGGGATGGTAATTTCCAGGTTTTCCCCAATCAGGCGGCTGTTCGCGGCCGGAAGAGAGTAAACCACTGCGAAGGCAGAGTGGCTGAAAGCCGCAACGGCCAGAATCAAGGTGACTAACGCACGGATGTTCTTTTTCATAGTAATTTCAGGTGTAGCGCCATGTAGACTGTTGATAAACGACCCAATACTGGCCAACTGTGACCGGCTGCACATTATATGTGCATTATGGCCCCGGATGAAACCAGGATTTTCCTTGTTGAACTATCTTTACGATAAAATGTCCGTAAAGGCATCATTTTGGCGATGCATTGTCCGGTCTTTCAGGGTTGCCAGAGCGGATCTTTACCGCTCAGTTTACGGTCGAGGAAGAAAGCCGCGCTGATCAGTGCCAGATGGGTCAGCGCCTGGGGGGTATTTCCTAACGGATGACCATGACTGTCAAACTCCTCCGCGTAGAGGCCGAGGTGGTTGGCGTAATTTAGCAGCTTCTCAAATTCAAAATGCGCTTCATCAATGCGCCCGGCCCGCGCGAGGCACTCAACGTACCAAAATGAGCAGGCGGCAAATGCGCCTTCTTCTCCCTGCAGGCCATCGGCTGGCGTTTCACTGACGTTGTAACGTCGTACCATACCGTCGCTGACCAGTTTCTCTTTGATGACATCCAGCGTCGCCAGCCAGTCAGGATCCGTGGCACCAACAAAGCGCACCAGCGGCATCAGCAGCATTGAGGCATCCACGAATTCGCCGTGGCGGGTTGCCACAAAATGCCCCCCTTTTTTATGCCAGAAGTTTTCCCAAATATCAGCGCGGATGGCATCGCGCGCGGCGGCCCAGCGTGAGGCGGGCATGGAGAGCGAGCGCTTTTCACCCAGGCGCAAAGCGCGATCCAGTGCCACCCAGCACATCAGACGCGAATGAAGAAAATGCTGCGGCTCACCGCGCATTTCCCAGATACCTGCATCAGTCTCATTCCAGTGCTCAACCACATAGTCAATCATCCTGCTGACGTGGTTCCAGCCGCGCTGAGATATCGCCTCACCATATTTATTAGCGAGATAGATGGCATCCATTAATTCACCGTAGATATCCAGCTGCGACTGGTGCCAGGCGTCATTGCCGATGCGTACCGGGGTCGAACCGGCATAGCCAGAAAGGTTGAGCAGCTCACTTTCGTGCAGCTCGGTTCCACTGTCGATGCGGTACATTACCTGAAGTTTTTCAACCTCGTTATGGCTGTTTTCTACGCAGCGGCCCACCCACTGCGTGAAGTTTTTTGCTTCGTCGATATAGCCAAGACGCATCAGGGCATACATGCTGAAAGAGGCATCGCGGATCCACGCGGCGCGATAGTCCCAGTTGCGCTCGCCGCCCGGCTCTTCCGGCAGGCCAAAAGTGGCGGCAGCGGCAATGGAACCGTGCTGCCAGGAGGTGAGAAGCTTCAGCGTCAGCGCCGAGCGGTTCACCATCTCCCGCCAGCGGCCCTGGTAGCTGCTCTGAGCGCTCCACTGCCGCCAGAATGCCAGAGTGGCGTCGAAGCAGCTTTCGGTGCCATCTTCTTCGCGCTCCGGATCTTCATTGCCACCGAAGATAAATTCGCGAGATTCCCCTTCCTCCAGAGTAAAGCGCGCTACGGCTGCGGCCCCCTCAAGTGTAAACTCCGCCTCACCCGTCAGGCAGAGCGTCGGCTGCCCTTCGGCATGAAACGTTACCGCCCCGGGGTGCAGGGTGGCGCGGGTTTCTGCACGGGCGTAGTCGTGTACCGGGGCGCAGCGCAGATTAATGGTGGCGCGGCCATGTACCACGTTAATACGGCGGATAATACGTGGCTGGCGATCTTCCCGCTGGCAGACCGGCATATAATCGGTCACCTCCACCACACCGCGATCGTCCAGCCAGCGGGTTTGCAGCAGGGTGGTATCAGGCAGGTAGAGCTGCATACGGCGGGCATCAGGCCAGTCCGGGCTGAGGCTGAACAACCCGGCATCATCGCTGTCAAGCAGGGCGCTGAATACCGATGGGCTGTCGAGGTTGGGCCAGCAGAAATAGTCGAGTGAACCGTCAGTAGCAATCAGTGCACAGGTACGCAAATCACCAATGACGCCGTGGTCTTCAATCTTTCGTTTTATAGTATTCATGGAATTAACTATAGACGCTGTTTCCGTGACCCGGGTGGGCTAAGGGCATGGAGTAGCGCGTTTTTTGATGAGGGTGAGCGGTTGTAGCAGGGGCCAGGCATTCCTGACCTCGACCTCGCTTTACTCAGCTATCATCGCGCAAAAAACGATCCTCCAGCGTTGCCTGCAAGGCCAGCATCGCCTGTTCGGCATGCTGCATATGGTCACGCATAATGCGCTCCACGGCAGTGGGATCCTGGCGGCGCAGCGCATCAATCAGCTGATACTGATATTCAATCCCCTGACGACGGTCAACCGGCTGCGGTTGCTGATATATATCTTTGCACACGGCCAGATCCTTTAGCAGGCGTTGCAGAAAACGGCAGAAGAAGGCCAGCAGCGGATTAGCTGAGTAGCTGGCTACCACGCTGTGAAAATCCAGCTCGGCCATGCGCTGATCCCAGCGCTCCTGCTCGCTGGCTGGGGGATGATCGTATACACGAATCAGCTGATGCAGCCGTTGAAAACCCGCCTCATCAATCTGACCTATGGCGCTGACTGCCACCTGCGGCTCGAGGGTTTTACGCAGCGCATAGATATGGCTGATGCTCAGTTCACGGGTGAACAGATAGTTCGACAGCAGGCTCATGGCGCGGGCCTCTGGCATACTGTCGATAAATGCGCCGCCACCGGGGCCGGTGCGCGTACGGATCAGTCCCTGGGCTTCCAGCGCTTTCAGGGCTTCACGCACCGTACTTTTGCCTGCGGCGAAACGCAGCATTAAATCTTTCTCCTGCGGCAGTCGATCGCCGGGGAGCAGGTTATCATCAACAATGCTCTGTTTAATCGCGTCGATAATCGTGTCGGTACGTTTACGCTTTACCGCCTCGGGGGGCGTCGATACTGAAGACATGGTCACCTGTGTGTCAGAAAGTGGGCTGAACGACTGGCGGTGTGACCTGCCAGACCGGGGCGCTGGCCAGTAGCTGGCGGCTGTAATCATGCTCAGGCGCACTGAACAGCGTTTGTGTGGCGGCGCACTCAACGATAGTACCAGAATTCATCACCGCCACGCGGTCAGCAATTGACTCTACCACCGCCAGATCGTGGCTGATAAACAGATACGACAGAGCGAACTGCTGTTTCAGATCCTCCAGCAACAGCAGAACCTGTGCCTGTACCGAAACGTCGAGGGCGCTGACTGGTTCATCCAGCACCAGGATCTGTGCCTCTGCCGCCAGTGCACGGGCAATCGCCAGCCGTTGCGCCTGACCGCCGGAAAACTCATGAGGATAGCAGTTCAGGGCGTCGTGCGGCATATTCACCGCTGTCAGTAATTGTTGCATCCGTGGCAGGCAGTCGCTGCTGCGATATCCGCACAGCCGCTGCAGCGGTACCCTGAGGATCTGCCCGATGGTTTTACGCGGGTTCAATGATGCTACCGGATCCTGAAATACATACTGGATGGTTTTACCCAATGCCTGCACACCACGCTGCGCCAGGACGCTGGCCTCTTCACCCTGAATTTTCAGAGTGCCAGAGGTCGGGGATTCCAGGCCGACCAGCATCCGTGCCAGGGTACTTTTTCCGCTGCCGCTCTCACCAACCACCGCAAGAGTTTCTCCCTGGAACAGCTCGAAGCTGATACCTTTCACCGCCTCAACGGCGGTACTGCGTCGCCACCATCCTCCCTGACTCTGATAGGTTTTTTTCAGGTTATGGACTTCAATCACTTTTTTCATGAGATCTCCCGCGAGTGTAGCTGACGGATCTGTTGCAGGAATGCCCGACCCTGGCCGCGCTGCGGAACGCTGGCAATCAGCCGCCGGGTGTAGTCATGCTGCGGGGCCTGCAATACGGCGGCAGTGATGCCACTTTCGACAATTTCGCCGTGACACATTACGGCCACCCGGTCACACATTTCGCTGACGACGGCAAAATCATGGGTGATAAACAGTAACGCCAGCCCGCGTTTGTGGCGCAGATCGTTCAGCAGAGCAAGAATACGCGCCTGCACCGTGACATCCAGCGCGGTGGTGGGTTCATCGGCGATAATCACCTGGGGATCGTTGGCCAGCGCGATAGCAATTCCCACGCGCTGGCGCTGGCCGCCGGAAAGTTGATGTGGCCAGGCATCAAAGCGTTCTGCCGCCTGCTGAATTCCGGTATCTTCCAGCAATGCAATGGCTTTAGCGCGGGCGGCGGCGGCGTTCAGCGGCTGGTGGCACTGAATAGCCTCCACCAGCTGCTGGCCGATGCGCATCTGCGGATGTAGTGAGGTAAGCGGATCCTGGAAGATATAGGCCACGCGCACTCCGCGCCGTTGCTGGAGCTGGCTGGCGGAGAGTGACAGCAGCTCTTCGTCACCCAGCCAGACGCTGCCGCCGGTGATCACGCCAGGCGGCGAGGCCACCAGCCCCATAATAGCCAGTGCGCTTACGCTTTTACCGGATCCGCTTTCACCAATCAGCCCGAGGCATTCCCCCGCATGTAAATGGAAACTGACGCCTTTCACCGTCGGCACCCGCTGCCCGCCACGGCTGAAAGCCACCTGAAGATCGGTCACTTCCAGCAGGGCATCAGGATGAGTGCGGGGCGGGATCTGGCTGCGATCGACCGTGGTCATCGCCTGCGAGCGCAGCAGTGCGCCGGATTTCAGCCGCGGGTCTAGCAGGTCGCGCACGCCATCTCCGAGGAGGTTAAAGCCGATCACCAGTAGAAAAATCATCACTCCAGGCACCAGTGCCACATGCGGAGCGATAAACAGCTGATTTCGTCCCTGGCCGAGCATCGAGCCTAAATCAGCATCCGGTGGCTGAGTCCCCAGCCCGAGGAAAGAGAGCCCGGCGGTTTCGAGGATCATCCAGCCAATCGTGGTGGAGAGCGTCACTACAATCAGCGGCAGTACGTTAGGCAGGACTTCACTTAACAGAATCTGCGTATGGTTTTTACCCGACAGCTGCGCCGCCTGAATAAAATCTCGCTTGCGCAGGCCCAGCGTCAGGCCGCGTACGTTGCGCGCAAAGAAAGGAATATTGACCAGCGCAATAGCATACAGAGCATTGAGCAGCCCCGGCCCGAGCACCGCCACAATCGCCAGCGCCAGCAGAATATAGGGGAAGGCCATAATCATATCGATCAGGCGCATCAGGATGGTGTCGGTGCGTCCGGCTGCATATCCGGCTATCAGGCCAATCAGCGTGCCGAAAATCGCTGCCAGCAGGGTAGCGCTGAGGCCAACGGCGACGGAAACCCGCGAGCCCCACAGCAGGCGCGACAGCATATCGCGCCCCAGCGCATCGGTACCCAGCAGATGGCCCGGCGTAAGCGGCGGTGCCAGACGTTGCAGCAGGTCGGTGGCATCAGGATCCGGCAGCGGCAGCAGTGGGGCAATACAGGCTGCCGTCAGGGTGATCGCCAGCAGCAGCAATCCCAGTGCGGCCAGACGGTTATGTAACAGCAGCGACCAGCCGGAGCGGCGCGCAGGGAGAGAAGTCGGGGCCGTCATGATTTTACCCTCGGGTCGAGGCAGGCCTGAACGATATCAGTCAGCAGGTTGATCAAAACATAGGCAATGGCGGCAACCAGCACGCCGCCCTGTACCAGCAGCAGATCGCGGGTGGAGACGGCTTTAACCAGCATCGCCCCCAGCCCCGGCCACTGGAAGACGGTTTCGATATACACCGCACCGCCGAGCACAAATCCGGCCTGAATGCCAATGGCAGGTATTACCGACACCAGCGCGACGCGGAAGGCGTGACGCCAGATGACCCGGCGTTCGCTGACGCCCTTGGCGCGGGCGGTGCGGATATAATCCTGGCGCAGCACTTCCAGCATTGCGGTGCGCGTCAGACGGGCGATGACTCCGGTGGCAACAATCGCCAGCGTAATAGCGGGCAGCGTCAGATGGTGCAGCAGATCCAGCGCGTCACCGCCGCCGTAGATGGCGAACATACCTGAAGCAGGAAACCAGCGCAGGCTGACGGCGAACAGCATAATCATCAGCAGTCCGATAAGAAATGAGGGCAGGGAAATACCGATCAGCACCAGCAGAGTGATCAGCCGATCGCCCCAGCCAAACTGGCGTACTGCCGAGGTAACGCCCGCCAGCAGGCCGAGGATGACACTCAGCAGAAGTGCGCAGCCTCCCAGCAGCAGCGTGGCGCTCAGACGCTCCAGCACTTCATCAATAACCGGACGATTGAGCACGTAGGAGCGGCCAAAGTCGCCGTGCAGCAGGTTATTCACCCAGATAAAATATTGTTGCCACAGCGGCTTATCCAGCCCCAGTTCGGCGCTGACGCGTGCAACATTCTCCGGCGTGGCAAAGGCACCCAACAGCGCCTGAGCCGGATTGCCGGGGATCATCGCCATCAGCAAAAACACAATCAGCGACAGGCCAACAATCACCGGGATAATGCCCAGCAGTCGCCGCAATAGATAGTTCCACATAGCAGGCGGCCTCCGTCAGGGGTTGCTGACCTGATGCAGGATCAGGTTGAAGTTAGGTTGCAGGGCAAAGTTCTGCACCTGACGTGTGGTAACCGCGTTCTGCTGCCAGTTAGCGACAAACAGCCAGGGCGCATCGTCGTGAACAATTCCCTGCACCTGACGATAGAGCGCACCGCGTTTTTGCTGATCGCTGCTGCTGCGTGCTTCATCCAGCAGCTTATCCACCTCGGGATTACTGTAATAGCCGGAGTTAAAGCCTCCTTTATCCGGCCAGGCATCGCGCCGCAGCGTCAGAAACGGCAGGGTATCGGGATCGTTGGTCATCCACGCCATCTCTGCCATCTGGGTTTGCGGGGTCAGTCCGGCGTTCACTTTTGCCAGATAGGTATTCCACTCCCAGGTCTGGATGGTCACCTTAAGGCCCACGGCTTTCAGATCGGCCTGTATGGCGGTAGCCATCGGGATCGGATCGAGCATGCCGGATCCTCCTTCGGTGACGTAGAAGTTGAGCGTGGCCCCTTCGGCTCCCGCCTCTTTTAACAGCGCACGGGCTTTCGCCGGATCATAAGGATAGGGACTGACCTCTTTATTGGCTGCCCATGCAAACGCCGAGGGGATCGGGCCATCCGCCACCTGTGCCGATCCCTGTAAAACGTTGTCCACCAGAGCCTGCTTATTAACCGCGTAGTTCACCGCCTGGCGTACGCGCTTATCATTAAACGGTTTCTCTTTGGTGTTCAGCAGCAGGAACCAGACGTGCGGCCCCACCGCCTGATGCATCTGAAACTGCGGATTATCAGCAAACGTTTTTACCGTATCCGGCGGGACTTCTACCATCGCATCAAGACCGCCAGAGAGCATCTCAGCGGTGCGGGTGTTGCCGTCGGTAATCGGACGGAACACCACCGCTTCAAGTTTTGGTGCGCCATCCCAGTAGCTTTTATTGCCGGTCAGCACCACGCGCTGGTTGGCCTGCCACTCGGAAAAACGAAAAGCACCGGTGCCGACCGGATGGCGGCCCACGTCTTTATCATATTTCTTCACCGCCGCGGGAGAGACAATCAGTCCGGCAGGCGTGGCGAGGTTCGATAGCAGCGGGGCGAACGGTTGTTTTAGCGTGAATACCACTGTTTGTGCATCCGGAGTGGTGATGGTGTCGATGGAGGAGAAGAAAAAACTGAGCGGGAACGGACCGGTGTGATACCAGGGATTTTGCTTATTAAGCATGCGTTCAAAGGTAAATTTTACCGCATCAGCGTTAAACGGCGTGCCGTCGTGGAAGGTTACCCCTTCACGCAGGTGGAAGGTATAGCGCAGACCGTCAGGACTGATCTCCCAGCGGCTGGCGAGGGCCGGTTCAATCGAAAGTGAACCCGGGGCATTACGCACCAGGCCATCGTAAATATTCACCAGAATGCGCGAATCGTTCGCCGCTGTCGCCACCTGCGGGTCGAGAGACTGCGGTTCGGCAACCTGCCCCACCACCAGTACGCCAGGGGGCGATTCCGCCCGGGCCTGCGGTACCAGTGCCAGCAGACAGAGGCAAACTGAAAGAGAGTGCAACCCGGTGCATAGCGATTTGAGCATGGTGATCCTCGTTAAGCAGAGTGGTCAGCGCACATTGTGACGTGCAGATGAACAAAGTTTGTCCTGTTTGTTATTTATGCGTATAAATAAGGTTAAGTGCAATAATTTATCCATATAAATTTGATCTGGCTGGCAGAAGGAGAGCGCGATGACCTTTTCTATTGTGGCACGAGATATACAGAGTGGGGCGCTGGCGGCGGCGACTGCTACGGGTGGCCCGGCGGTAGGTGCGCTGGTGATCCACGGCCGATCCCGCACTGGCGCGATAGCCACTCAGGCACTGACTAACCCGCTGTACGGCAGCCGCGGGCTGGAGCTGTTGACGGCGGGGCTGACTGCGCAGCAGACCCTGCATCTGCTGTTGAAAGAGGATGATGAGCGGGAGCGACGGCAGCTGCTGATTATCGATAACGCCGGTGAGACGGCACACTGGAGCGGTAGCCTGTGCGGGCGCTGGTTCAGCAGCCTGGCGGGTTCGCAGCTGGCGGTGGCGGGCAATATGCTGGTCAGCGAACAGGTGCTGTCGGCGATGCAACAGGCTTATGAAAATGCACTTGATTTGCCGCTCGCCGATCGGATGCTGGCTGCCCTGAATGCAGCACAGGATGCCGGAGGGGATGAGCGCGGCATTCGCTCTGCGGCGTTACAGGTGTGGGATCGGCGTGCGTATGCGGACATTGATCTGCGCGTTGACTGGTCTGATGCGCCGCTGGAACAGCTGGCAGAGGTGCTGGAGCAGGTGAGGGGAGACACCTATGCAGATTTTTTTCGGCAGCTGCCGGGGGGATAACTGCTGCCCGGATGCCAGAATCAAATTCTCAAACACAAACACAAGCGCGAACCGGCGAGGCATGCCTCGCCTGGCCCCCTTATCTCTGACGCCGCTGCCGGTGCTTCACTGCCAGCCTGATTCCCCAGACCAGCGCTGCCGCCAGCACCAGCCAGAACAGATGTTTTAAATGGTGATCGAGCTGATGCAGCCACGGCGCAATTACCTGACCGCCCAGATAACCCAACGAAACAAAAATTACCGCCCACAGCGCCGCGCCGATAAAATTAAACAGCAGAAACTTCCGTGGCGACAGCTTACTGGCGCCGATAATAATCGGCCCGACAATGCGTAATCCATACATAAAACGCACGCCAATCACAAACAGTACCGGGCGTTTGCGGATCAAGCGGTTAGCTCGAGCAATTTGCTGCTGATGCTTTTTAAAACGCTGAAGTATTGGCTCACCGTAGCGGCGGCCAATAAAGAACAGCGCGGTATCGCCGAGCACACCACCGCACATGGCAACCAGAACCACCCAGCCATAATGCAGCAGGCCCTCATGTGCAGCGACGCCGCCAAGCAGGGTAAATGTCTCACCTTCAGCCAGACAACCAATAAACAGCGCCCAGTAACCATACTGGGAAATCAGCGTATTCACATCAATATGCAAAACCCTACTCCTCATTATTACTTTGCTGTTAAGTCTACTCCTTTTGACAAAACTTGCCGTGAACTCAGGGCAATCAGGTTTTATTTTATATGAAGAATGAAGTGCTTAACGTTAATGTCGTTTGGATAAAAAACAAACAGGCAAGGTGCACATATACTTGAAGAGATGCCGCCCCTGGCGTGCCTGCTGGCGGTCCGTTGTACAGAGGAGTGAAGATATGAACCATGTCTGGGGACTTCTGGCGCACCCGGGTCGGGAGATGCGCGACATTAAGCAAGAGAATGAAACACTCTCGCACCATTACACTCACCACGTGCTGCTGATGGCGCTGATCCCGGTGGTCTGCGCTTTTATCGGTACCACACAAATCGGCTGGGATATCGGCATAGAACGCACTATCCCTCTCTCAATGTATACCGCCTTTTCTCTGGCTATTATGTTCTATGCGCTGATGCTGCTCGGCGTGGCAGTCATGGGACGGGTTATCTGGTGGATGGCACGTGACTACCCGCAGCGGCCATCGTTAACCAGCTGTCGTGTCTTTGCCGGTTACGTGGCAACACCGCTGTTTCTTAGCGGGGTGGTGGCGCTCTATCCTCTGGTGTGGCTCTGTGTTTTGGTGGGCGCACTGGCGCTGGTCTACACCGGCTATCTGCTCTACGTAGGTATCCCGCTGTTTCTGAATATTGACCGTGAAGAGAGTTTACGCTTCTCCGGCTCAACCCTTGCCATCGGCATTCTGGTATTTGAAGTGTTACTGGCGATGACTGTCCTGATCTGGGGCTATGGCTATCAGCTGTTCTGAAACCCGCTACCGTCGGGAAACCGGCGGTAGGCTGGTAACGCCCGGACACGAATATCCTGTAGGAAAATCCTGAGCTTCCGGCGTATTATGCCTGCGCCAGCCCCCGCAACTCTGCGGGAAGCGGCGTGTGGCCTCCACACCCCGATCATTTGCCGTTAAGTTTTCATCGATGCCTGCAAAAATTCGTTTGTCTCTTTTAAGTGTGGTTTTGTTGTTTTCTGGTCAGGGTATCCTGAATCAGGCCGCTGCCCGTACTCATCAGCCTGCTGTTGCCAGCACGGCAGCGCAGCCTGAAATTGCCTCAGGCAGTGCGATGATTGTCGACCTGACAACCCAGAATATAATCTACGCCAGCCATCCGGATCTGGTGCGTCCTATTGCCTCCATTACCAAGCTGATGACGGTAATGGTGACGCTCGATGCCCGTCTGCCGATGGACGAAATGCTGACGGTTGATATCAGCCATACGCCCGAGATGCGCGGTATCTACTCGCGTGTGCGACTGAACAGCGAAATCAGCCGAAAAAATATGATGCTGCTGGCGCTGATGTCGTCAGAAAACCGTGCAGCGGCCAGCCTGGCACACCATTATCCGGGCGGTTACGATGCGTTTATCCGCGCCATGAATGCTAAAGCGCGTTCGCTCGGCATGAGCAATACGCACTACGTTGAGCCAACCGGGCTGTCGATTAAAAACGTCTCAACGGCGCGCGATTTGAGCAAGCTGCTGATCGCCAGCAAACGTTATCCGCTGCTGGGTGAGCTGAGTACCACCCATGAAGATATGGCCACCTTCCGTAATCCGAATTACACCCTGCCATTCCGTAATACTAATCATCTGGTGTATCGCCCGGACTGGAATATTCAGCTGACGAAAACCGGCTATACCGATGAGGCAGGGCACTGTCTGGTGATGCGTACGGTGATCAATAATCGTCCTGTTTCGCTGGTGGTGCTGGACGCTTTTGGCAAATATACCCATTTTGCGGATGCTAACCGCCTGCGTAAGTGGATGGAAACCGGCAAGGTGTCTCCGGTTCCTCCGGCGGCGCTGAGTTATAAAAAGCAGAAGGCTTCGCAGATGGCCAGCAATGGCCGAGAGGATGACAGCGCAACAGAGTAGCGCGCTGGTTTTTATGGGGCGTGCATTGCCGCGCCCCGATTTATCGTTTTTACAGTGCCCGCTGCATCAGCAGCGTATCGCGCCATTCCCCATGTTTAAAACCGACTGCGCGGAAGTTACCGACAATCTCAAAGCCCATCTTTTTATGCAGATTAAGTGAGCCAGCGTTGCGTTCGCCGTTGCCGATAATTGCCAGCATTTGCCGGAATGGCCCCTGCTGACAGCGGTTGATAAGTGCCTCCAGCAGGGCGCTGCCGATGCCGCGCCCCCCCATTTCTGCATCAATATAGACTGAATCTTCCACGGTAAAACGATAGGCAGGACGCGGGCGATATTGTGTGGCGTAGCAGTAGCCCACGACTTTTCCCTCCAGCTCGGCAACCAGCCAGGGCAGGTCGAGTGAGCTGACTTTTTGATATCGGGCCGCCATCTCTGCCGCATCGGGTGGTGTTTCTTCAAATGAACCACAGCCGTGCAGCACGTGCCAGGCATAGATACGGGTAATGGCGTCGATATCGGCGGCGGTCGCTGCGCGAACGATCACATCGGCTTGGGGAAGGGACATAGCGGCTCCATGCGTCTTTTTCTAACTAATTTGCCATAACACCAGTAGAGTGGTGTCATAGAAAATTCTTATAATATCGACCTCATTTTTACATCAAGAATCCTATAGTCCCGGCAAGATCAAAAGCATAAACTAGCCGGAAAATGACAGGCGCCCCGGCGCTGCCCTTAGTATCACAGGAACCTGCACATGTCTGGCTTGTTAACTTTTCTTCGTGTTTGTCTGCTGGCGCTGGTGGCGCTATCGCCTCAGTGGGTTCTGGCAGCGGATAACGACAGTACTCAGCAAAATGATGCTCCACCCAAGGTGAATGCTTCCGTTGAGCTGCCAAAAATGCAGAAGGTGCTGGATAAAATTAAGCAGCAGGTTTCTGGTGAAACCAACGACAGTAAGCTCAATACGCTCAACGACCTGGCGCTGGAGTTATCCGGCGATGCCGATGCCCTGATGCAGAGCATTATCCCGCAGCGTGCGCAGTTACAGGCGCAGCTGGCGGTGCTTGGCCCGGCTCCGAAGCCCGATAGTGGGGTGAAAGAGACCGCTGAGGTCACCAGCAAACGTAATAAGCTGGAAAACCAGAAAGCAAAAATGGATGACCAGATTAAGCAGGCGGAAGCGATCAAAAGCGGGGCAATAAATCTGTCAACGCAGATTGTTAACCTGCGCCGTGATGCACTGAAAACTCAGCTGGCGCTCAATGCCGGCAGTATTTTCGGGCCTCGCTTCTGGTCACCGATGTTTAATACGCAGAGCGATGACAGCAGTAAAATCAGCGATTTTGTTGATGAGCTGGCGACCACTGCGGCGCTCTCCTGGGAGCCAGGCTGGCGTTTTGGTACCGTCCTCTGGCTGCTGTGTGCCGGGCTGGTAGCAACGTTGGGCCGCCGCTATCTGGAGGAGTTTCTCGCCTGGGTCGGCATCCATCATCTGCCGGAAGGGCGTTTGCGCCGCAGTTTCCTTGCGGCTGCCACGGCGGTTACCACTCTTGCAGCGGTTGTGCTGGCTTTCAACTTCCTCGATCTGGCATTTACCCGCCACGATGAGGTTGTCGACGAAGTACGAAATTTCGCTGATAAGCTGGTAGGACTGAGCGTGCTCTGTGGTCTGATTGCCGGATTAGGCCGTGCCTTTCTCTCCACCCGCCGTCCTTCCTGGCGGCTGCCTAATATTTCGAATGAAGTCGCTCTGGCGTTAAAACCCTATCCGCCGCTGACCGCTGCGCTGGTGTTTATTTTCCAGACGCTGGAAATCTTCAACAGCAGCGCGAATACCAGCGTGGGAACCACGATTTTCGCTAATGGTATGACGGCGCTGCTGATTGGTGCCACCGCTCTTTCGATCAGTATGCGAACCAATCGCGTACGTCGCCGTATGCAGCAGGAAGGTAATCAGCCGGAGGCGAAATCAACGCTGGTTGGTCTGATCCAGATGGCGCTGACGCTGATTGGCGTAGCCATTATGATTGCGCTGGTTATCGGCTATATCACGCTGGCGCGTTTCCTCAGCTATGAACTGATCTGGATGGGAATTGTTTTCGGGTCATTCTATATTCTCAGTCAGCTGGTTGCCGACGGCTGCGAAAGTCTGTTTTCGACCAATAACACCTCGGGTAAGCGTATTCAGGCGTCACTGAATATTGATGAGCGTCATCTTGGTCAGGTGGCCGCTGTACTGGGCGCGATAGGGAAAACGGTGCTTGTACTGGCGGCGGCGATGGCTCTGCTTAACGGTACTTTTGGCAGTTCGACGCCGATTGAGCTGGTGCAGAAAGCGATTGAATTCTGGGGAGGGAAGGGCCTCGAATCACTGAATATCGTCCCTGCGCATATGCTCAATGCGCTGATCTGCATGGTGGTCGGCATCTGGGTGCTGCGCTCGGTTAAACGCTGGCTGGAGCATGACTTCCTGCCCAAAACAATGATGGACAAGGGAATGCGCGTGTCGCTGATTACCCTGTTCAGCAATATTGGTTTTGTGCTGGTGATCCTGATGACGCTGTCGATTATGGGCCTGCAGTGGAACAAGCTGGCGTGGATCGTCAGTGCCTTGTCGGTAGGTATCGGTTTTGGTTTGCAGGAGATTGTGAAGAACTTTATTTCCGGCCTGATCCTGCTGACGGAGCGCCCGGTAAAAGTGGGCGATCTGGTGAGTATCAGCGGTATTGAGGGGGATATCCGTCGTATCAACGTGCGTGCCACAGAGATCCAGCTGAGTGACAAATCGACGGTGATCGTACCGAACTCGCAGCTGATTTCGCAAAACGTACGTAACGCCACTATGGGCAATGCGCAGGGTGTGGCTACTATTACGCTGACGTTCCCGCTGGATATCGATCCACAGCAGGTGCGCCAGCTGCTGCTGGATGTCTACAACGATAACGAACGTATCCTTGAGAACCCGGAGCCATCGGTTGCCTTCAAAGATTTAACCTCCACCGGCATTGTCATGTCGGTGACGGGCAACGTTGCCAGTCCGCGTCAGGTTGGCGGAGCGAAAAGTGATTTACTGTTTGATATTCTCACGCGTCTGCGCAAGGAAGGAGTGATGCTTTCCGCACCGCAGACCATGATCATTGAGCGCAAACATGGTCAGATGGTATTGAAGGACGCGCCGGAAGAGTAAAAAACGAGGCATGTCATCCCTGATTCAGGGGCGGCATGCCTTGCACAATCCAGGTGACTCTTAAGGTTTATTGCAACCGCATTCGCCCCAGTGTTTCGCTCTGGTGGTTTTACCGATTCCCGGATTAAAACTGTTGGTCGGATCGAGCTGCTGATAGAACGCTTTCAGCTGCGGTTTGGCCTGATACAGATGTCCGACGTTATGCTCCGCCGGGTACTCCGCACCGCGGGCTTGCAGGATCTCCAGCATTTTCTCTTTCAGCGCATGGGCATCAACCCCTTTCTTCACAATGTAATCCTGATGGAAGACGTGGCAGAGGAAATGGCCGTAATAGAGCCGGTGGATCAGCGCATCGTCAAACTCAGGCGGCAGCTTTTCGAACCAGTCGCGGTCGTTGCGGCGCAGTGCAATATCCAGCGCCAGAATATCTTCCACCTCTGCGTGATGCACCGCATGGTAACGTACGGCAGCGCCTGC
Source organism: Erwinia sorbitola (assembly GCF_009738185.1). Classification (NCBI taxonomy): domain Bacteria; kingdom Pseudomonadati; phylum Pseudomonadota; class Gammaproteobacteria; order Enterobacterales; family Erwiniaceae; genus Erwinia; species Erwinia sorbitola. The sequence continues at coordinate 3,153,499 of NZ_CP046509.1, read as the reverse complement.
GGCGGCAAAGCGATGCAGAAAAGCGTGCGCCCCCTCTTTACCTTCACACTCAAAGAAATCACCCTCTGCATCTTTAAAGAAGGTTTGCAGCCAGGCCCGCGCTTCTGCCACGCCTTCGCCGGACATTTTCAGCATCAGGTGGTGTTCGAAACGGTCACGATACTGCTTCATACGCGGCGGAAGATGTGACGGCAGCAGCGCAGAAATTTTCTGCAACAGGCGGTCGCTGAAGTGAGGCTTCAGCCATTTCACCCGTGCCAGCAGCGCATCCATGCGTCCTTTGAGGGTGAAAAACAGCGGCATTTTGTCAGTGCCGAGCTTATCGATCATCACAAAGGTGTCTTTGCCGTAGGTTTCGGCAATATCGAAAATATCCCGGTGCATATACTCGCCCGCCACCGGCAGGTTGGCAAAGTTGGCCAGCATATGACGCCGCAGCTGGTCGAGCACCGCAGTATCGTTAGTACCGATGTAGAACACCTGCTGGGCAGTTTCGCTGGCAAAAGTATCAAGGCGTACGGCAAACAGCGCCAGCTTCCCGGCGCAGCCGGAGGCTTCAAACAGGCGGCGGGCATCGGCATTAAAGCGTGACGGGGTGTCGGCATCAACGTCGCGCACCCGCTCTGCGTAATCGGGATCGGAGGCGTGGCGCTGGTCGTGCAGCACATCGCTCTGCTGCCAGCTGTCATCATCCAGCCGGCCAAGAATTTGCTCCGGTGTGGTTCCCAGATTGATGCCAAGATGATTTACCAGCTGCAATTTACCGCTGGCATCAATCTGCGCATACAGCGCCATCTCAGTGTAGGCCGGGCCGCGTTTTACCAGCGAGCCGCCGGAATTGTTACAGATGCCGCCCAATACCGAGGCACCGATACAGGAAGAACCGATCACCGAATGCGGCTCGCGGTCCAGTGGTTTCAGGGCTTTTTCTAGCTGGTAAAGGGTGCTGCCGGGAAATGCCAGTACCTGCTTGCCGTTATCCAGCAGCTGGATTTTATCCATGCGCAGGGTGCTGATAATCACGATATCACGCGGGTAATCCTTTCCGTTTGGCGTGGAGCCTTCGGTCAGCCCGGTATTCGCCGCCTGCAGCAGGATAATGACGTCGGCGGCGACACAGGCCTGCAAAATACGCCACTGCTCAAGTAAATTGCCGGGGAAGACCACCGCCAGCGCATCACCTTCGCCCGATCGGAAGCCTTTACGATAGCGTTCTGTTTTTTCCGGTTCCGTTAACAGATGGTTGCGGCCCACAATGCGGCCCAGTTCTGCAATCAGTTTTTGTCCTGCGAGTTGGGAAGTGTGCATATCATGTCCTTGTCTGAATCACCGCACTACTGTAGCACTCGCAGCCCGGCAATAAAGTCCCGCAATAAGCCTCTGTGATTCATCACCTGAAAACTAGCTGCTATTCTCAAGGTATGACACACTGCATCCACGTGTTACGTGCAGTAAAATAATAGATACGCCACAGTCACTTGAGAGAAAATCATCTGATGAAATGGATTTGTTCTGTCAGCCTTGCCGTTACTCTGGCGATTCAGCCAGCTTTTGCCGACGATCTTATCGGCCCACATCAACTCACTCCGCAGGCGCGTGACGCTTTTGTCACCGATCTGCTGAAAAAAATGACCCTTGATGAGAAAATCGGGCAGCTGCGACTGATCAGCGTCGGGCCGGAAAATCCAAAGTCCGCCATACGCGATATGATCCATCAGGGGCAGGTGGGGGCAATTTTTAACACTGTCACCCGCCATGATATTCGTGAGATGCAGGATCAGGTGATGCAACTCAGCCGCCTGAAGATCCCTCTGTTTTTTGCCTATGATGTGATTCACGGTCAGCGCACTCAGTTCCCCATCCCGCTGGCGCTGGCATCAAGCTGGGACACCGACGCCATAGCCACTGTCGGGCGTATTGCCGCTTACGAGGCCGCGGATGATGGGCTGAATATGACCTGGGCACCGATGGTGGATGTGACCCGTGAACCGCGCTGGGGGCGAGGCTCAGAAGGCTTTGGTGAAGATACGTATCTGACCTCGGTAATGGGGCGCACTATGGTGCAGGCGATGCAGGGTAAAAGCCCGGCAGATCGCTATTCAGTAATGACCAGCGTTAAGCACTTCGCCGCATACGGTGCAGTGGAGGGCGGGCGAGACTACAACACCGTTGATATGAGTTCACAGCGTCTGTTCCAGGACTATTTGCCGCCGTACAAAGCGGCGCTGGATGCGGGTAGCGGCGGCGTGATGGTCGCCCTGAACTCACTCAACGGCGTACCGGCCAGTGCCGACAGCTGGCTGTTGAAGGACGTGCTGCGCGATGACTGGGGCTTTAAAGGTATCACCATCAGCGACCACGGTGCGATTAAAGAGCTGCTCAAGCACGGCGTAGCCAGCGATCCTGAAGATGCGGTGCGCATCGCGCTGAAATCCGGCATCGATATGAGTATGAGCGACGAGTACTACAGCAAATACCTGCCGGGGCTGGTGAAAAAAGGTGCCGTCAGCGAAAAAGAGATCGATGATGCCGCCCGTCACGTGCTGAACGTAAAATATGATATGGGGCTGTTTAATGACCCCTACAGCCATCTTGGCCCGGTTGGCAGTGACCCGGCTGATACCAACGCAGAAAGCCGCCTGCACCGTGCTGAAGCGCGCGATGTTGCGCGTAAGAGCATGGTGTTGCTGAAGAACCGTCTGGAAACGCTACCGCTGAAAAAATCCGGCACAGTAGCACTGATTGGCCCGCTGGCCGACAGCCAGATCGATATTATGGGGAGCTGGTCAGCTGCTGGCGTAGCGGCACAGTCCGTCACGCTGTTGCAGGGGATGAAAAATGCCACTGCGGATAAAGCCACGCTGCTGTATGCAAAAGGCGCTAACGTTACCGACGATAAAGGTATTCAGGACTTTATCAACCTGTATGAGAAGGCGATGACCGTTGATACGCGTTCGCCGCAGCAGATGCTGGATGAAGCGGTAGCTACCGCGAAAAAAGCTGATGTGGTGGTGCTGGCGATTGGTGAAGCACGCGGGATGGCTCATGAAGCCTCCAGCCGTAGCGACCTGACTCTGCCGCAGAGCCAGCTGAAGCTTATCGATGCGCTCAAAGCTACCGGTAAACCGCTGGTAATGGTGCTGATGAATGCGCGAGCGCTAACGCTGACGCACACCACGCAGCAGGCGGATGCGATGCTGGAAAGCTGGTACAGCGGTACCGAGGGCGGGAATGCCATTGCGGATGTGCTGTTTGGTGACTATAACCCGTCAGGCAAGCTGCCTATGTCCTTCCCGCGTTCGGTAGGGCAGATTCCGATTTATTACAACCATCTGAATAGCGGGCGTCCTTATAATTTCGAGCATCCGAATAAGTATACTTCGCACTACTTCGATGAGGCTAATGGTCCGTTGTTCCCGTTTGGTTACGGCCTGAGCTATACGCAGTTTACGCTGTCGCCGGTGAAGATGTCTGCCGCTACCATGCCGCGCAACGGTACGGTTAACGCCAGCGTGACGGTGACCAACAGCGGTAAACGCGATGGTGCCACGGTGGTACAGCTCTATCTGCGCGATCAGGTGGCAAGTATCAGCCGTCCGGTAAAAGAGTTGAAGGGGTTCAAACGTATCATGCTGAAGGCCGGTGAATCACAAACCGTGACCTTCCCAATTGATGTCAGCGCGTTGAAGTTCTGGAATGCAAAAATGCAGCAGGTAGCGGAGCCGGGTAAATTTAGTGTGATGATCGGCCTGGATTCTGCACGTACTGTTGATGCGGAGTTTGAATATTTGTAATACGCAGGGGCGGGGTACGCCTCGCCCTGTTGTAATGGACGCCGTAATGGTCAATTTTCGCGATAAAATTCAACAACAGGTGTTTCGTATCAACGGCCTGTCGTTAAATGAGTTCGATCTGTCTCAACCACCGGGTGACCCCGGTCTGTACGGGCCGGATAGCATTATATGGCGCGTACACGGTGATTTCCCCTCAATGTTGTGTGGCGGCATTGCCGCACTGTTACTGCAAATGCAGCACCCGCTGGCGCTTGCCGGGGTGTGGGATCACTCCTCCTTCCGTGAAGATATGATGGGTCGGCTGCGCCGGACCAGCCAGTTTATTGCCGTCACTACCTTTGGTAACACCGCCGATGCGCAAACGCTTATTGAACGCGTTAAGCGAATCCACCTGCGTGTAAAGGGCGTGGATGCGCTGGGGCAGCCCTATGATGCCAGCGATCCCCAGCTGCTGACATGGGTACATGTGGCGGAAACCTACTGTTTCCTTGCCGCCCATCTGCGTTATAAAAATCCTCATCTCAGCCCGGCGGATCAGGATCGTTACTATGCAGAAGCGGCATTAGTGGCTGAAGCGCTGGGGGCTAAAGATGTGCCCGACAGCGTGCTGGCCGTCGATGCTTATATTCAGACGATGCGTCCGCAGCTGCGCTGTGATGAGCGTACGCAGGAGGTGCTGTCGCTGCTGCTGAATGCGCCAGCACCAACCTGGCAGGCCCGCCCGGCAATGAACGCGATGTTGCAGGGGGGCATTGAACTGCTGCCGGACTGGGCACAGCAGGCATTTGGCCTGCGCTATTCACCCTTACGGCGGCGCTTTATACGCCTGCATATCGTTATTATTGCCCGACTGCTGCGCTGGGCGATCTCACGAGGTGCATATCAGCGAGCCATGACCAGGGTTGGGCGTTAACCCGCGTTTTGAGACTTTTACCCTTGCCCCCACGTGGCATAACGCGCCATCCTCTCTTACTATTCTGGCCTATTCTCAAGTGAATAGATCCCGCCACATACCGTCGAGGCGTTATGACACAGCCCTATCAGATTGCTGAAGTAACCAATCAGCAACAGACGCTAATCGCAATAGTCGAGCAGGATGAGCGTACCGCTTATTTTTATATCTGGCCGACAGACGTTTTTCGTCAGCAGTTTGCCGTTCGCGGCTGCTGGCTGCGTAATCTATTGCCCGCCCCCTTGCAGGAAGATACGGAAGCAATGCAGCAAGGGACGCCACCGCTACTCAGTGCTGAATATTGCCGTACCCTGGCCGCAGAGCCAATGCTGGATCCGGCCGGGTTGCAGGTGATCTGGGAGCCGACCGATGACGGTGCCGCTCTGTGGTATCACGGGCAGCTGCTGGCGGTAATCCCGGGCTGGAGCCTCTATCAGGATCAGCAAGTAAGCTTTTCTGCGGGCTGCATCAAGGCGAATCGCCTGACCTCGCCGCTCGGTTCAGCATCGACAAATAAAAACTATGCCGCTGCACATCAGCACCGCCAGTTCTGGCGTGAATGGCATGACGGCCAGCTGTGGGAACCGTTTCAGCAGGAGATGCTGCAATGCTATGAAGCTCACTACGGTGAATCCCTGAAATATTACTCTATCGATCAGGGCAACTGGCCGCCGATGGCGATCTCACAGCATTATCATGAGGGAAGCTGGTACTTCCTTACGCTGGGTATGAGCATCAGGCCCATGCCGTGGGTCGATTTTCTGTTTGAGGATCTGGCCCCGGAATACCGGCGTACCGAGCTGGCAATGGCTATCGACGGCGAGGTAATGACAGAAGAGAACGCGGTGCAGATGGCCAGTGCGCTGGCCGGATTTGCGCATATGCCCTGGGCGCGTCTCAGCTGGCTGGGCGAAGGACATACGCTGGAATCTTCAGTTGCTCCGATGGGCTTTGAAGGCTTTATTCTCTCTTCCGCACTGGCTCGCGAAAGCGGGCAATTCCCGCTGCCAAAACGCGAAGGCGAGAAGGTTAACCTGCTCTGGGCAGCGCCAATCACCCAGCTTGAGCGGGAGTTTGCTCAGGCTGAAGAGAACGGCGGACTGGAGCTGGTAGCGCGTCTGTTGCAGTACGGCGGCGGACATATCTTCCGTGCCCGTCAGCAGGTAGTGGAATCGGGGGAATAACTCCCCGTTATCCTGGGGCGTGACCGCGATCACTCAAGTTATTTGATAACATGCCGTTAACACGAACAGGCAATTGTGCTTTTTCGTGTTGAGTGGTGTGCTCATGTTTAAAACAACCCAGGCCAGATTTACCCTGCTGATTGTCAGCTTTTTTGCACTACTGCTGCTGATCACCGTGGTGGTGATTAAGTTATTTGTAGCCCCCCAGCTCGCGACTAACGAGAGCCGCCTGGTGCGCTATGAAGTGGAAACTATTGGTGCCAGCATTACGGAAATGATGAACCGTGTGCAGGCTCAACAGCGCAGTATCACCGAGTCGGTAGCGGTACTGGAGAGCAACAGCATAGATCACGTGCTGCCTGCGCTGGTGAATCAGTATCAGGATGTCGATGTCTTCGGCGGCGGCGTCTGGCCGTTACCGCGCCTGCGTGATGCGGAAAAAGATAAATTCAGCAGTTTCTTCGCTCGTGACAGTAGCAACACCTTGCAGGTCAACACCTTCTGGAACTCTGCCGAGGCTCCGAATTACTACGAGCAGTCCTGGTACAAAGACGGTATGGCTGCGCCAAAAGGGCAGTGTGCCTGGGCGAAAGCCTATCAGGATGCTGCCAGTCCGCAGCCGCGAACCAACTGCGCTATGGCTATTTATCGCAACGGCAGCGTCTGGGGCGTCTCAACCATTGATGTCACGCTGGGCTTCTTTAATCATCTGGCGAAGCAGATGGGTGAGGCGATTCAGGGCAGTGCGCTGATTGTGGAAGCGGACGGTAAAGTAGTGGGCGACGCCAGCCTGGTGGATGGGACAGCGAAACTGCGCAATCTGACAGAACTGGATACGCCGATGGCAAAAGCGCTGAGTGAGAACCTCAGCAAAGCCAGCGGTGGCAGCCCGCAGGAGATCCGCTATGAAGGTGATGATGGCAGCCATACGTTGATGATTCAGCAGATTAGCGGCAGTCCGTGGTTCCTTGCCAGCGATGTACCCAGCGCGCTGTTAGCGCAGCAGACCAGTTCTATCCTGACACGCCTTGGTCTGGTGCAAATTCCTTTGGCTATCGTACTGCTTCTTGTGCTGCTCGGCTTTATCCGCGCGATGATGAATCGCCTGAAAGGATTGAATGACAATATCCTGGCGCTCTCAACCGGCGGAGCGGATTTAACCCAGCGCCTGCCTGCCAGCAACAGCCCGGAATTCAATGCGGTGGCGCAGAGTTTCAATAATTTCATCGGTTATCTACAGGGCCTGATGCAGCAGGTGGGTGACAGTGCGCTGGCGATTACCGCCGCGTCACGGGAAATTGCCAGCGGTAACCTGGATCTTTCGTCGCGCACTGAAGAGCAATCCAGCTCCATTGTTGAAACTGCGGCATCCATGGAAGAGCTGACCGGCACCGTGCGGCAAAATGCCGACAATGCCACCCATGCAAATCAGCTGGCTGCTGATGCTTCACAGGTGGCAAAACGCGGATCCAGCGTAGTGCAGCGGGTGGTGGCGACGATGGGCGAGATTAACAGCTCATCGCGCAAGGTGGTGGATATTATCAGCGTAATCGACAGTATCGCCTTCCAGACCAACATCCTGGCGCTAAACGCAGCGGTGGAAGCCGCGCGCGCAGGTGAACAGGGGCGCGGTTTTGCCGTGGTGGCCTCTGAGGTACGCAATCTGGCCCAGCGTTCGGCGAATTCGGCGCGGGAAATCAAAAAGCTGATTGAAGAGTCGGTATCGAATATTGATGAGGGCAGTCTGCTGGTGCAGCAGGCCGGAAGTACGATGGATGAACTGATGAGCGGCGTCAGCAGTGTTAATACGCTGATGGCGGAGATTATGTCTGCCAGCCGTGAGCAGAGTATGGGTATTGACCAGATTAATACTGCCATCACTCAGCTTGACAGCACCACGCAGCAAAATGCCGCGCTGGTCGAGCAGGTTTCTGCCGCCGCTCAGGCGATGGAGGAACAGAGCGTTCAGTTAGAAAAAGTTGTCAGCAGCTTCAAACTCTGACCTGTTTCCGGCACCATCCGGTGCCGGATACTCATGATTCTCTCTTCTCAGTGACTCAGAGCACGATTATAGGCAGATCACCAGTCGCTTCTTATGCAAGAATGGTCGGCCTATCTTTTGAGGAGTCGGCATGTCTGCAATTGAAGTTATCCTGGTCGATAGTCAAGATCGCCCAACTGGTAAGATGGAAAAAATGAAGGTTCACGAAAAAGGTCTGTTGCATCGTGCAATTACCGTTTACGTATTTAACTCTCGCCATCAGCTGCTGTTACAGCGTCGCGCCAGTGATAAATACCACTGTGGCGGATTGTGGAGTAATACCACCTGCGGGCACCCTTATCCGCAGGAATCTACACGTGATGCCGCAGAACGTCGTTTATCGGAAGAGATGGGACTGAATCTGACATTACAGCCCGTCTTTGAACTCAGCTATAACCTGCCGCTCAGTAATGGTCTTACCGAGCATGAATACGGTCATGTCTACTTTGCTATTAGCGATGAACAGCCGGTGATTAACCTGGAAGAGGCGGATGAGTGGCGCTACAGTTCGCTGGCCGAAATTGAGTGTGAAATAGAGGCCAACCCGGCACAGTTTACACCGTGGTTTCTGCTGACCTTTTCCCGCATTCCGTCCGAGCTGGCGCGTTTTATTGCGCAGCAGTAGGTCACTCCTCCAGATATATCCCCATTCGGTCAGCCAGAGAGAGCAGTTCGCCAACGACCGGATAACGGGTCAGTTGCTGCGTTCCCCTGCCGTTTAGCTGCAACTCACCGTTAATCCGGTCGCCAAAAAACAGCCAGGCATCACCTTCATGCTGGCGTGAAGGCCAGGTTAACCCATGCACCTGCGGATATTGATAGTGAATCGCCTCGGCCCACTGGCGCGTAATCTGGTAATCGCTGGCATCGGAATGAATCAGCTTTTTCCCTGCGCGCATTTTTATCAGCGAAGGTAAGTCAAGGCTGGCCAGCAGTAGTGGGGCAGCCGTCACCAGCTGGCTGTGACGAAAAGCATTCAGTTCGCTGACCGGATAGACAATAGCGCTTTGTGAGATATCCATATCGTGAAAAATCACCTCACACAGCGCTACTTTGGTGGTGTCTCCCGCATACAGCGTGGGAATAACATTACCTTGCCGATCGAAAATCGGACTAAAGCGGGCGTTGCCCGTAACGGTATTGTTAAAGCTGTCGCCAGCGAACTGTTGGCGATGGATACGATACAGGCAAAGGCCGGCTGGCAGCCTCCGGATGTTAATATCGACTGACGCACCTGGCGGTAATAGCGTCGAAAATCCCTTTTCAGTGCTGCTCTCCTTAGCCATGCTGTGCCCCCGATCTTGCCTGTTGGGCGGCTTTAATGACTGCCTGAGGATCGCTGTTCAGCAAATCTTTTGGCCTGCGCCCGGCCAGCCAGCTGTTTTCGCTGATAAACCAGGCGGCGAGTGACCAGGAGGTACGCGTCCCCTCGAAAATTTCCAGCACCTGTTTTACCACTGGCAGGGGTTGCCAGGCCTCATCAAACGCGTAGTCAGGGTAGCGATCATGCCCTTCAATACTGATGGCAAAGGTTTTACCGCGCCGTTTCCAGGCATTCGGTCCGGCGCTGCGGTTAGCATTCGTAAAGTGGGCGCGATCGGATAGCTCACCGGAACTGAGCCACTCTCCTTCACTCAGAACAAGGGCGCGAATATCCTGCTGTCGCTGGGTGTTATTGGCCCTGAATTGCTCATAACCATCGAAAATTGTGTTTTGTTTGCTGACTGCGGGAGCGATGCGTGTTTTTCGACGTGCAGGCACCAGCAGTTTTTGGGCGATCTCGAAGAAAGCCAGAGCGAGGGAGGGGTCGAGCAGTGGGTTACTAACCAGTTTCTCCAGTTTTTTACGTAAGACGTCACCATTTCCCCCAGCGGGTGGGGTGGCGTCTTTAAACTGATTAACATTAATAACCAGATATTCAGCGCTCTCTTCAGCTGCCATATTGCGCAACTGTTGACCGTTGAACAGGTTAATCGTGTCCGGTATTTCTGGCGTAGTTTTTACTGACATAGCGCACCCCTGATCTGTATATATTGCATATATTGAATATATAGCATATCAATCAGGGTGTCTAAAATTTCATCGCCTTCCATACATGGAACAGATGAAAGCGATGGGTAATTTGCTTACAGAGTATCCGCCGGGGGGGGGGCGATAACGATCAGGAGCGAACGATGAAGGTATACCCGGCCAGCATCACACCGCCAACTCCGCCCAGCGCCATCAGCAGAAAAATACACACCACACCAATCTTTTGCCAGTTCATAACGTCGCCTGTTTTCTTAAGGAGGGCGAAGTATAGCGCTTTCACCCGGCGGAATTAAGCCGGGGTCGAGGTTTTATTGTGGCGTAACGGGCTGTTTGGAGAAAAACAGAGTGACGCGCGCCACTTCAATGCCGAATTTTTTCATTGATGTCACGTTCATCAGATGTTGAGCATCCTGCTGGTAAATCCAGTCGTCAAAGTTAAGTTTGTAGCTGCTGTCATCGGTTTTTACCGTCATGGTATAACGCCAGTTGAAGGCGTTACCGCTGGCATGCCCCTGCGCCGTGCCGATTATATCTCCCGCGGTGCCCACATAACTGCCGTCGGCCAGGCGGCGGATATGCCAGACACGCGTCTGCTTCTCGCCGTCGTCATAAACAAATTGTTCGTTCAGCGTCAGCGTTTCACCTACCACCTGGCCCCTGATCGCCACCTCAAAGCGACGGATTTGCTTGCCGCTGTAATCCTGCACCATTCCCCAGGCGCGGGATTCACCGTTAAACCAGCTAAAAATATCAATTTTGGGCTGGGCCTGCTGGTACTCATCCAGCGTGGTGCCGCAGCCAGCGAGCAGCAAACTGAGAGCCAGTATCAGGGATTTCCACATGGTTAACCTCCGGTAAGTTCCCGACGGATATCGGGGTAAGTCGTATCCGGCGACAGCCAGATATTGAGGAACGCGTCGCGAAAGGCTGCATCAAAGCGCGGCCCGATAGCGGTGATGGCTGCCTGTGTACCTGCTGGCTGCCAGTAAAACTGCCCGCCGTTGCCCTCGGCCTGAAACGCAAGACGGCTGCCATCGCTGACGTTGGGCCAGACCTTTGCCAGCTGTTGCAGCCACTGCTGCTGCTGTTCGCGGCTGCCGGTATTCTGCGCCTGCCACTGCTCCAGCGTGGCATCCAGCAGCTCCTGACGGCTGATGTCCCGACGATAGGTAATCACCAGCGCCAGCGGCCACTGCTGCGGCTGCCAGCGGCCGTCTGGCGTCAGCAGCTGCGAATCGTACACGGTAAACGGCCCCCAGGTCAGCGTTGCCTGGCCGACATTCTGCCAGCGCAGCCACTCAGCGGCCTGAAGCAGCGGTGAGCAAAACAGGAGTAACAGCAGTAGTTTTTTCATTCTTTTCTCCTGAGCAAACTACTGGCGAAGGGGAGATATAGCGCCCAGCCAACGGCCAGCGCAGTCAGCACAACCACCGGTGGCTGATGCCATTGAAGGCCGCCCAATCGCTCTCCAACAAGGTAAGAAAATGGCCCGCCCAGAGCACCGATGGCCACCTGCCAGCGCCGGTTAAGCGCAAAGCGGCTGAGGGTCAGCCACCACCAGCAGGCAAACATCAGCCACAGTGCCAGCATCCAGGCAGGAAAGCCTGCGCTGCCGCTAAAGCTGAACAGATCCAGCTTCAGCCACAGGCTGTCCAGTGCGATACCGCCCAGCGCAGCCAGCAGCACCCGCAGCTTAATATCACGCGGGCACAGCAGCCAGGCGAACAGCGCGCTACCGCCCAGCAGCAGCCAGATACGCTCCCGCAGCCCCACGGCCAGCCCCCAGTAGATATCGAAGGAGAAGGTCAGCAGCCAGAAGCGCAAGCGGCTCATGCGCGCTGTAACGTCAGCTGTATGGTGCCGATGGTCTGAGCGCGGAATCCTGCCTCGCAGTAGCACAGATAGAAAAGCCACATCCGGCGGAATCGTTCGTCAAAGCGTCCCTTCGCCAGCTGCGGCCAGGCATTATCAAAGCGCCGCCGCCACAGTTGCAGGGTTTGCGCGTAGTCCATGCCGATTTCAAGCTGGTCAATTTCGCTGAAATCGCTAACCTCGCGCAGCGTGTTTTGCAGCAGGCTGACCGACGGCAAAAAACCGCCGGGAAAAATATAGCGTTGAATAAAGTCCACGCCGCGAGAATAGCTGTCAAAGCGCTCTTCACTGATAGTGATCGCCTGAAGTGCCAGGCGGCCCCCCGGTTTCAACAACTGCTGGCAGCGCTGAATAAACAGTGGAATATAAGTTTTGCCTACCGCTTCGATCATCTCGATTGAGACGATTTTGTCATACTGGCCGCTAAGATTACGGTAGTCCTCGCACAGTACCGTTACGCGGTCGCTGAGACCGGCCGCAGCGATTCGCTGACAGCAGTAAACATACTGCTCGCGGGAGATTGTGGTGGTGGTGACCCGACAGCCATATTCCCGCGCGGCAAACTCAGCCATGGCACCCCATCCGCTGCCGATCTCCAGCAGATGGTCATGGGGGCTTAACGCCAGTTTGACACACAGTCGCTTCATCTTGGCCTGTTGAGCCTGCTCCAGCGTCATCTCCGGCTGCGAAAACCAGGCGCTGGAATAGAGCATCGCCTCATCAAGGAATGTTGTATAGAAGTCGTTGCCGAGATCGTAATGAGCCGCAATATTACGTTTCGCCTGGCGCACATTATTACGACGCAGCGCATGTAACAGCTGATTAAACGGTGCGGTCAGCCAGCTAAGGCGTGCTTCCAGTTTATCGGCGACACGGCTGTTTTGTGCCAGCGTCAGAATCACGGCAGTGAGATCCGGGGTTTCCCACTCGCCATCCATATAGGCTTCTGCCGCAGCAATACTGCCGCCCAGCAGCATGCGGCGATAGGTGCGTGAATGATGCACCATCACTTCCGCCTGGAGCGCCGCCTGGGCATCGCCGAAAAACTGGGTGCCAAGATGCGGGTCATGCAGCGTTAATCCGGCCCCTTCGAGCGCACTCAGCAGGGAAAAGATCACCCGGCGTGATGCGGAGAAACGTTTACCCGTTTTTTCACGGCGTGTCAGGCTGAATTCAGTGCCAGTCATGGATTATTTCTCCGGCTTACGGTGGTCATATACCGGCGCACCTTTGCGCCAAAGTTTCCACGCCTGCCAGTAAATTGCCAGCGCGGTACGAACTGTCATCAGCGGAAAGCGCCAGAGAAAATAGCGCAGCGTTTGCCGGGTCAGTGGCTGACGACGTAAATGAAGCGTGGCGTCAAACTCACGCCCTTCACGGTGGTTCTCAATATGCACCATCAAAGATTTAGCTGGCGGGGACAGCCGCCAGTGATAAACCATCTCCATGGGGTTAAAAGGCGAGACGTGAAATGCTTTGTTCGTCGTTTCGCTACCGTCGGGTTTGACCGCATAGGTATGGCGCTCATTCCACGGCGTATTACGGACCTCGGCCAGCATCCAGCGCAGGGTGTCAGCCGCATCGTAGAGATAGTAAAGATTGACCGGATTAAACGAGCAGCCAAAGTAGCGCAGCTGCGTCAGCAGCATCACCCGGCCGGAGAGTTGTTCACCGGTCAGTGCGGCAATGCGCGCCTGTGCACGCTGCTTGATATTGCCGCCACCGCCGAGGAAGTCGTCCTCACTGAAGCTGGCGGCGCACAGACGACGGTTACCAATACCGACGCTTTTCAGCAGCGGCAGCTCATCCAGATCAATCAGCGGCATAAAGATGCGGTAGCTGAACTGATGCTCTACCGGAGTGAAACGGCGGTGGCGTACGTGGCCGCTGTACAGCACGCTGTTCATAGCAGACCCGCCTGTTCCATCGCCACCACCACATCGAGGGCGCTGCGAATGCCATCCTCATGAAAGCCGTTATAGCTCCAGGCACCACAGAACCAGGTGCGATTAAGTCCGTTCAGCATCACCCGTTGCTCCTGCGTGATCATGCTGCGGGTACCAAACTGCGGGTGGTGGTACTCAAAGCGGCGGAGTACTTTAGCGGGATCGACAGGCTGTGTCGGGTTGAGACTGACGCAAAAAGTATGAGGTGACTGAATACCTTGCAGGATATTCATATTGTAGGTAACGCTGGCACCCTGGCTTTCGCTGTCGTTGGCTCCATCTTCAAGGTGATAGTTCCAGCTGGCCCAGGCGGCGCGGCTCTGCGGCAGCAGGCGGGTGTCGGTGTGCAATACCACCTCATTGGCGCGATAGGGTACTCCGGCCAGCATTTCGCTCTCACTGGCAGAGGCATCGCCCAGCAGCTGTAACGCCTGGTCGCTGTGGCAGGCAAAAATCACCTGGTCATAGCGTTCAGCGCCGCGCAAACTTTCCAGCGTGACACCATCCATATCACGGGTGACATGCGTTACCGGAGTGTCGAGGTACACCTGCATCCGCCCGCCCGCCAGCTGCATCATACGGCGAATATACTCACGGGATCCGCCGGGCACCACGTACCACTGCGGGCGGTGGGTTAAATCCAGCAGGCCGTGATGGTTAAAGAAATTCAGGAACTGCGTCAGCGACATACGTCGCATCTCACTCAGTGAGACAGACCAGATGGCGGCCCCCATTGGCAGAATATAGTGGCGGGCAAAAAATTCGCTAAAGCCGTTCGCGCTGAGAAAATCGTTGAGAGTGCCTTGCTCCTGCTGCTGTTCCAGCCACTGTTTGCCAAGGCGGTTGAAACGCACAATTTCCAACAGAAAACGATAGAAGGAGGGTTTCAGCAGGTTGCTGCGCTGGGCGAACAGGCTGCTTAACGTGTGGCCGTTATACTCCAGCCCGGTGCGGTTATTACGCACTGAGAAACTCATCTCCGTCGGCTGACCTTCCAGCCCCAGCTCGGCCAGCAGCGCCTGAAAACGCGGATAAGTGCGATCGTTGAAGACAATAAATCCGGTATCGATAGCCCAGCTTTTACCGTCCAGTTCAACATCCACCGTGGCGGTATGACCACCGAGTGTGCTGCCTGCTTCATAAAGATGTACCTCGGCACGGGAGGCTAATTTCCACGCACAGCTGAGGCCAGCAATGCCACTGCCAATAATCGCAACGCGCACGAATTACCTCGCTATTTTTTGCGTTAACAGACGCTGAAGAACCAGGGGGAGTCTGGATGTTACCCGCAGGATAAAAGCAAATAACGGCGGGAAAGCGATCTCAGCCTTGCCTTTTGCCAGCCCGTGCCGGATATAGCGCGAGGCCTGAACCACATCGACTATCATCGGCATGGCAAAATCGTTGCGCTGTGTCAGCGGAGTGTCGACAAAACCAGGCAGCACAAGAGTGATACCGATCTGCTGGCGTTTGACATCCTGCGCCAGGCTGCGTGCGAAATAGGCCAGCGCCGCTTTTGATGCTCCGTAGGCTTCCGCACGGGGCAGAGGAACCATGCTGGCGGTGGAACCCACCAGCGCCACGCGACTGCCGGGCTGCATCTGTGGCAGCAGGCTGTCGAGGCAGTTCACCGGGCCGCTGAAATTGGTCAGCATCACGCGGTGTACTTTTTCGGCTTCGACAATGCCATGATCGAGATATTCGCAGGTGCCTGCACAGAGGATTGCCAGATCGGCCAGCTTGCCGCTGAGTGCGGCGCGCGTTTCGGCGAGGTCGGTGATGTCGAACAGGCAGATCTCAATCTGCGGATAGTGCTGGCGCAGTTCGTCCAGTCGCTCAGGGTTGCGTCCACAGGCGGTGACGTGCCAGCCGTCAGCGGCATAATCCCTGGCCAGCTGCAGGCCAATGCCGGAGCTGGCTCCGGTGATCAAAACGCGTTTCATGGTTGCAGCCTCTTTTTGATCAGATTGATGGCACTGCCCAGCAGCGGTAGCTTTTCGTAAAGCATCGCGCCCATATCGTAATAATCGCGCTGAAACGCGACTTTATTGTCTCGAAATTGCAGGTAACTGCTGCCTTCCAGCGTCTGATCGGCACCGCGCTGTAAGGACGGGTGGGCATACTCCATCCGCCACAGTAAAAGTGCATCGGTTTCAAACTCACGGGTGAGCGTGACCACAAAACGGCAATAGCGCATATTTTTCAACAGGCTGGCAAAGTAGTTCTCCACCACCGCCAGCCCGCGATGCTCTCCCACCGGATCGCTAAGACAGATATCTGTATGGTAAATCTGCGCAAGCATACTTAGCCTGTCGCTGTTCAGCGTTTGATAAAAAGTAACTAACTGCTGTAATGCGACCTGCTGCGTCATACCCGATTCCTTAATGGCCGTGTGCGGTAATAGAGAATCCCTGCGCCTGCCAGTGGCTTATCTGTTCCTGCTGGCGTTTGGTGAACGCTTTGCCGGTATAAACGAAAATATGCTGGCCGGGGAACAGCTCCGGTCGCGGAGAATCCAGCGGTTCAGCAAGCACATCAATACGCCACCCCTGCTGGGAAAGCCGCCAGGCTTCCAGCCATAACCGCGTGCGGTCAGTCAGGCCCCAGCCGATCAGCAATGCATCTTTTCCGGCCTTCTTGCGTGAACCGGTTAAACAGAAGGCGATGTAATCAATTAAAGCACCATCTAATAAACTACACATAGCCCGGGCAGTATTTTGATCCAGACCCAGCCGCTGGCGAATAGGAACGAAAACATGGTCTATCAGCATCTCTGCCGGGTTTTCCTTGCCGATAGTGGCGATTTTTGTGCGCAATTTTGACGGGCGTACCAGGCGAAGCACCGCCAGCATCTCTTCCTGGAGTGCAAACCATCCATCATCAATATTAACGTTTTCGCCTTCGATCAGGGCCTTGACCTTACCAACCGGCACGCCGCTCTCAATCCAGCGTTTAATCTCTTCGATGCGCTCAATATCGTCTTCGTCAAACAGACGATGGCCACCTTCAGTGCGCTGTGGCTTAAGCAGACCATAACGACGCTGCCAGGCGCGCAGCGTGACCGGGTTGATGCCGCAGCGTTCTGCGACGTCGCCGATGCTGTACAGTGCCATGAATTACCTCTTACTGACTGTCAGACCTGTTATCAGCCTAACCAATAATAACAGGTTGTACAAAGTATTATTTATTGTACAAGTTGAAAAGACCAAAATTAAACGATATATCTCATATAAGAGATTTATTCCCTAATATGAGAATATCAAATGCAACAGACTCCAACGGAACAACGGCTTGCACAACGACTGGCCGATCTGCGCTTAGAAAAAGGCTGGTCGCTGGAGACTCTTGCCGAGCTTACCGGGATTAGCCGCGCTTCGCTATCCCGCATTGAGCGTGCTGAGACAAGTCCTACCGCCTCTCTGCTGAACCGCTTGTGCAGTGCTTACGGACTGACGATGTCACGGCTGTTAAGTGAAGTTGAACAGGGAGCTGTACAACTTTTGCGACCTGCGCAGCAAAGCGTCTGGCGCGACGTTGAAAATGGCTATGAGCGCCGCTCACTATCACCGCCTGCGCAGGCATTTCATGCCGAGTTAGTCGAGGCGCGCCTGGACGGCGGTGCGCGTATTGAGTACGACATTCCACCGCTGGCAGGGCTTGAGCAACATATCTGGATTCTTGATGGCGTACTGGAGTTCCATATGGATGATCGCTCCTGGCGGCTGGAGCAGGGAGACTGCCTGCGCTTTCATCTCTTCGGTCGTACCTGTTTCCATGCCCCTGAAGCTGCCGGGGTGCACTACGCGCTGGTGGTGGCCCGCCCATGACTCATATCACCTATCAATGGCTGGAAGCCGGACAGACACAACAGGAAATCCCGGCACTGTATGAGGTGCTGGATAGCTGCGTAGCGCAGGGAGCAAGTATCGGCTTTATCAGCCGCGATCGGCAGCAAATGACTCATTTCTGGCAGGATGTGGTTCTCAACCTCGCCTGTGGGGATAAACAGCTGCTGGTGGCGCGCAGGGAAGGGCGTATTGTCGGCACCATCATGCTGGCCCTGGCGATGCCTGCAAACGGGAAGCACCGGGCCGAAGTGATCAAACTGCTGGTTCACCCGGATGCGCGCCGCAGCGGGATTGCCCGCGAGCTGATGCAGCAGGCGGAAGCCCGTGCTCGTCAGCTGGGGCGCAGCCTGCTGGTACTGGACACCCGCAGCGGTGATGTTGCTGAATCTCTCTATCTCTCACTTGGCTGGCAGGTCGCCGGACAGATCCCACACTATGCCCGTTCGACCGCAGGGGTGATGGACGCCACAACGGTAATGTATAAGGAGATTGAGCAGCCTTAGCCTGCTTAAATTGCGAGCGGCCTCTGGAGATTAGCGTTTGCAGGCTGACGTCGCCGCCATACTGTGTAAAAATACAGCCTTGTTTAGCTGGAAGTGATGGTCATGGCGTTAACTGCTGCGTTAAAAACGCAAATTGCCGGGTGGTATAAAGCCCTGCAACAGGAAGTTCCCGATTTTATTCCGCGTGCGCCGCAACGGCAGATGATTGCCGAGGTAGCGAAGACGCTGGCGGGGGACGATGGTCGTCATCTGGCAATTGAGGCTCCCACCGGTGTGGGAAAAACCCTCTCCTACCTGATCCCCGGCATTGCCGTCAGCCGTGCCGAGGAAAAGCCGCTGGTGGTGAGTACCGCTAACGTGGCGCTACAGGATCAGATTTTCAGCAAAGATCTGCCGCTGCTGAAGAAAATCATTCCCGAGCTGAAGTTTACCGCAGCGTTTGGTCGCGGACGTTACGTGTGCCCGCGAAACCTCTCTGCGCTGGCAACAGATGAAGAAAATCAGGGCGACCTGTTGTTGTTCCTTGATGACGATATGACCGCCAGCAAAGATGAGCGTGCAATCTGTACCGAGCTGGAGAAATCCCTTAAACGCTACCAGTGGGATGGCCTGCGCGACCACTGCGCGGAAAATATTGAAGACTCGCTCTGGCAGCGCCTCAGTACGGATAAAGCCAACTGCCTGGGCAGTAACTGCCACTGGTTCCGTGAATGTCCGTTTTATGTGGCGCGGCGTGAAATTGAAAATGCGGATGTGGTGGTGGCGAACCACGCGCTGGTGATGGCCGCGCTGGAAACAGAATCGGTGCTGCCTCCGCCAAAAAACCTGCTGCTGGTGCTGGATGAAGGTCATCATCTGCCGGATGTCGCGCGTGATGCGCTGGAGATGAGCGGTGAGATCACCCCCGGCTGGACGGTGCTACAGCTTGACCTGTTTTGTCGCCTCGTGGAGCAGTGCCTGGCGCAGTTTCAGCCGAAACGCCCGCCGTCCCTCAGTCATCCGGATAAACTCAAGGCGCACTGTGAAGAGGTGCGCGAACAGCTACAGATGCTGTCGCAGATCCTCGGCCTCTATCTGCCGCCGGAAGGTCAGGAGGGGGAGTTCCGCTTCGAGATGGGGCTGCTGCCTGAAGAGATCCTGACCATCTGCGCCCGGTTGTTTAAACTCAGCGATGCGCTGCGGGGTCTGGCCGAAGGGATGATGAACGACCTCAGCGAGAAGAGCGGCCAGTTTGACGTGGTACGTCTGCATCGCACGCTGATCCAGATGAACCGTGCGCTGGGCTGGTTCGAAGCCAGCAGCAAGCTGTGGCGACTGGCGGCGATGGAGCAGGCTTCCGGAGCGCCGGTATCGAAATGGGTGACGCGGGAAATTCGCGATGGCAGCGCGCATTTGATGTTTCATTGCGCCGGGATACGCGTCAGTGAACAGCTGGAAAAGCTGCTGTGGCGTAAAATTCCCCATGTGGTGGTGACCTCTGCCACGCTGCGATCTCTTAACAGTTTTCAGCGATTGCAGGAGATGTCCGGCCTGAGCGAAAAGGCGGGCGATCGTTTTGTCGCCCTCGACTCACCCTTCAATCATGTCACCCAGGGCCAGCTGATTATTCCGCAGATGAAGTATGAACCGATGCTGGCAAACGAGGTGCTGCATCTTGCGGAGATGGCGCACTTCTTCCGTCATCAGATTAAGCTCGCTGCCCATAAAGGCATTCTGGTGCTGTTCGCCAGCGCCCGGGCCATGCATCAGTTTCTGGCCTATCTGCCCGAGCTGCGGCTGATGATGCTGGTGCAGGGGGATAAGCCGCGCCCGGCGCTGGTGGCACTGCATCGTAAACGCGTAGAGCAGGGGGAAACCAGCGTTCTGGTCGGGCTGCAATCCTTCGCCGAGGGGCTGGATTTGAAAGGCGATCTGCTTTCACAGGTGCATATTCATAAAATCGCCTTCCCCCCGATAGACAGTCCGGTTATTTTGACTGAGGGAGAGTGGCTGAAAAGCCTGAAGCGCTATCCGTTTGAAGTGCAAAGCCTGCCCAGCGCTTCGTTTAACCTTATTCAGCAGGTGGGGCGGTTAATCCGCAGCCATGACTGCTATGGCGAAATTGTAATTTATGATCGGCGGCTAATCAGTAAAAGCTATGGTGCACGTCTGTTGGGCGCGCTGCCGGTATTCCCGATAGCGCAACCACCGATGCCGGAAGGCGAGCTGCCGAAAGCTGTCACTCCGGCGGTGAAAAAGAAACCCACATTCCGCCGTCGCCGTTAATCCGTCTTACTGAGTAAAGAGCATAAGCATGGAATTTAAAAAAATTATTAAAGAGATCGGACGTGGTAAGAATCATGCCCGCGATATCGATATGGAAACCGCTCGCGAGCTTTATCGCCGCATGCTGAACGGTGAAGTGCCGGATCTTGAACTTGGAGGGATTTTGATTGCCCTGCGCATTAAAGGAGAGGGCGAGGAGGAGATGCTGGGTTTCTACCAGGCGATGCAGGAGCAGATGCTGCGCCTGACGCCACCTGCGCAGCGCCCAATGCCGGTGGTCATTCCCAGCTATAACGGCGCACGTCGTCAGGGAAATCTTACCCCGCTGCTGGCACTGCTGCTGTCGCGTCTTGGCTTCCCGGTGGTGGTTCATGGCGTGAGCGACGATCCTACCCGTGTCACCAGTGAGCAGGTGTTTGCGGCGCTGGATATTGCTGCGGTAACCACACCTGAACAAGCACAGGCAAAACTGGATGCGGGTGAACTGGTATTTATCACCGTAGGTACTCTGTGCCAGCCGATGGAGCAGCAGCTTGCTCTGCGCTGGCGTATGGGCGTACGCAATAGTGCGCATACTCTTGCTAAACTGGCAACGCCGTTTGCCGAAGATGCAGCGCTGCGCCTCGCCAGCGTATCTCATCCGGAATATATTCCGCGCGTAGCAACGTTTTTCAGCGCCATTGGCGGCCGTGGTCTGCTTCTGAATGGTACCGAAGGGGAAGTGTACGCTAATCCACAGCGTTGCCCTTCGATCACACAGATAGCCGGGGAAGAGACGCTGATGCTGCTCTCGCGCCAGGAAGAGATCGCGCCGGGAGACGATTGTCTGCCTGCTGCCAAAGATGCAGCCACTACCGCCGCATGGATCCGCCGTTGTCTCGATCGTGAAGTGCCGGTACCGCAGTCGCTGCGCCTGCAAATCGCCTGCTGTTATCTGGCAACCGGACGGGCAATTGATTTGGATGGTGCGTTAGCACAGATCGATTCCGCAGGATATTGATACCCGCGCAGGCCTCGGGGCGGAATGTCCGCCCCCGGTGTGTATCTACTGCGGAGTGGAATGTGCGGAACTAGCGGGGCAATAACTGCCCGACCAGCGCCGTCCACAGAGCAATACCCGGACCGATTAATGCATCGTTAAAATCATAACGCGCATTGTGCAATGGCGCAGAAGGTGTGGTGCCATCGGCTCCCAGCCAGAAATAGGCACCCGGACAGGCTTCCAGCATACAGGCGAAATCCTCCGAGGCCATTGACGGGCTGAGGTTCCAGTGAACCTGCTCTGCGGGAAGCAGCGTTAGCGCACAGTCGCGCACCTTTGCGGCTTCCTGCGGATGGTTGGCGGTAACCGGATAGTCGGTCTGATAAATAATGCTGCCTTCAATCCCCAGCGGACGGGTGAAGGTGGTAACAAATTCGTCGATCATCTGGCGAACCCGCACGCGGACATCCGCCTGAAGGCAGCGCAGCGTGCCGCGCAGCGTTACCGTTTCCGGGATCACGTTAACCGCTTCGCCACCGTTAATCTGAGTGATGCTGACTACCGCTGATGCCAGCGGTGAAAGACGACGGGCCGGTATCGTTTGCAGAGCCAGAATCAGCTGGGCGGCGGCAACAATGGGATCTGCACCGTTTTCGGGCATCGCCGCATGGCAGCTGCGTCCGTTCAGGGTGATTTCAAATGAATCCAGCGACGCCATCATCGCTCCTTCATTGACCGCCACATGGCCAGCAGGCAGGCCGGGCCAGTTATGCATGCCGTAGATAGCATCCATCGGGAACAGGGTAAATAACCCTTCTTCAACCATGCGACGCGCACCGCCGAGATTTTCTTCAGCAGGCTGGAAGACGAAGTGAACGGTGCCGCTAAAATTGCGGGTGTTGCTGAGGTGTCTGGCCGTTGCCAGCAGAATTGCCGTATGCCCATCGTGGCCGCAGGCGTGCATTACTCCCGGCTGCGTTGAGCGGTGAGGAGGCTGACCCAGCTCAGTCATCGGCAGCGCATCCATATCTGCCCGCAGACCAATGGTCGGGCCGGGGCCGTTTTCCAGCGTCCCGACCACACCCGTTCCTGCCAGTCCGCGGTGTACCTGAAGCCCCATCGCTGTTAACTGTTCCGCTACCGATTGCGACGTATGATGCTCCTGATAGCCCAGCTCCGGGCGGGCATGAAATGCCCGGCGCCAGCCGGTAGCTTCATCAATAAGCGAAACGGGAATGACCATGGTTACTTCTCCTGTCAGGGGCTGTGCTTTCCAGTTAGCGGACAAAAATAAGTTAGCATAAAACGGAGAAAGAAAGGGGAGGCGGTGAGAAAAACGGGCCTGAGGACAGGCCCGCGCAGGGTTATTTAATCATTGGCAGATTGAGTTCGTGCTCACGGGCGCACGCTTTGGCATTCTCATAACCCGCATCTGCATGGCGCATGACGCCGGTGGCCGGGTCGTTCCACAGTACGCGGCCAAGGCGCACATCGGCTTCCGGGGTGCCGTCGGCGACGATGACCACCCCCGCATGCTGTGAGAAGCCCATCCCTACGCCACCGCCGTGATGCAGGCTGACCCAGGTAGCACCGCCTGCGGTGTTAAGCAGGGCATTCAGCAGCGGCCAGTCGGAAACTGCATCCGAACCGTCCATCATCGCTTCGGTTTCACGGTTTGGTGATGCCACCGAGCCGCAGTCAAGATGATCGCGTCCGATAACCACAGGAGCCTTCAGCTCACCGTTGCGCACCATCTCGTTAAAGGCCAGCCCGGCGAGATGACGCTCTCCCAGCCCAAGCCAGCAGATACGTGCAGGCAGCCCCTGGAAGGCAATGCGTTCCTGCGCCATATCCAGCCAGCGGTGCAGGTTGGTGTGATCCGGGAACAGCTCTTTCAGTTTGGCATCAGTCTTAAAGATATCTTCCGGATCGCCTGACAGAGCGACCCAGCGGAACGGCCCTTTGCCTTCACAGAACAGTGGACGAATATAGGCCGGAACAAATCCCGGGAAATCAAAGGCATTTTTCACCCCTTCATCCAGCGCAACCTGGCGGATATTATTGCCGTAATCTACGGTAGGGATACCCATATGGCAGAAGTCGAGCATTGCCTGCACGTGCACTGCCATTGAGGCGCGTGCCGCTTTTTCGACAGCTTTCGGATCGGACTGGCGGGTAGATTCCCAGCGCGCCAGATCCCACCCTGCGGGCAGGTAGCCGTTAACTGGATCATGGGCGGAGGTCTGGTCGGTGACGATATCTGGTTTCATACCGCCGGCTTTGGCACGTTTTACCAGTTCCGGCAGGATCTCTGCGGCGTTGCCCAGCAGGCCGACGGAAATAGCGCGTTTTTCCTTATTGGCTTTGTCGATAATCGCCAATGCTTCATCAATGGTGAAAGCTTTATAATCGAGATAGCGGGTGCGCAACCGGAAATCGATACGCGATTCCTGACACTCTACTGCCAGCACGGAAGCACCGGCCAGCACGCCCGCCAGAGGCTGTGCGCCGCCCATGCCGCCCAATCCGGCGGTCAGGATCCATTTGCCAGCCAGGTCGCCCTGATAGTGCTGACGGCCTGCCTCCACAAAGGTTTCAAAGGTTCCCTGCACGATGCCCTGAGCACCGATATAGATCCAGGAGCCGGCGGTCATCTGCCCGTACATCATCAGGCCAGCTTTATCCAGCTCATGGAAATGATCCCAGGTAGCCCAGTGTGGCACGAGGTTAGAGTTAGCAATCAGCACGCGCGGCGCATCAGCATGGGTGCGGAACACTCCCACCGGCTTACCGGACTGCACCAGCAGCGTTTCCTCAGGTTGCAGCGCTTTCAGTGAGCGCAGGATCTGTTCAAAGCACTCCCAGTTACGTGCCGCTTTACCAATACCGCCGTACACCACCAGGTCTTCCGGACGTTCAGCCACATCCGGATCAAGGTTGTTCTGGATCATGCGATAAGCCGCTTCAATCAGCCAGTTGGCACAATTCAGCTCACTGCCATGCGGGGCACGCACGGTACGTGCGACAGCTTTTTTTACGGATTCAGTCATGGTTTATTCCTCTCAATACAGGCTTAATGCGCACGCGCAGGTAACAGGGCAGCGATAGCTTCTGGCCATTGATCTGCACCAGCCCACAGACGCATCTGCTCGATATCCGGTGCCATCAGGCGGTCTTTTTCCAGGTAAGGTACGCGCTCGCGGATGGTCGCCAGAATCTGTTCCAGCAGCGGGGAACTTTGCAGCGGGCGGATAAAATCAATGCCCTGGGCGGCGGCCATCGCTTCAATACCGACGACGGCGGCGGTGTTGAAGCACATGGCACCCAGACGGCGTGCGGCGTAGGTCGCCATCGACACGTGATCTTCCTGATTGGCCGAGGTTGGCAGGCTGTCGACGCTGCCGGGATGAGCCAGGGATTTATTTTCAGAGGCCAGCGCCGCCGCCGTGACCTGTGCGATCATAAAGCCGGAGTTAACCCCGCCGTCATTGACCAGGAACGGTGGCAGACCGGAAAGGCCGGTATCCAGCATCAGCGCCAGACGGCGCTCAGAGATGGCACCAATTTCGGCGATGGCCAGCGCGATAATATCGGCAGCAAAGGCTACTGGCTCGGCGTGGAAGTTACCGCCGGAAATCACTTCGCCGGTATCGGTAAACACCAGCGGGTTGTCGGAGGCGGCATTGGCTTCAATCTGCAACACTTTTGCCGCATGGTTAAGATTATCCAGACACGCACCCATCACCTGCGGGACGCAGCGGATCGAATAAGGATCCTGAACGCGGCCACAGTTAGCGTGTGAAACGAGGATTTCGCTCCCTTCGAGCAGCGAAGACACCGCTGCGGCAACCTCAATCTGCCCCTGCTGGCCGCGAGCTTCATGGATACGGTGATCGAAAGGTTTAATCGAACCTTTAATGGCTTCCAGCGACAGAGCACCCGCCACCAGACCGGCGGCAAACACATTCTCTCCCTCGAACAGGCCGCGCAGCGCCAGCGCCGTCGATACCTGAGTACCGTTCAGCAGCGCGAGACCCTCTTTTGGCCCCAGTACAAAGGGTTGCAGTCCGGCAAGTGCCAGCCCTTCTGTTGCCGGGATCAGCTTACCCTTT
Source organism: Erwinia sorbitola (assembly GCF_009738185.1). Lineage (NCBI taxonomy): Bacteria > Pseudomonadati > Pseudomonadota > Gammaproteobacteria > Enterobacterales > Erwiniaceae > Erwinia > Erwinia sorbitola. The sequence goes on along the minus strand of NZ_CP046509.1, from coordinate 3,127,969 downwards.
ACCCTTACTTCGCCTTCACCCAGCAGCATCAGCGACAGGTGCGCCAGCGGGGCCAGATCGCCCGAGGCTCCGACTGACCCTTTTTCCGGGATGCACGGCATAATACCGGCATTAAACAGAGCGATAAGCCCATCGACCAGCTCGATCCTGATCCCTGAATGACCGCGCGCCAGGCTAATCACCTTGGTGGCCATAATCACGCGCACCACATCATCCGGTAACAGATCGCCCAGCCCAACGCTATGTGACAGCACCAGGTTACGCTGCAATTCAGCCAGGCGCTCCGTTGGAATGGTGGTTTGCGCCAGTTTGCCAAAGCCCGTGTTGATGCCGTAGGTCACTTTGCCCTCTTTAACGATGGCGGCCACGGTAGCACTTGCCTGCTGAATACGGTTGCGCGACGTTTCGTCCAGCGCCAGTGTGACGCCCCCGCGATAGATAGCTTTGAGGGTGGCCAGCTCCACCTTACCCGGTGTCAGCAGGCAATGATGCGTAGTCAGTGACATGGTATACTCCTGTATAGACAACTTGAGTTGTGAAATGTTTGTAATGAAGTCGAAGACGAGTGAATCACATGTGTATAGTCTTGTCTATACAACCAGCAAGAGTTGTGCCAGCTACGTCACAAAACAAGTGATACAGGTAAGAGGCGGCATCGAAGGGAATAGTTCAACAAACCACTAACAGCAGGCATCCCTGGCTGCACCATTCACAGGCATATTGCCCGGTACTGGTGCAGCCAGGATGTCTATACATATCAGAATTTAGCCAGTAAACTGCCGTTATTAGATCATTAAGGAATCCGCTATGGTTGCGCAGACTGCCATTTCACAACTTTCAGCAGCCATGAGCGATCAGCCTGCACCAATATACCTGCGAGTGAAGCAGGCAATTATCAGCCAGATTACCGAAGGAGTCTGGAAAGCTAATCAGCGTGTGCCGTCAGAGAGTGAGCTGGTCAATGAGCTTGGCGTCAGCCGGATGACCATTAACCGCGCACTGCGTGAGCTGACCAGCGAAGGTTACCTGATTCGTATGCAAGGGGTGGGCACTTTTGTAGCCGAGGTGAAGGGCTACACAGCGATGCTGGAAGTGCATAACATCGCGGAAGAGATCGCCCAGCGTGGACATCGTCACAGCTGCAAAATTATTACGCTGCGGGAATGCAAAGCAGACCCTGAGCAGGCGGCAGTGCTGGGATTAAGCACCGGCCAGTCGGTGTTTCAGTCGCTGATGGTGCATTACGAAAACGAGCAGCCAGTGCAGCTCGAAGAGCGGCTGGTGAATCCTCAGATGGCCCCGGATTATCTGCATCAGGATTATGATAATCAGACGCCATACACCTACCTGATGCGCGTAGCGCCCCTTACGGCAGGCGAACATATCGTAGAAGCAGTGCTGCCAGATGCCCGGCAGTGCCGCCATTTAGCCATTGAACCCCACGAACCCTGCCTGCTGATACGGCGTCAGACCTGGAGTGACAGTAAGATAGTTACTTACGCACGCCTGTTGTATCCCGGATCCCGCTATAAGCTGTTGGGCCGCTTTAAAGGTCATGGCTAATAGCCGTCATACTTCGAGCCGCAGCTGTGTTGGCTGCATTTGCTCACCCGAATCACTTACTAATGTAAGCTCAGATAGCCGTCATAATTCGAGCCGCAGCTGTGTTGGCTGCGTTTGCTCGCCCAAATCACTTACTGATGTAAGCTCAGATAGCCGTCATAATTCGAGCCGCAGCTGTGTTGGCTGCGTTTGCTCGCCCGCATCACTTACTGATGTAAGCTCAGATAGCCGTTATACTTCGAGCCGCAGCTGCGTTGGCTGCATTTGCTCGCCCGAATCACTTACTAATGTAAGCTCATCGGGACTCACGCATTTGCCGCCTTGCTGCATCTCGAATTATTTAGGCTATTTTATCGTCATACTTCGAGCCGCAGCTGCGTTGGCTGCGTTTGCTCGCCCGAATCACTTACTGATGTAAGCTCATCGGGACTCACGCATTTGCCGCCTTGCTGCATCTCGAATTATTTAGGCTATCCCTAAAATATCCCTAAAATATCCCTAAAATATTTCTAAGATATTTAGACTTTATTCTTCGCCTGAATCCACTCCTGGCACTTTCTATCGAGGGATTAGCTTACCCCATAACAATTGCGCATTCGCCGAAGCCGGAATAAATGTCCCGGCGTTATTCTCCCACCAGGCTCCCTGACCTGCTGCCAGCAGGGTTTGCTGATGCTGCCAGTGACCCGCAAGGACATAAACGACTCCGGCGGCTGTCGCTACAGGTGAGAAGGGGGCGGTAGTGATACCGGCCTCAGGCTGATAGATATCGCGTCGCGCCATAATATTAAAATCAGTGCTGGTCTGGGCAGCAAGGCGGGCGCTGATCGCATCTTCTCCGGCAAAAGCAAAGGGCTGGTGCAGACCCAGCTGGTGGTAAAGATTACCGTGACGATAGAGCGCTACTTCGCCGCTCAGTAGCGTGATGATGCGATCAATGCCGGGAAACAGTGAGAAGTCGCCGTCAGCAGCAATAGTGGCAATGCTGATGCGCCACTCAAAGTCGGCCAGACCGGGTGGGTAGCTGACAATTTCACGAGTTTCTCCGCCGCCGTTACGCCATCGGCTGGCGGGGAGTCTGCTGCTGTCGTACAGATGAATCATTGCAATGCCTCCAGAGCTTCACGCAGTCCGGCATCAATTTCTGCCTGCTGTGCGTGTTGCCCGGCGCAGATGCGCTGCTGCCCGGCGACAAACACGTCCTGAATCTGGCTGCGGTTGCCGGCAAACAGCCAGCGGTTGAGTACGGAGGCATCCTGAGTGAACTCCAGCTGCGCATCGCCGCCTAACACCAGCCAGTCAGCGCGGTAGCCTGGCTGCAGGCTGCCAATTTTCACGCCACAGGCCTGGGCACCCCCTGCCAGTGCCTGCTGATACAGTACTTCGCCCACTGAGGGTTGCTGTGCGGTTACGATACGGTTACGGCGGTGGTCACGCAGGCGCTGGCTATACTCAAGCCAGCGCAGCTCCTCAACAACATCCAGTGAAACGTGGCTGTCGCTGCCAATTCCCCAGCGGCCACCCTGTGCAACATAGTGGGTGGCGGGGAAAATACCATCGCCGAGATTAGCTTCGGTGGTCGGGCATAATCCGGCGACGGCACGGCTGGCAGCAAGACCTGCGATCTCCTGTTCATCCAGATGTGTGGCGTGGATCAGGCACCAGCGTTCATCCACTGCGAAGCGATTCAACAGCCAGCTGACCGGGCGTTCTCCGCACCAGGCCAGCGAGTCGTTAACTTCTTTTTCCTGCTCGGCAATATGAATATGTACCGGAAGATCGTCAGGGCTGCCTGCCAGAACTTCACGCATCTGCTCTTCGCTGACTGCACGCAAAGAGTGGAAGCACAGGCCGTGATTGAGTAACGGGCGTCCTGTAATCAGCTGTTGCAGGCGCTGCTGCTGATCAAGATAGCCCTGAGTGTCCTGAATAAAACGCTTCTGTCCTGGTTGTGGGGGCTGGCTGCCAAAGCCGCTGTAGCTGTAGAGCACCGGCAGCAGCGTCTGGCCGATACCGCTGCGTTCAGCAGCATGGATAAGCTGGCGTAACATGGCATCGTCAGCGTAGGGCTGGCCATCAGGCTGGTGGTGCAGGTAATGGAACTCGGCCACCTGGGTGTAGCCGCCTTTCAGCATATCAACATAGAGATGGCTGGCGATGGCACCTGTCTGTTCAGGCGACAGGCGCTGAACCATGCGGTACATCAGTTCGCGCCATGTCCAGAAACTATCCTGCGGATTACCCGCTACTTCAGCCAGTCCGGCCATCGCCCTCTGGAAGGCGTGGGAATGGAGATTGGCCATTGCAGGCAGTACGGCACCATTAAGACGCTCTGCATCCTCGGGCGAACTGTTGGCGGTGGTGGCGGTAATCATGCCCTGGTTGTCGACGTCAATCAGTACATTATGTTGCCAGCCATCGGCCAGCAGGGCGCGGGTCGCAAAAAAACGAGTCATGGTTGCTTCCTGAGCAATGAGGTTGTATATACATATACATACTTATAGATCAACAGTAAAGTGCGCAACGTGGGAGAGCCGATGAATCAGCAATTCAACTGTGACCATCTCTGGTATGGGGCTGATATTGTCACTATGCAGGATGGCCGCTACAGCATTATTGAAAAGGGTGCGATAGCCGTCAGCGGTGAAGAGATTGTCTGGGTCGGCCCTTATGCAGAAAGCTCACAGATTCAGGCCAGCCAGCGCACTGACCTGGGCGGGGGGATAGTCACCCCTGGCCTGGTGGATTGCCATACCCATCTGGTATTCGGCGGCGATCGCAGTCATGAGTTTGAACAACGCCTGAATGGGGTCAGTTACAGCGAGATTGCTGCCCAGGGCGGAGGGATACTCTCTACCGTACGTGCGACCCGTGGCGCATCGCAGGCGCAGCTGGTGGCGAGTGCACGTCAGCGCCTGGAACATCTGCTGGCGGAGGGGGTTACCACCGTAGAAATTAAGTCGGGCTATGGGCTGGAAGTCGCCAGTGAGCTGCGTATGTTGCAGGCTATACGCCAGCTGGCACAGCAGGTTCCCGTGCAAATTGAGGCGACCTGTCTGGCGGCTCACGCAATACCTCCCGAATATCAGCAGCAGTCCGATGCCTGGGTAGATGTGATTTGTGATGAGCTGCTGCCTCAGGTGGCGGCAGAAGGTCTGGCGGATGCGGTGGATGCTTTCTGCGAGCATCTGGCATTTTCACCGGAGCAGGTGCGGCGGGTGTTCACAGCGGCACAGCGGCTTGGGCTGCCGGTGAAGCTTCATGCCGAGCAGCTCTCGTCGCTGGGCGGCAGTACGCTGGCGGCAGAGTTTAATGCGCTGTCGGCAGATCATGTGGAATACGCTACAGAAAGCGATGTGGCTGCTATGGCACAGCACGGTACCGTTGCCGTGCTGTTGCCTGGTGCTTTCTATCTTCTGAGGGAAACCCAGCGCCCGCCTGTTGAGCTGTTCCGCCGCTATCAGGTGCCAATGGCGCTGGCCAGCGATGCGAATCCGGGCACGTCACCGGCTCTGTCGCTGCGCCTGATGCTGAATATGGGCTGTACGCTGTTTGGCATGACGCCAGAAGAGGCGCTGGCTGGCGTAACGCTGCACGGTGCGCGTGCGCTGGGCCTTGACGATCGTCTTGGTTCGCTGGAGGCTGGCAAGCTGGCGGATTTTGTCCACTGGCCGCTGGCACGTCCGGCTGAACTGGTTTACTGGCTTGGCGGGCAGCTGCCTTGCCGGGTAATCTTTCGTGGAGAACAACGATGAACGCTTATCAATTCAGCGGTGGTTCACTGCCGCTGCTGCTGAGTATTCCCCATGCAGGCACCATGCTGACCCCAGAAGTTGAGGCGGGTCTGAGCGCCGCTGCACAAGGGCTGTGTGATACCGACTGGCATATTCCGCAGCTGTATGATTTTGCCCGTGAAATGGGCGTCAGCGTGCTGGTGGGGAACTACTCACGCTTTGTTATTGATCTGAACCGTCCGCCGGATAATCAGGCGCTCTACACCACGGCTACCACCGGACTCTATCCGGAAACCCTTTTTGATGGCACGCCGACTTTTGCGCCGGGTAAAACCCCAACAGCGGCTCAACGTGATAGTTACCTGCATCAGATCTGGCAGCCGTATCATGAAAAAATTCAGCAGGAGCTGGCGCGCATCAGGCAGCAGTTTGGTTATGCGTTGCTGTTTGATGCGCATTCGATCGCATCGGTTATCCCGCGTTTATTTGATGGCAGACTGCCGGATCTGAACCTGGGAACCAATGATGGCGCAAGCTGTAGCGAAGCCATAGCGCAACAGCTAACCGCATGCTGTGCCGCACAGTCGCGCTACAGTTGGGTGCTGAACGGGCGCTTCAAAGGGGGCTACATTACCCGCGCTTACGGTAAGCCGCAGGATAACCAGCATGCAATACAGCTGGAGCTGGCGCAGTGTAATTATATGGATGAGCAGCCGCCATTTAACTGGCGCGGCGACAAAGCGGCCTCGCTACAGCCGCTGCTGAAGCAGCTGATTGAGACGATGCTACAGCATCACAAAAAATAAGAAAATCTCTGGGCGCGAGTACGCTGCGCCCTGGCTTATCGACAGCGATTACAGCAGCAGTGTTTCTATTTCCTGCCAGTTTTCCACGCGTCGGTAGCCCGTCACATGGCGGTTGTGGGGGGCCGAATAGAGAATGCCTTCCCCGCAGAAATTGGCAAAGTTAATCACATTGTCATCAATCATATAGTCAGCGTTAATGATACTTTTGTTGCCGCAGAAGACGATGTTACTGGGTTTGATTGCCGGGAAATGTTGTTTCAGCCACTGGAACTTGGCGTTGAATGAGGTCGGTACTTCCATCGCTGCGGTGGTAATAAAGATCTCATAATGTTCACTCAGCCGGGCAATGACCCGCTGACTGTCGGCGATTACCCCTAAATCGGCAAAGAAGGTCGGGTCACCAACCAGTTCAAATATTTCTACCAGTTTATCCGGATCATCCTGATGCAGATTAAACAGGTTCAGCTCGTCCAGCGTCAGCTGCTGTGAAAAATGAGCATTCCAGGTCGCTAACATCTTAGGATGAAAATCAGCGATAACCTCATCCATATCGATAGCAATGCGTTTCATAATCACTCCATGACAAATTGTTTTTGAACCGGGGATAATAGCAAAGAAGCCCGCAGGGAGCACACTGCGGGGGAGGCTGCGAGGAAAAAGCTACAGAAAATCGTTAATTGCGCGCATCAGGCCTGACCAAATCAAATCGCAACGCTTCGCTGATACCATAATAGGCGGAGGGGCCACCCGCCCGCAGGATCGGCTCTGCTTTAGCCGTTTGATAGATGCCGTCGACCAGCAGATCCAGATCTATATGGATCGCCACCACTTCGCCCAGCACCAGCCAGGTGGGGATCTGCTCACCATCGGCGGTGTGCAGCTGGATGCACTGCGAGAGCCGACATTCGAAATTAACCGGGCTTTCGGCCACCATGCTGACGTTCACCAGGCTGGCGGGCAGGGCGGTCAGCCCCGCAAAGGCAAATTCATCTTCACCGTGAGGAAGAGACGCTGAACTCTCATTCATCGGCACCGCCAGCGAACGAGTGGCCAGGTTCCAGACAAATTCCCCGGTTTCAACAATATTTGCCACACTGTCTTTCCAGCCGCTGCTGGCGAAACCAATGATCGGCGGGCGGTAATTGAAGCAGTTAAAGAAACTGTAGGGCGCGAGATTGCGCTGCCCGTCAGCACTCTGTGAACTGATCCAGCCAATCGGACGTGGGCCAATAATCGCATTGAGCGGATCGTGCGGCAGGCCGTGGCCCTCTTTGGGCTGATAGAAATGACGGGTGCGGGACATACAAGCTCCAAAATAGACAAGATGAGACGGAAAAACGTCACCGATGGTTTACCATTATTACCACAGCAGGTATCTTACGCGCCTGCTGACAAGAGAGTGGCCAATGAAAACCCCTGCTGAAAAAAATGTTCTTCACCCACGTAACCGCCATAGCGGTCGCTATGATTTTGCTGCGCTGATTGCCAGCCATCCGCCCCTGGCACCTTTTGTGGCGGTCAATAACTGGGGCAGCGAGTCCATAGACTTTGCGAATCCTGAGGCGGTAAAGGCGCTGAACCAGGCGCTGCTGCGCCATTTTTATCAGATTGCCCACTGGGACATCCCGGAAGGTTTCCTCTGCCCGCCAGTGCCGGGGCGTGCCGACTACATTCATCACCTGGCTGACCTGCTGGCGGAGGATAACCGCCGCGTGATACCTCGTGAAATTAACGTGCTGGATATCGGCTGTGGCGCTAACCTGATCTATCCGCTGATCGGCTATAGCGAATACCAGTGGCGCTTTACCGGTAGTGAAGTCAACGAGCAGGCGTTTGCCTCTGCTAATGCCATTATTGCCGGGAATCCCGGCCTTAACCGCGCCATTCGCCTGCGTCGTCAGAAAGATACTAACGCGATTTTCACCGGAGTGATTCACAAAAGCGAGCTGTATCAGGCCGTGCTGTGTAATCCGCCGTTCCATGCATCCGCCGCCGATGCCCGCCAGGGTAGCCAGCGTAAGCTGCGCAATCTGGGGCTGGATCGTCACTCTCCGCTAAACTTCGGCGGGCAGCAGGATGAGCTGTGGTGTGAAGGTGGGGAAGTGGCATTTATCAAACGTATGATCGACGAAAGCGCCAGCTTCGGACGTCAGTGCGTATGGTTCACAACATTAGTTTCACGCAAGGAGCACCTGCCCGAGCTGTGGCGCGCGCTGGAAGAGGCCGATGTGGCAGCCATGCGCACCGTGGAAATGGCGCAAGGGCAGAAGCAAAGCCGGTTTGTTGCCTGGAGCTTTATGGAGCAACCACAGCGCACCAGACTACTGAATAAGTAAACGCACTATTTCACTGCTGCCAGCGATTCAAAGCTGGCGGCACCGTCAATACAGGTTCCTGTCTGTATTACTGCATCGTCTGGTGCGCAGCTTCAATTCCCGCAGCACCAAAGTCTCCTGTCATGGCGCACAGCACAGAAGTATCAACCTTCAGTCAGGTCAGAATGGGAAACGGCAAATTTTGAGATAAAGATGAAAGCAGGGGCGAATATGCATCCGCCCCTGAAAGATTATGACACGTGCTGTAAGAACTCACGCAGACGGGCGCTGGGCGGGTTGGAGATCAACTCGTCAGGGTTACCATCTTCAGCAATACGGCCTTTATCGATAAAGATCAGGCGCGAGGCAACCTTCTGAGCAAAGCCTACTTCGTGAGTGACGATCACCATTGTCATCCCTTCTTCAGCCAGATCCTGCATGACTTTCAGCACTTCGTGACGCAGTTCCGGATCCAGTGCAGAGGTAGGTTCATCGAACAGCATCATTTTCGGTTTAACCGCCAGCGCACGGGCAATCGCTACGCGCTGCTGCTGGCCACCAGACAGCTCGGAAGGGAAGTGGTTAGCGCGTTCAGCTAAACCCACTTTGCCCAGCAGTTCACGTGCCAGACGCTGTGCCTCGGCTTTCTTTGCCCCGCGTACGCGGATGGGGCCGAAGGCAACGTTATCCAGCGCGCTCATCTGTGGAAACAGATGGAACTGCTGGAACACCATACCCGCTTCCTGACGGATCAGGCGGTCGTCTACTTTCGGGTCATTGACTTTTTTTCCGTCAACGATCAGCTCGCCGCTGGTGATCTCTTCCAGCTTATTGATGCAGCGTAACAGCGTGGATTTACCGGAGCCGGACGGGCCGATAATCACCACCACTTCGCCCTGGTTGATTTTCAGGTCGATATCATGCAGAACCTGGGTTGCACCGAAGTGCTTGGAAACATTTTTAAATTCAATCACAGGATTTTCATCCTTCTCTCAAGGCGACGCAGAACGAAACTCAGCACCAGCGTAATAATCAGATAGATCACGGCAACGGCGCTCCAGATTTCCAGCGCGCGGAAGTTACCGGCAATAATCTCCTGCCCCTGACGGGTCAGTTCTGCCACGCCGATCACGATAAACAGTGAGGTGTCCTTGATGCTGACAATCCACTGGTTACCCAGCGGTGGCAGCATGCGGCGCAGCGCCAGCGGCATAATCACGTAGCGCAATGTCTCACGGCTGGAGAGGCCCAGTGCCAGACCGGCTTCACGGAAGCCACGGTTAATCGACAGTACCGCACCACGCGTAATCTCAGCGATATAGGCACCGGAGTTAATCATGATGGTCACTACTGCGGCAGTGAACGGGTCGATCCTGAGATCGGGCAGTGCCATTGGCAGTGCAAAATAGATAAACATCACCTGTACCACAATCGGGGTACCACGGATCAGTTCAATGAAAACCAGCGCGATATTGCGTGAAAGCCAGCCACCGTAGGCGCGGGCAAAGCCAGCCGCCAGACCGATGATCACGCCGCCAAGCAGACCGAGGACTGAAATCCACAGGGTCATTTTGGCGCCTTCAAGCAGGATTGGAATAGCAGGCCAGATGGCGCTCCAGTCAAACTGCATGTTTATTCTCCGGATCTAATACCATTTTTGTTGATGTGGAAAAACGCAGGAGCTTAACGCTCCTGTCGTTAAAGGCATACCTTTATATTCTTATTATTTTGGTTCGCTGCCGAACCATTTCTTGTACAGGGTGTTATAAGTGCCGTTTTCACGCAAAGTTTTCAGTGCGCCGTTCACTTTTTCACGCAGCTCGTCGCTGCCTTTAGGGAAGGCAATGCCGTACTGCTGGGCTTCGATAGATTCACCTACGGCTTTGAACTGGCCTTTACCTGCGGTGTGGATAAAGTAAAGAATGTTTGGTGTATCGTGCAGAACCGCATCAGCGCGGTTGGTGCCGAGTTCCATATAGGCATTGTCGATATTCGGGAACTGACGCAGATCTTTAAACTTGATGTGCTGTTTAGCATAGTCAACAGATCCGGTGCCGCTCTTCACTGCCACCACTTTACCGTTGAGGTCATTGATGCTTTTAACCGCATCGTTGCCAGCTTTTACCATCACCAACAGGCCGCTTTTGTAGTAGCCGTCAGAGAAGTCGATAGCTTTCTGGCGTTCAGGGGTAATGGTAATACCGGCCAGGGCCAGGTCAACGTTGCGGGTTTGCAGGGCGGGAATAATGCCGCTGAAGTCCATTGGCTTCAGGGTGTATTCCATTTTCAGTTGTTTAGCAATCGCATCCCACAGGTCAACGTCGAATCCGACATATTTGTCACCCTGTTTGAATTCAAATGGCACGAAAGCGGTATCGGTAGCAACAACCAGTTTTTTGTCAGCAGCCGTGGAAGACATAGCAAACGCCAAAGTCAGCGCAGCAAGAGAAACCTTAAAAATTGACTTCATCATTTTATCCTTATCGCTTCTCGGGAAAGGTCTTTCCCGATTAAATGCCCGCAGCCCTATGAAAGAATCGTGCCAGTTTTTCAAAAACAATGAAAAACAGCGGGTTAAAAGTGATTTTTCTTCAACAGGCTGGCAAGGCTCAAAGTGATGCACTGTTATGGTGCCCCACTATGGTGCGCTGTGTTCATTGTGGTGCAGATGCAGTTTTAGCAAATTACGCGATAAAAACAACTGATAGTATCGATGGGAATTAATTTATTGTCACACAGTGCTTACTTTGGCAACATTTTAGCAAAAAAAAGGCAGATGGATAACCATCTGCCTGAGAGCATGATCGCATTACAGCATTATGAACTTATTCGATATTAGACTCGATGAACCACAGGAATTTATCCAGATCGCGTGATGCAGCGGTAAAGATATCGGCGGTATCTTCATCAGATACTTCACTGATGGCTTTACGCGTGTCATTAGCAACAATGGCATAACGTTCTGCCAGTGCTTTCAGATGATCCTGCACGCTGTGAATATTCAGCGGATAGCTTTTCAGCGGAGTCTTGTCGGCCACAATCTGAGTGGTACCCAGCGCAACGCCGCCCAGCTGTACAACACGTTCTGCAATGGTGTCCTGGTGCTCGGTGATGGCTGTACGGAAACCGTCGAGCATCTCATGTACGCCAATAAAGTTAGCGCCACGCATGTTCCAGTGAGCCTGTTTAGTAATCAGCGACAGGTCGATAAATTCGATAACCAGACGATTAAGCACCTCAATAGTGGCTTTTTTCTCGTCATCGGCCACATCGTTGCGGGTGTAAATCAGATCAGAAGATTTTGCTTTAACCAGTTTAGCGGTACTCATCATTAATATCCTCTTGATAGTCAGGTTGTCCTAATTGAATACGGGATTAAGTATAGCACCGCATTCTGACCTTGCAGAAAAGTTGCTACCTATTGATGGAATAGCGCGTATCTGTTGATGAAATTAAAAGCATTGGTGAGCAGGGAATAATAAAAATACGAATGATTGTCATTTGTTTTTTGATTTTATCTTGATGATTTTAAATGGGTATTTAATGCGGCTGTGGGTGCAGCGATGGTTTAAGCGATATTAGTATCAAAGTGTTTCAACAGGGTTTAATTAACCTGACTGTCATAAAGCTGTCTGCGAAATAAAAACCTTAGCGTTATTCTTCAGCGGGAAATTATCTTCCCGCAGAACAGTGCCATTTACTCTTTAATTTCTCCCACCGGATCAATCGCCTGTTTAGCCGGACGCATTGTCATGGTGGAGCCAGCCGAGGCCGTGATAATTGCCAGCAGCGCCAGCCATTGCGGCAGCGTCAGCACTTCTCCCAGGAACAGCATGCCGGAAATAGCAGCCATCGCCGGTTCCAGACTCATCAGCGTACCAAAGGTGCGCGCGGGCAGGCGCGTCAGTGCCACCATCTCCAGCGAGTAGGGGAGTGCGCTGGAGAGCACCGCAATCGCGAGACCAACAGGAATAAGAGACAGGCTCCAGACCCCGGGGTTGGCGTAAACCAGCCCCAGTGGAACGAATACCAGTGCGCCAATCAGTGAACCAGCCGCTGCGGTCGCCGGGCCGTGCTCGCTGCCTGCCCGTTTGCCGGTAATAATATACACTGCCCACAGCGCCCCCGCCGTGAGTGCATAGAGTGCGCCAAGCGGATCAACGCTGTCGATGCTGTGCCCGACAGGCAGCAGGAAATAAAGCCCAAGTACTGCCAGCCCTACCCAGAGAAAATCGAGCGGACGCCGTGAACCGGCCAGGGCCAGCACCAGCGGACCGGTGAACTCCAGCGCTACGGCGATACCCAGCGGCACAGTGCGTATGGACAGATAAAATGAGTAATTCATCCCTCCCAGCGCCAGACCATAAATCACCAGTGGCAATATCTGGTTGCGCTGAAAACGCAAACGCCAGGGTTTAAAAATAGCGCAAAGGATGATGGTTCCTAAACCAAGACGCAGAGCGGTGATACCAGGAGCACCCACGGTAGGAAACAGCGTTTTTGCTAAAGCTGCGCCGCCCTGGATTGAGGTCATGGCGATAAGAAGCACCAGCACTGGTAGCCAGATAGCGTTTTTTACGTGTGAAGAAGACATCCTGTAATCCAGCCTTTGTTGATCCGTTCGGGGGGGAAATCTTACTGTGACAGTGTACTGGAAGGTGGTGCTAAACCCAGTAATGAGAGAAAAAAAGTGAAAAAAAATCTGGCAGATCGGCAAAAAACAGATCCAATTCAGTAAAGAACTGTCAGGTTTTATTAGGAATTATCTTAATGACGGTTTTTTTACAGATAAAATAGAAGGCAGAAGAAAACAACAAATATAAGTAGAATGAATGACATAGAAAGCATCATTAACTTTCTGTTACACCAAACATTCTGTTAGACAACAAAATCGGGGCAGAGTTTCTTGCTGATTTTTGTTATATTTTCAGCGTTGTCAGGAGAGTAGTACTTTCACATTTGAGGTGGTTATGAAAAAAATTGCATGTCTTTCAGCATTAGCTTGCGTACTGGCAGTATCTGCTGGTTCAGCAATGGCACAGAGCACCGTTTCCGCTGGTTACGCTCAGAGCGACTATCAGGGCGTAGCTAACAAAGCTAACGGTTTCAACCTGAAGTACCGTTACGAGAACGGTAGCGATGCACTGGGTTGGATCGGCTCTTTCACTTACACTGAGAAAGATCGTACCGATGCAGGCGACTACATCAAGGGCCAGTACTATGGCGTTACTGGTGGTCCAGCTTACCGTCTGAATGACTGGGCAAGCATCTACGGTGTTGTGGGTATCGGCTATGGCAAATACCAGTACAACGAACCAAACCGTGAAAAATATGATTCAAGCGACGTAGGTTTCTCCTACGGTGCTGGCATGCAGTTTAACCCAATCCAGAACATTGCTCTGGACGTGGGTTACGAGCAGAGCCGTATCCGCAACGTTGACGTTGGCACCTGGACTGCTGGCGTAGGTTACAGCTTCTAAGTTGTTAACCGCAAGTCCGTATTCCGGACTCACGTTGAAGAATCCGCCCTTCGGGGCGGATTTTTTTTGTCTGAAAATTATTTACCGAAGGGATCCTGCTGTAGTTGACTGAAGGGCAGGCGCTTCAGAGCAAAGTTGGTCACCTCAATCGGCGGAGCTTTCTCCCGCGATACAAAGCGATAGCCCGGTTTAATCTCCTGTGTCTGAATTCCTGTCCACTGCGAAAACAGCGCCATAAAGTCATTGGCGGAGCGCGGCGTATCAATGACCTGATGGCGGTTGTCCTGGCTTGAACTGATAAACATTGGCACTTCGAAATTCTGACGATACTTATCATCATGGGCCAGATATTCGTTGCGCGTCCCTTTCTCTTTAAAGGCCAGCCCGTGATCGGAAAAATAGATCATCGAGAAGGTTAAACCGCTACTGTGTAACTGCTGCCAGAGCTGTTGCAGGAAACCATCGGTCTGCGTAATGCTGTAGAGATAGCAGGACGTTTCCAGTGAGTTCAGGCGCTCAACAAAGCGGCCACGGGTACGATCGCAGGCCTTAGGGTGTGAACCCACAAGGTGATAGATCAACAGGCGTGGGCGATCTACCGGGCGTGCCAGCGCCTCAGGGGTATAACTCAGCAGGTCTTCATCACGGGTACTTTTGTCTGCTTCGAAGTCGCCACTTTTAAGAAAATGTACATTTTTGGCCCGGCGCGCAATGCTGGCAATCGGCGTATCATACTGACCAATCTGGCCCTGATTCGATAACCACCAGGTATCAAAACCGGCGCGATTAGCGAGGGTAACAATGTTGTTCTGATACTCTGGCTTACCGTCTACCACCTGGTTGAGCGTTAAACCCAGTGATTTCTGGGTGGAAGATGCTGCCGACGTGTAGCGGGTAAAAAATTGCCCGTTAAGCTGGCTGGCAAACGGCGTATTATCCCAGCGTCCGCCAAAAGCGCCCAGCGCATCACGACGTGCGCTTTCTCCAATCACCACCACGTAAATCTGCTGCTGTGGTTTAACACCAATTACATGCCAGTCATCTTTCAGCGTAGCCAGCTGACTCATGCGGTCGATCTCGTTATCCACCGACAGCTTGCTCTCCACCGTATCTTTGACAAATCGCGCCAGCGGGAAGCCCGTGTCCTTCAGATTAAACACGCCACCGGTAAGCTGGTTCATCACCGGCTGCGTCACCCATGCAACCAGCACAAAAGCCAGACAGGCGCTTTCCGCATGCCCCCACTTCTGTTTTGGCAGCGGTTTGCGCTTTAACGCCACCACACCCACCGCCAGAATTGCCAAGCCGATAAAGTAGTCGTGCAGCGGGAAGATCAGCAGTATCTCGCTGGCTTCTTCCACGTTGGTCGCATGCAGCGCCAGCAAGGTATTAAAGTTGGGCGCGCCGTAGACCTGACCAAAAGGATAATAAAATCCCGCAATTAACGCGGCGACGGCTATCAACACTTTCTGCGTTTTTGGGGCCACCGCCGCCAGCAGCATGAGCAGCGCCGTGAACGCAAGGCTGTACAAACCGCTTAACGGATAGCCGAAGGACAGGTTAATCAGGACGGATAACAACAAATACAGCCCAACATACGGGCTAACCCAGGCACGGTAGCGGCCTGCTGTAGCAGTTTTAATTAGTGTCAGATTCATTATTGGTTCTTATTAGGGAAAGCTTATAGCGGCCATTCAGTTCGACGCTGAAGTGGCAAACTGCCCGATACAACTCGTAAGATCATGGGGGATGGGGAGGGATGAAGCCCAATCGGCCTGCACTCTTTACGAAAGGCTGGCACGATAATCGCTGTTTTACTGAAAGGCAACCAGCAATATCAATAAGTTCTGTGAAGTAACAAACAAAATAGTTTCGACGGGGTATCAGCGGCTTAAGAAGCCTGCCGTGCAGGCTTCGGATTAAGCAGCATTTCCAGCAGCATCAGCCGGAGTGTAAACGGTGAGCGGCAAAATAATCTTAATAACAGTGGGAGTTTCATCTGATGCTCCTCCGGTCAATCAGGATATGAACGAATTATCATCAGGTATAGCACAGGCTATATCTTATAGCCATAGCTAATACGCTAAATTTTGTGCTGGCCTGCGGTTCGTTTACAATGTGGCACACAACAGATCGGTGCGGCCGTTTACCCGTCATCAAGACGTTTAGGTATATACTCCATCGGTTGAAAAGAAGAGGAAGTTTAATGAGTCGTCGCGCAAAAGTTGCAGTGCCCGCGCCACTGAAAGATATTGAAGAGCATGTCGAGGGCTTCCGCCAGGTACGTGAGGCGCACCGTCGTGAATTAATCGATGACTATGTAGAGCTGATCTCCGATCTTATCCGCGAGTTTGGCGAGGCCCGTCAGGTAGATATGGCCGCCCGACTGGGAGTATCGCAGCCAACCGTGGCTAAAATGCTGAAACGTCTCGCTACTGGCGGGCTGGTTGAGCAGGTGCCTTACCGTGGCGTATTTCTGACGCCAGAAGGGGAAACCCTGGCAGAAGAGAGCCGGGAACGTCACCACATTGTTGAGTCCTTCCTGCTGGCACTGGGTATCAGCCCGGATACCGCGCGCCGCGATGCCGAAGGCATTGAACATCACGTCAGCGATGAAACGCTGTTGATCTTCAGAAAATTTAGCGAAAGTCGTTAATCAACTCCACTCCTCCACTCACTGACGTTATCTGCTGTGGCTCTGAACAACTTTGCCCTAAAAGCGAAGGTGAAGCGGTCAAACAGTATAGCGTCAGCGATAAAGGGAATTAATATGGCGCGCCAGTATGACCTCTCTGCTCAGACCTTTTTTGCACGATCGTTTTTTGCATCTGTTGGTTATTCTGGGGCTGATACTGGCCTGCTTTGTTCCGTTCCGGCTGGCGGACTTGCCCGGCGCGGTTGACTGGCCGACTATTATCACACTCTGCGGCCTGCTGATGCTGACCAAAGGCATTGAAGCCAGCGGCTATTTTGATGTGCTCGGACGCCGCCTGGTGCAGGGATTTCGCCATCAGCGTCAGTTAGCGCTGTTTCTGGTTGCCGCTGCGGCACTGCTCTCGACCTTTCTGACCAATGATGTTGCGCTGTTTATTCTGGTGCCGCTGACGCTCTCGCTACGTAAATATTCCGCGCTGCCCATCGCGAGATTAATTATTTTTGAAGCGCTGGCAGTCAATGCCGGTTCGCTGCTGACGCCGATCGGCAACCCGCAAAATATTCTGCTGTGGCGTCACGGTGACGCGGGCTTTGTTGGTTTTATCTGGCAGATGCTTCCGCTCGCCGCCTGGCTGGTTGTCAGCCTGCTGCTGCTGACAGCCTGCTGCTTTCGTGCAAAGAAAATTGAGCAGCATGAGACGCAGCAGACGCCCCCATGGGAGCACCGCCTGCTGTTTGCCAGTGCGCTGCTCTATCTGCTGTTTATCACGGCGCTGGAGATGAACCTCGCGATATGGGGGCTGCTGCTGGTGTTCGTCACTTTCCTGATTCTGGCACGCCGCATCCTGTTAAGCATCGACTGGAGCCTGCTGGTAGTCTTTATCGCGATGTTCGTTGATGTGTTCCTGCTAACCAGACTGCCGCTCATTCAGTCCTCCCTGCATCTGGCAGAGCAGCTACCCGCGGGTGGGCAGTTTCTGCTTGCGGCAGGGCTATCGCAGGTGATCAGTAACGTCCCGGCGACCATTTTGCTGTTGAGCAGCCTGCCGCCATCGGTGCTGCTGGCATGGGCAGTAAATATCGGTGGTTTTGGACTGTTGCCCGGCTCGCTGGCGAACCTGATTGCGCTGCGGATGGCAAAAGATCGCGCTATCTGGTGGCACTTCCATCTCTATTCGCTGCCGATGTTACTCTGGGCCCTGATCAGTGGATGGGCGCTGTTTTTGTTTATTTATGCGGCCTGACCTCAGGCAATTCCGGTTTTGTCAGTAAACCCTGGCATTTGTCAATTTAGGCCCTATGTTTAAACCAGACTGAATTATTGCGCCCCTCCTGCAGGGGCAGCCTTTTACAGATGGATATTATGGCTAATCAAACACCCTCTGCACCCGATGATGAAAATCTGCATCAGCATGATGCTTCACAAGATGAAGAAACTCCCCGCAAGCGCCCTGGTAAAAAGCCTCTCATAATACTGGCCATTGTTGTGCTCGTAATGCTGATTGTGGCGCTGTGGTTCTGGCTGACTACACGCAATATCGAAACCACTGACGATGCTTTTACTGAAGCAGACGCCGTGACTATTGCGCCGAAAGCCTCTGGTTATGTCACTGAGCTACGTGTCAAAGATAACCAGCGGGTGAAGAAGGGCGACCTGCTGGTGGTAATTGATCCGCGTGATACGGCTGCCCAGCGCGATCAGGCGCAGGCGCAGCTTGGTCTGGCTCAGGCCCAGCTGCATCAGGCCCAGGCCCAGTTAGAACTGGCGCGAGTGCAGTACCCGGCGCAGAAAGATCAGGCACTGGCGCAGTTAGCCCGGGCGCAGGCAAACTATCTTAATGCTCAGGCTGACGATAAGCGTCAGCGTGGCGTTGACCCGCGAGCGACCTCACAACGTAATATTGATGCAGCAAACGCGCAGCTGCGCAGTGCCCGGGCGGAGCTGGCCAATGCACAGGCACAGGTCGAAGTAGCCTCGCAGGTGGCATTACAAATTCGTCAGCAGGAAACCAACGTAGAAGCACGTCAAAGTCAGGTGCAACAGGCTCAGGCGCAGCTCAACACCGCTAACCTGAATTTATCCTATACCGAGGTGCGTGCTCCATACGATGGTTTTGTCACCAAACGCAATGTGCAGGTGGGGACCCTGGTGCAGGCCGGATCGTCGCTGTTTTCACTGGTTTCGCCGGACGTATGGATCGTGGCGAACTTCAAAGAGTCGCAGCTGGCACGGATGAAACCGGGCGACAGAGTGGAAATTGGCGTTGATGCCTGGCCGGATATGAAGCTGGAAGGGCATGTAGACAGCGTGCAGATGGGCAGCGGATCACGCTTTTCTACCTTCCCTTCAGAGAATGCCACCGGTAACTATGTGAAAATCGTCCAGCGTGTGCCGGTCAAAATCGTGATTGATAAAGGGCTGGATCCGAACCGCCCGCTGCCGATTGGCCTGTCCGTTGAACCTAAGGTCACGCTGGAATGAGTTCCGGCCAGAGCTGGAAGCCAGCCAGTAATCCGTGGCTGGTCGCCATGACCGTCACGCTGGCGGTGTTTATGGAGATCCTCGACACCACCATCGTTAACGTGGCCCTGCCGCATGTGGCAGGCTCGCTCTCGGCCAGCTACGACGAATCCACCTGGGTGCTGACCTCCTATCTGGTAGCTAACGGTATCGTACTGCCCATCTCCGCCTTTCTCAGCCGTCTGCTGGGGCGCAAACAGTTTTTCCTGATCTGCATTGTGATGTTTACCGTCTGTTCGTTTCTGTGCGGCATTGCCACTGAGCTGTGGCAGATCATTCTGTTCCGTGTGCTACAGGGCTTCTTCGGCGGCGGTTTGCAGCCGGTACAGCAGTCGGTGCTGTTGGACTATTTTAAAGCGGAAGATCGCGGTAAGGCTTTCGGGCTGTCGTCAATCGCGGTGATCGTAGCTCCGGTACTTGGTCCGACGCTGGGTGGCTGGATCACCGATAACTACAGCTGGCGCTGGGTATTCTTTATTAATATCCCGGTAGGGATCCTCAGCGTGCTGGCGATTTATCAGCTGCTGGAAGATCCGCCGTGGGAGCGTAAATGGGCTAAGGGCAAACTGAGCATCGACTATATCGGCATCAGCCTGATTACTCTCGGGCTCGGCTGTTTGCAGGTGATGATGGATCGCGGTGAAGATGAGGACTGGTTCCAGTCAGGCTTTATTGTCACCTTCGGTCTGCTGGCGCTGACGGGTATTGTCGGGGCAATTTACTGGCTGCTGTATGCTAAGAAACCGGTGGTCGATCTGCACGTGCTGAAAGACCGTAACTTTGCCGTGGCCTGTCTGCTGATGGCGGGAATGGCGGCGATACTTTACGGCAGTTCGGTAGTCATCCCTCAGCTGGCACAGCAGGATTTGGGCTACACCGCCACCCTCTCCGGACTGGTGCTGTCGCCCGGGGCCGTGCTGATTGTGCTGTCGATCCCGCTGGTGCTGAAACTGATGCCGATCGTGCAGACGCGCCTGCTCATCGCCTTCGGCTTTATGCTGCTTGGAGTGTCGTTTATCTACTCGTCGCGGCTGACGCCGGATATCGACTTTGCCTCACTGGTGTTAATGCGCAGCTTCCAGACCATTGGCCTTGGGTTCCTGTTCGTGCCGCTCACTACCATCGCCTTTGTCACCATTCCCCAGCGGCTTAATGCCGATGCCTCGGCGTTGTTTACCATGTTCCGCAACGTCGCTGGTTCGATTGGTATTTCGCTCTCTACTGCCATGATCACCGAGCGTTCCCAGGCGCGCAGCGCGCAGATGGTGCATAACATGACACCGCTGAACGAGCCGTTCAATCTGACCGTGGAGCGCTGGGCGCAGGGTATCCGGGACTTTGTGCATATGGCGGGTGATCCGGTGACGCTGGCGACCGGCCAGCTGTATAAACAGATGATCGTGCAGGCGCGCTTCCTCGCCTATATCGATGTATTTATGGGCCTCAGCATCCTTGCCCTGGTTCTTATTCCATTTTGTCTGCTACTGGCGCCAATCAAGAGCCAGGGCAGTGCAGGAGCACACTGACATGAACGTTCCCTCTTCCTTTTTGCGTTCGCGCAGTGGCGTACTGGTGGCGGCAGCACTGACGCTGAGTGCCTGTGCCGTTGGCCCGGATTATCAGGCCCCGAAGCCTGCCACTCCGGCACATTTTAACAGCATGCAGCCGGACGCTGGATCGGCACCGCTGGCGGCAGCAACCAATCCAGACTGGTGGAAATCGTTTAACGATCCACAGCTTGACAGCCTTATCGTGCGGGCGATTCAGGGCAATCTGTCACTGCAACAGGCGGTGCTGCGTATTGCCGGAGCACGCCAGCAGCTCAATCAGGCGCGGGGGGCATGGGCACCGTCGGTCAGCGGTAATGCGCGGTTTACACGCCAGCAGCTGGGTATCAAAGGCGAGCTGGAGTCTGAAGGTGTCTATGATCAGCTTGAACAGGTGGGCAGCGAGACTGACCTGCGCCCGGCGCTCGATAGCCTGACCAAACCGGTCGGCCTGTATCAGGGTAGCTTTGATGCCTCCTGGGAGCTGGATCTGTGGGGCAAGGTGCGGCGTGAAGTTGAAGTAGCCGGAGCGCGCCAGCAGCAGTCGGTGGAAAGTCGTAATGATGCGCTGGTATCGCTGGAAGCAGAAGTTGCCAGAGCTTACCTGCAACTGCGCGGAGCACAGGCGATTACTCAGACTTTGCAGACGCAGATTGACGTCGCGCAGCAGACGCTGGAATTGACCCAGAGCCAGCAGCGCAACGGGCTGGCACCACAGACCAACGTTGAAAATGCGCGGGCGCAGGTCAACTCACTGCGCGCTCAGTTGCCGCAGTATCAGGCACAGATTCATCAGGCGATGAACGGCCTGGCTGTGTTGACCGGCAGAGTGCCCGGCGCGCTGGATGCCGAGCTGATGGCTGCCAAACCGCTGCCCGCGCTGCCCAAAGCGGTGCCGGTGGGGGTGCCCTCTGAACTGGCGCGCCGTCGCCCTGACGTACGTGAAGCTGAAGCCAGCCTGCACGCCGCAACCGCCAATATCGGCGTTTCCGTAGCGCAGCTCTTTCCCAGCCTGTCGCTTACCGGGCAGTTTGGCATGCGCAACAGCGATGCCAGCTATCTCGATAACTGGAGCAGCCATTTCTACAGTTTCGGGCCGTCGGTCACCATCCCTGTTTTCCAGGGGGGAAGATTGGTTTCCAGTGTGAAACTGGCACGGGCGCAGCAGGCAAGTGCCGCGCTGGGCTATCGTCAGACGGTGCTGACAGCGTTACAGGATGTGGAAAATGCACTGGTCAGCTATCGTAGTGACCAGCAGCAGGTTGAAGGGCTGGATGATACGGTAGCGGCCTTACAAAGTACCTTTAATCTCGCCAGTGACAGCTATCGTCAGGGATTGTCGACCTTTATCGAGGCGCTGGACGCCCAGCGCCAGCTGGCACAGGCGCAGCAGCAGGCGGAACAGGCGCGGGTACAGAGCAGCCTTGATCTGGTCGCTCTGTATAAAGCGCTCGGTGGCGGCTGGGAAGGGTGGCAAAACGTGGCGCTGCCGGAATATGCGGTATTTGGCCCGGCAGAAAATCCAGGGTAAGAATCATCTTAAATGGCAGGGCGCGGCTTTCACCAGATTGCCGCGCTTTTTTTATTAGCAAAAAACATTTCTCTCATAAAAAGAAAGAATTGAGAGTCTTCTGTGAGTAACTAATACCAGAAAGCCATTTACTTCCTGTATATAGCTTTGAAATCTGCCAACTATAGCTACGCAGAAGTATCGTGATGATAGATTAATATTATGCGGTGAAAGCTAGTTATTATTGAATTAATAACCTGAAATATATATGTTTTTCAAATTAAGCAATCAGCATCTCTGGGTATGCTCCTGTTGCCCTTCTGTCATCCTTTCTAATTTAAAATGAAATAAAGGGTTGGTATTTCATTTAAGATGAAACATTCTCGGATTTTTTTTGCTATACGGATCACCAGAGTGTGTTTTTATTGGCTCAATAATGATTTATCGCTCTGTACTCACTGACCAGGTTGATGAGAGGCCACAGTAATCACCATGGCAAAACTCCTTATTTCCCTTGCATTCCCGATGCTGCTCGCCACCGTAGGGGTCTCCCGGCCTGAATATTCTCTCCTCGCCATTATTCCCCCTGCCAGACCACTGTATGCCCCGCGCCTTTTTTTTGGCATAATGCGCGCTGACTCACATAATCACATCGCAAACGAAAGGTCATCTCTGTGCTAGTTTCCAGCAACGTCACCATGCAGTTTGGCAGTAAGCCGCTGTTCGAAAATATCTCTGTCAAATTTGGCGGCGGCAACCGCTATGGCCTGATCGGCGCCAACGGCAGCGGCAAATCCACCTTTATGAAAATTCTGGGCGGCGACCTGGTGCCTTCAGGCGGCAACGTTGCTCTCGATCCGAACGAGCGCCTGGGTAAATTGCGCCAGGATCAGTTCGCCTTTGAGGAGTATTCCGTTCTGGATACCGTCATCATGGGCCATGGTGAGCTGTGGGCAGTGAAGGAAGAGCGCGACGCGATCTATGCGCTGCCGGAAATGAGCGAAGAAGACGGCTACAAAGTCGCCGATCTCGAAGTGAAGTATGGCGAGATGGACGGGTATACCGCGGAAGCGCGTGCCGGTGAACTGCTGCTGGGCGTGGGTATTCCGCTGGAGCAACATTACGGCCCGATGAGCGAAGTCGCTCCCGGCTGGAAACTGCGTGTGCTGCTGGCACAGGCGCTGTTCTCTAACCCTGAAATCCTGCTGCTTGACGAACCAACGAACAACCTGGACATCGATACTATTCGCTGGCTGGAGCAGGTGCTGAACGAGCGTAACAGCACCATGATTATCATTTCGCATGACCGTCACTTCCTGAATATGGTGTGTACGCATATGGCGGATCTGGATTACGGTGAACTGCGCGTCTATCCGGGCAACTACGACGAATATATGACGGCGGCTACCCAGGCCCGCGAGCGTCTGCTGTCAGATAACGCCAAGAAAAAGGCGCAGATCAACGAACTGCAATCCTTTGTCAGCCGCTTCAGTGCTAACGCCTCTAAATCTCGTCAGGCGACTTCACGCGCTAAACAGATTGATAAGATCAAACTGGACGAAGTGAAAGCCTCCAGCCGTCAGAACCCGTTTATCCGTTTCGAACAGGATAAGAAGCTGTTCCGTAACGCGCTGACGCTGGAAGCCGTCACCAAAGGTTTCGACAACGGCCCGCTGTTCAAAAACGTCAATATGCTGCTTGAAGTGGGCGAAAAGCTGGCGATTCTCGGCCCGAACGGTATTGGTAAAACCACGCTGCTGAAAACGCTGGTAGGCGAACTGCTGCCGGATAACGGTACGGTTAAATGGTCTGAAAACGCACAGATTGGTTATTATGCTCAGGATCATGCCCACGACTTTACCGAAGACCTCAGCGTGTTTGACTGGATGAGCCAGTGGAAGCAGGATGGTGATGACGAGCAGGCCGTACGCGGTATTCTGGGTCGCCTGCTGTTCACTCAGGACGATATCAAAAAGCCTGCGAAGGTGCTGTCCGGTGGTGAAAAGGGCCGTATGCTGTTTGGTAAGCTGATGATGCAGAAGCCTAACGTGCTGATCATGGATGAGCCAACCAACCACCTTGATATGGAATCCATCGAAGCGCTGAATATGGCGCTGGAGATGTACGAAGGAACGCTGATCTTCGTTTCTCACGACCGTGAATTCGTCAGCTCGCTGGCAACCCGTGTGATTGAGATGTCACCGGGCAAAATCAACGACTTTACCGGCGACTACGAAGATTACCTGCGTAGCCAGGGCATCGTTTAAGGTTGCAAGATTCGGGCTGGCCGTAGCTATGGTCAGCCCGCTTTAACCTCCTCCACCCGGTTTTTCCCCGCTTTCTTCGCTGTATATAGTGCTTTATCTGCCTCAAAAATCAGTGCCAGACTGACGTCAACGTTACGTTCGGCGTTTATCACATGCATCCCAACGCTTATTGTCACAATGTACCCCGTCTGGGCTGCCTTTTTATGGGGAATGGCGAGATCGGCGATGGCGGCAACAGCCTGATGGGCAAAACGCCGTGCAGCAGCGCTATCGGCTCCCGGCATCACAACCGCAAACTCTTCACCGCCGTAACGCGCTACCAGATCTTCAGGCCGGCGTGGCAGGTGTGCCAGCGTGTCGCCGACCAGCTTCAGGCACTCATCACCTGCCAGGTGTCCGTAGGTATCATTAAACAGTTTAAAATTATCGACATCGATCATCAGCAGGGCTAGCGGAGTGCGCAGCTTGGCCGACCGTTCTGCACTGCGTTGCAGATAGAGATCAAACTGCCGACGGTTCGCCAATCCGGTCAGACCGTCCACCAGCGCCAGGGTTTGCAGCGTACGGTTCATTGAGGTCAGGCGATCGCGCACCTCTGTCAGCTCGCGCTGGTTTCTCAGATTGAGGGAGATATGGCGCAGCACCAGGAAGCCCAGCAGGAAGATCACCAGCAGCAGCATGGTACAGAGCGTGATATAGATGCTGATATCGGAGAACCACGCCTCCAGCAATTGCTGTTTATCGTAGCCGGCGGCAACCACCAGCGGGTAACGCTTCAGGCTGGCGTAGCCAAACACCCGCTCAATACCATCCAGCGCAGACTTATAGATTGCTGTACCGCTGGAGGCATTCTTCAACAGGTTGGTAAACAGCGGGCTATCGGACAAGTTACGATTTATCGTGCTATCCGAGAACGGGCGTACGTAAAGAATAGTGCCGTCTTTTAGCATCAGCGCCAGCACATCGCGCTCACCAAGGTTGTAATAGCTGTAAATCTGTTTGAAGAAATCGAGACGTATTGTGGCAAGCAGTACACCGCGAAAGGAGCCGTCGTAGTTATCAAGGCGCATAGAGACGGGAATAATAAGCTCTCCGCTGCTTCTGCTACGAATAACGTTACCAATATGAACCTGACTGCCGCTGTGCTGTTGATGATAGTTAAAATATTCGCGATCGGCGTTATTGGCGCGTTTCGGAACATTTCCGGCGGAAGTGACCACCCAGTTACCTTTGGCATCAAAGATAAACAGGCCGTGCAGCTGTGGCAGGCTGGCTTTACGATTGGTCAGTATTTCATGCAGGTATTCGCTTTGATCGTCGCGTTCACCGATCAGGGAGATGCGATCGCGCAGATCCTGTAAGGTCAGATCAACCTGTAAGAAAGAGTCTTCAGCCTGCCTCGACAATGACTGGGAAAGATTACGGGCATCGATCTGTGAGGTGGAGATCATGCGGTTCCATGAACTCCAGACAATCCAGCCGTTAATGGCAATAACGGCGGTCACAATGACCAGCAGGAAAATAATCATCAGCTGACGCAGTGATGACTTTTCGCTCTCATTTATCGCACTGTCTTCATCAATCATGTGCTAATCAATCCTTTATGCATCCAGGCAACAGCTTAACTATAGTGCTGGTTGGCAATGCCGCACACTTCACATGCAGGATCCTGAGTCAGCGTCATACTGCGGAACTGAAAAGTCATCGCATCGTAGAGAAGAAGTTTGCCCGCCACCGGTTTGCCGTAGTGGGTCAGGGCGCGAATAGCCTCCATGGCCTGTAGTGAGCCGATTACCCCCACCAGCGGAGCCATGACGCCGGCCTCAACGCAGCTTAACGTTGCTGCACCGAACAGACGGCTGACACAGCGGTAACAGGGTTCGTTATCGCCCCAGCTAAAGACGCTGACCTGGCCCTCCATTCGAATCGCCGCGCCGGAGACCAGCGTAATTTTTCGCGCATGGCACAGATGGTTGAGCTGTTCGCGCGTCTCCACGTTATCACAGCAATCCACCACCAGATGATGGTCGGCGATCTGCTTATCAAGCTGCGCATCTGTCAGCCGCGCGTTGATAGCCGCAATGCCGATCAGTGAGTTGATAGCGCTCAGGCGTGCCCGCGCTGAGTCCACTTTCGCCATCCCGACCTGCGCTTCGCCGTGCAGCACCTGGCGCTGCAAATTAGACTCTGACACCTGGTCAAAATCGAGCAGCGTCAGATGTCCCACCCCGGCCGAAGCGAGATACTGAGCGGCGGCACAGCCGAGGCCGCCCAGCCCCACAATCAGTACCCGCGATGCCTTGAGCCGCTCCTGGCCGTCAAAGTCGAAGCCGCGCAGCACAATCTGGCGATTGTAGCGCAGCATCTCCTCATCGTTCAGTTCGGGTAACATATCAGCCTTCCAGTAATGAGTTGAATGGTTCCACTTCCACCCATTCTCCCGCTTCGACGTTACCACGGCCCTGTTCCAGAACAATGAAGCAGTTAGCCTGCTGGAAAGAGCTGAAGATATGCGAACCCTGATGGCCGGTGGTCTGCACCTCAAGTTCGCCCTGTGCGTTGCGCTGTAAAATACCGCGCTGGAAGTCGAGCCGGCCTGGTGATTTTTTCAGGGAACTGGCGCTACGCACCCGCTGGCGCGGCGGCAGTGACGGGCCTTGCTGTCCGGCGAGTTTTGCCAGCAACGGTTGTACCAGCTGGTAAAAGGTGACCACTGCTGATACCGGATTGCCGGGCAGGCCGCAGAACCAGCTATTGGACAGGCGACCGAAGGCAAAGGGTTTTCCGGGCTTAATAGCCAGCTTCCAGAAGCCGACTTCACCCAGCTCCTCCAGCATCAGGCGGGTGTAATCCGCTTCACCCACTGAGACACCACCGCTGCTAATGACCACATCAGCGCGGCTATCGGCCTCGACAAATGCGGCACGCAGAGCGGTGGGGTCGTCACGGATTATACCGAGATCGGTCACCTCGCAGCCGAGCTTGTTCAGCATCAGCTGCACGGCGAAACGGTTGGTATCGTAAATCTGGCCGGCGGCCAAAGGTTGCCCGACGGGTTGTAATTCATCACCGGTGGAGAACAGGGCGACGCGCAGTTTGCGCAGCACGGCGACCTGCGCAATCCCCAGCGATGCCAGCAGCGGCAGTTCGGCCGCACCCAGCTTAACTCCGGCTTCCAGTACTTGAGTTCCCTGGCGAATATCCTCACCTGTCCGGCGGATATTTTGTCCTTTTCTGACGTCGGCAGTTACGCGGATAGCATCGCCTTCCAGTTCGGTCTGCTCCTGCATAACCACCGCCTCACAGCCTGCTGGCAGCGGAGCACCGGTCATAATACGAATGCAGGTACCGGCAGGCCAGTCGCCGCTAAAAGGAGTGCCTGCAAAGGCTTTCCCCACCACGGGCAGAGCGTGGTTTGCGGTGAGATCCGCCATACGCAGGGCGTAGCCATCCATGGCGGAGTTATCGAACGGTGGCACATCAATCGGGGAGATCACCGCGCTGGCGGTAATGCGGCCTGCGGCATCCGGCAGGGAAACCTTGTCCTGTTGCTGAACAGGGGCAATGCGTGCCAGCAGGGTATTTAGCGCGTCATCCAGCGAGATCAATCCCGCAGTGAAAGCTTCCATTGAGTCATTTCTCCAGAATTCAGGCAAAAACTGATGGCAGCATTATGGCGTGAATCCGCCCCAGGGTCACGTTTGCCTGAACGGGTAAGCCGTCGCGCTAACTGCTCTTAGGTTTATCTTAGAACAATTGGTTATTATCAGGGTGCGAACTTTCTGCTTTACATCGTTATATTGCCTGCCTATAGTCAAAAACTGCTATTTTTCGACAAAACTTTTCTAACTCAGTGTTTTTCATGCTGATTTGGTCCACAGGGTAAATGAATTATGGCTATAGCGACGATTGCAATTCACGGTGGTGCAGGTGCTATCGCGCGTGCCAGCATGGATGCAGATAAAGAACTGCTCTACCGTCAGGC
This sequence comes from Erwinia sorbitola, assembly GCF_009738185.1. Classification (NCBI taxonomy): domain Bacteria; kingdom Pseudomonadati; phylum Pseudomonadota; class Gammaproteobacteria; order Enterobacterales; family Erwiniaceae; genus Erwinia; species Erwinia sorbitola. The sequence goes on along the minus strand of NZ_CP046509.1, from coordinate 3,099,586 downwards.
GCTGTTGCAGATCGTTGCCAGCGGACAGGCGCTGCTGGCGGCGGGCGGGAGTGCACTGGATGTGGTCACCGAGGCGGTACGCCAGCTGGAGGAGTGCCCGCTGTTTAATGCCGGGATCGGTTCGGTATTTACCCATGATGGTACCCACGAACTGGATGCCTGCGTAATGGACGGGCGCACACGTGAAGCCGGTGCAGTGGCGGGTCTCAGTCGTGTACGTAATCCGGTACTTGCCGCACGCGCTGTGCTGGAAAACAGCCCCCATGTGTTATTTATTGGCAGCGGTGCGGAATCGTTTGCTGCGGAAAATGGCCTTGAAATGGTCGAAAATTCATTTTTCTCCACTCCTGAACGTCGCGCCCAGCTTGAGCATGCGATCTCCACTCAACAAATGTTACTGGATCACGACGGCACATCGCCCGGTGAACCGCTTGATCCCAACCGTAAATTTGGCACGGTCGGTGCGGTTGCGCTCGATATGGCGGGCCACCTTGCGGCGGCGACCTCTACCGGCGGGATGACCAATAAACAGGTCGGGCGGGTAGGTGATTCGCCAATTCCGGGAGCCGGCTGCTATGCCAGCAACAGCGTTGCTGTCTCCTGTACCGGAACCGGAGAAGTATTTATGCGTACGCTGGCAGCCTATGATGTCGCCGCGATGATGGACTATTCTGGTCTGACCTTACAGCAGGCCAGCGATAAAGTTATCCATGAAAATATCCCTGCGCTGGGAGGCAGCGGCGGGCTAATCGCCGTCGATGCTGCCGGCAATGTGGTGCTGCCGTTTAATAGCGAGGGTATGTACCGCGGCTATGGGGTGGCAGGCGAGCTGCCGGTGGTGGCTATTTATCGGGAGGAGCATTGATGAGTGAGTTACCCCATCAGGATGATGCGGTGCTGTCAGTGCGCGATCTCAGTGTCAGCTTTCAGCATGAAGGCCAGCGCATTCAGGCGGTAAATAATTTGTCGCTGACGGTTCGTCAGGGCGAAACGCTGGCGCTTGTCGGGGAGTCTGGTTCGGGTAAGTCCGTCACTTCTCTGGCACTGATGCGGCTGGTGGAGCAGGGCGGGGGCACTATCGACAGCGGAGAGATATGGCTGCGCCGGCGTAATCAGCAGCAGGTCAACCTTGCTGTACTGCCACAATCGCAGCTGCGTACTATTCGCGGTGCTGATATGGCAATGATTTTCCAGGAGCCGATGACCTCGCTTAATCCGGTATTTCCGGTGGGCGAGCAGATTGCCGAATCCATCCGTCTGCACCAGGGTAAAAGCCATGCCGGAGCGCTGGCTGAAGCGAAGCGTATGCTTGATCTGGTGCGTATTCCTGAGGCAAAAAACGTGCTGTCGCGCTATCCGCATCAGCTTTCCGGCGGTATGCGTCAGCGTGTAATGATTGCGATGGCGCTCTCCTGCCGTCCGTCGCTGCTGATTGCCGATGAGCCTACCACTGCGCTCGATGTCACTATTCAGGCACAAATACTCCAGCTGATCCGCGTATTGCAAAAAGAGATGCATATGGGCGTGATTTTTATCACTCACGATATGGGTGTGGTGGCAGAAATGGCCGATCGCGTGCAGGTTATGTATCGCGGTGATGTGGTGGAAACCGGCAGCGTGGAGTCGATCTTCAGCGAACCAAAGCAGCCTTATACCCGTGCGCTGCTGGCCGCCGTGCCGAAGCTGGGAGCCATGGCCGGACGCAGCGGCCCGGCAAAGTTTCCGCTGATCCGCGATGGCGTACCGGTGGAAGAGGCGACTTATAATACGGTGAACCCGCAGGATACGCCGATTCTTCAGGTGCGCGATCTGATCACCCGTTTTGATATTCGCAGCGGGCTGCTCAACCGGGTACATCGACGGGTGCATGCCGTAGAGAAAGTCAGCTTTGATTTGCGCCCCGGCGAAACGCTGGCGCTGGTAGGTGAATCCGGCTGTGGCAAGTCCACCACCGGGCGTTCACTGCTGCGGCTGGTAGAGAGTCAGGGGGGCAGCATTACCTTTAACGGCAAACGCATCGATAATTTATCCGGTGCGGCTTTGTCGCATCTCCGCCGGGATATTCAGTTTATTTTTCAGGATCCTTATGCCTCGCTCGATCCCCGCCTGACGGTAGGTTTCTCGATTATGGAGCCGCTGCTGGTACACGGCATTGCCCGTGGTCGTGAGGCGGAACAGCGGGTTGCCGCTCTGCTGGAGCGCGTCGGGCTGCTGCCGGAGCACGCAGAGCGCTATCCTCATGAGTTCTCCGGGGGGCAGCGGCAGCGTATATGCATTGCACGAGCCCTGGCGCTTAATCCAAAAGTAGTGATTGCTGATGAAGCGGTATCGGCGCTGGATGTGTCCATCCAGGCGCAGATTATTAATCTGATGCTCGATTTGCAGCGCGAATTTGGCATCGCGTTTCTGTTTATCTCTCACGATATGGCGGTAGTTGAACGTATCAGCCATCGTGTGGCGGTGATGTTCCTCGGGCAGATTGTAGAGATTGGCCCGCGCCAGGCGGTCTTTGAACATCCCCAGCATCCTTACACTCGTAAGCTGCTGGCTGCCGTCCCGGTGGCCGATCCGGCACATCGCCGACGTGAACGCGCACTGCTGGTTGATGAAATACCCAGCCCCATCCGCGATCTTGGTGACGAGCCGGACGTGGCCCCGCTGGTCGAGGTGAGCGCCGGGCACTACGTGGCGCGTCATGTTATTAATCGCAGTTGAAACGACTACTTAGAAGAAGGGATGATGAGAGATGATGAATCAATATACGCGTAAGTTACTGTTAACCGCCGGCCTGCTGGGCACGGTTGTTGCGCTGCCTGCATGGGCAGCGAAAGATGTCACCATTGCCGTAGCTTCAAACTTCACCACCCTTGATCCGTATGACGCTAATGACACCCTTTCGCAGGCGGTGGCAAAGTCATTTTATCAGGGGCTGTTTGGTTTTGATAAAGAGATGAAGCTGGAAAATGTGCTGGCAGAGAGCTACCAGGCCAGCCCGGATGGGCTGATCTACACCATCAAACTGAAAAGCGGCGTTAAGTTTCAGGATGGCACACCGTTTAACGCCGCAGCGGTAAAAGCAAACCTCGATCGCGCCAGCAACCCGGACAATCATCTCAAACGTTATAACCTGTTTAAAACCATCGCCAGCACCGAAGCGGTGGATGACAGCACGGTAAAGATCACCCTTAAGCAGCCGTTCTCCGCCTTTATTAACACCCTTGCCAGCCCGGCAGCGGCGATGATCTCGCCGGATGCGCTGAAGAAATACGGTAAAGATATCGGCTTCCATCCGGTCGGTACCGGCCCGTACGAATTCGTCACCTGGAACCAGACTGACTTTGTCAAAGTGAAGAAATTCGCCGGTTACTGGAAGCCAGGCTATCCGAAGCTGGACAGCATTACCTGGCGTCCGGTGGTGGATAACAACACCCGTTCCGCTATGCTGCAAACCGGAGAAGCTAACTTTGCTTTCCCGATCCCGTTTGAACAGGCCAAACTGCTGGAGAAAAACAGCAAGCTGGATCTGGTTACATCGCCATCCATCATGCAGCGCTATATCAGCTTTAACGTCACCCAGAAACCGTTTGATAATCCAAAAGTGCGTGAAGCGATTAACTACGCCATTAACCGCCAGGCGCTGGCTAAAGTCGCTTTTGCAGGCTATGCCACACCGGCAACCGGCATTGTGCCACCGTCGATCCAGTACTCACAAAGCTACCCGGCTCCGGAATATAACCCGGCTAAAGCGCGCGAGCTGCTGAAGGAAGCGGGCTATCCGAACGGCTTTACCACCGCGCTGTGGTCTTCACATAACCACAGCACTGCGCAGAAGGTGTTGCAGTTTACACAGCAGCAGCTGGCGCAGGTGGGGATCAAAGTGGAGCTGACGGCGATGGATGCCGGCCAGCGTGCGGCACAGGTTGAAGATAAAGGCCAGAAAGAGAGCGGTGTGCGTATGTTCTACACCGGCTGGTCAGCCTCAACCGGGGAAGCTAACTGGGCGCTGACGCCGCTGTTTGCCACCCAGTCCTGGCCACCAACCATCTTTAACACCGCGTTCTACAGCAACCCTCAGGTGGATAAAGACCTCGCTGACGCACTGAATACTACCGACAGCGAGAAAAAAGCTGCGCTGTACAAAGATGCTCAGGATCGCATCTGGAAAGATCAGCCGTGGGCACCGCTGGTGGTGGAAAAGCTGGTTTCAGCTAATACCAAAAACCTCACCGGGTTCTATGTGATGCCGGATACCTCGTTCAGCTTTGACGAGGCTGACCTGAAGTAACCGACTAACGCGCCTCCCTTTGGGGAGGTGCAGGGTAAAAAATGCTTAACTATTTTCTCAAACGCTTACTGGGGCTGATTCCCACGCTGCTGATTGTGGCGGTGCTGGTGTTCCTGTTTGTTCATCTGCTGCCCGGCGACCCGGCGCGTCTGATTGCCGGACGTGAAGCGGATGCGCAGGTGGTGGCGATGGTGCGCGAACAGCTTGGGCTGAATCTGCCGCTGCCGCAGCAATTCTGGCACTACATCTCCCACGCGCTGCGCGGTGATTTTGGCATCTCAATGGTCTCCAGACGCCCGGTCTCGGCTGAGATTGCCCAGCGCTTTCTGCCGACGCTGTATCTGACGCTCTCCAGCATGGTGTGGTCAGTGATTTTTGGCATGGCGATTGGCATTATCTCAGCCGTATGGCGCAACCGCTGGCCGGACAGGCTGGGCATGACGCTGGCGGTATCGGGTATCTCTTTTCCGGCGTTTGCGCTGGGCATCCTGCTGATGCAGGTGTTTTCCGTGGAGCTTGGCTGGCTGCCGACCGTTGGTGCAGATAGCTGGCAGCACTATATTCTCCCTTCGATTACCCTTGGCGCTGCCGTCGCGGCGGTGATGGCGCGCTTTACTCGCGCCTCTTTTGTTGAGGTGATGCAGGAAGATTATATGCGTACCGCGCGGGCAAAAGGCGTGCGTGAATCGGTGGTGGTGATCAAACACGGCCTGCGTAATGCGATGATCCCGGTGGTCACCATGATGGGGCTGCAATTTGGTTTCCTGCTTGGCGGTTCAATCGTGGTCGAGGTGGTGTTCAACTGGCCAGGGCTTGGACGACTGCTGGTGGATTCGGTGGAAATGCGTGATTACCCGGTTATTCAGGCTGAAGTACTGCTGTTTTCACTGGAGTTTATTTTGATTAACCTGGTGGTCGATATGCTGTATGCAGCGATCAACCCCGCCATTCGCTACAAGTAAGGATGCACAATGATTAACTGGCGACGTAACGCCGTCATCTCTGCGCTGCCGGGTATCAGCCCCAATCGCGTCCGTACCCCTTGGCGCGAATTCTGGCGGCGTTTCCGCCGTCAGCATGTGGCAATGATTGCGGCAGTGTTTGTGCTGCTCTTGATCCTGATTGCGCTGTTTGCGCCGCTGCTTGCCCCTTTTGATGCTGAAAACTTTTTTGATTATGACCGGCTGAACGAAGGGCCGTCTATGGTGCACTGGTTTGGTGTGGATGCGCTGGGGCGTGATATCTTTAGTCGCGTACTGCTGGGCAGTCGGCTGTCGCTGGTGGCGGGATTCTTCTCCGTGGCGGTGGGCGCGGCGATCGGTACTCTGCTGGGTCTGCTGGCGGGTTACTATGAGGGCTGGTGGGATCGCATTATTATGCGTATCTGCGATGTGCTGTTCGCTTTCCCCGGCATTCTGCTGGCGATTGCCGTCGTAGCGGTAATGGGCAACGGTATGTCGAATGTGATTCTGGCGGTGGCGATATTCAGTATTCCGGCTTTTGCCCGTCTGGTGCGCGGCAATACTCTGGTGCTGAAACATCTGACCTATATTGAGTCTGCGCGCAGCATTGGCGCATCGGATCTCACCATTATTCTGCGCCATATTTTGCCGGGAACGCTGTCGTCAATCGTAGTCTACTTCACCATGCGTATCGGAACCTCGATTATTTCCGCCGCCAGCCTGTCATTCTTAGGCCTGGGCGCGCAGCCACCTACACCGGAGTGGGGGGCGATGCTGAATGAGGCTCAGGCCGATATGGTGCTGGCTCCGCATGTGGCCATTTTCCCCAGCCTTGCCATCTTCTTCACGGTGCTGGCATTTAATTTGCTGGGCGATGGGCTACGCGATGCTTTGGATCCCAGGCTAAAAACCTGATATCGCAGTTTTACTGCCAGCTGAAATTTTTCGGCTATATCACCGCTTTGCGATCAAATATTTTGTTGATCTTGCTGGTGAATCGACCGGCGCACTCTATGCTTGTATAACTTTCACTAAGCAAGGAATTGGGTTATGCGGAAAATGCGTCTTCCTCTGGTCGCCGGGCTGGCAACGTTGTGTGTGGTGCTGGCTGGTTGCTCATCTAAAGTGGCTGACACCACGCAGTACTCCGGCTATCTGGCGGATTATTCCAAACTGAAACCAACAGAATCACCGAGCGGTCACCAGACCCTTCGTTGGGTCTCACCCGATTTTAAACTCTCTGATTATCGCGGCATCTACTATACGCCGGTGGTCTACTACCCGGCGGCGAAACCTACAGCCCGCGTCAGCCAGGCTACGCTGGATAAAGTACGAGCTTACCTCGATCAGCAGCTAAAAACGGCGGTTGCCGAGCGTAAGCCGCTGGTCAATCAGGCTGGTCCCGGCACGCTGGTGATGAAAACGGCTATCACTGCCGTGAATGCCGAAAATCAGGATATGAAATTCTATGAAGTAGTGCCGGTCGCGGCTGTCGTTGCCAGTACTATGGCGGCATCCGGACATCGTACGCAGAACAGCGTGCTGTTCCTGGAAGCTGAACTGCTTGATGCAAAAACCGGTAAACCGGTGGTGGAAGTGGTACGTAAGGCCTACGGGAAAACCGTGCCCAACAGCAGTACGCCCATTAATGAAGCAGAGCTGAAAAGTGCCATCGATGAGATGGTGCGGGATGTGGTCACCTTCCCGGCGCAGTAATCCTTGCTGATTCAGTCCGGGCGGGCCGCTGCATGGCCCGCCCTCTGTTTATTCAGGTTAGCTATCTGCAATAACTGACCCGCAGTTTTCATCAGATCCCTTATCCGCAGCTTCAATCTTTCAACCTGCTTACCTGTTCCAGTGGCAGATTTCCCAGCCGCGCTGCTGCGCCAGCTGGTTCAGCTGTCCGTCAGGGTTAATAACGCAGGCGTGATCCGCGTGTTCCAGCATCGGCAGGTCATTAAGTGAATCGCTATACGCCCAGGTGCGGGAGAATTCTGCCGTCTGTTCCTGCTTCAGCCAGTCTTTCAGGCGGCTGACTTTGCCCTCTTTGTAGGTCATGGTGCCGTAGGTCTGGCCGCTGTAGCGGTCATCGACCATCTCGACCCCAATAGCCAGTGCGCCGCATGCCCCCAGCTGTTGTGCAATCGGGGTGACCAGATGTTCACCGCTCGCGGAGATTATCAGCACGGTATCGCCACGTTCCCGATGCCAGTTCAGGCGTTCGCGGGCGGCGGGATAGACCCGTGGCAGAATGTCCCGATGGATAAAACGACGTATCCAGCCGGAAACGGTGGTGGTTGCCATTCCGGCAAGTGGAGAGAGCGTGGTGTTCATATACTCTTCCATCGACAACGAACCCTGATAGTATTGCTCCATCAGTGCTCGTTCCTCATCGATCAGAGCGGCGGGGGCAAAACCCTGTGATACCAGCCAGCGCAGCCACAGGCCGGTGCTGTCTTCGCAAATCAGTGTTTCATCGAGATCGAACAGCGCTAAATCCATCTTTTGACTCCTCATGCGGATTTTCACAGATTAGCGGAATTTTGTGACAGACTTAACTGTTTGCAGCAAAATCAGATTTACCGCCGTTTTACTCAACGCACAAATGACGATAATTGAGCATTGATAGAGGCAAAATCTGCCAAAATGAATAAACTCTAAAAATCTTTACGGTAAAATTGTTTTTTTTCTGGATGTAACGCCTTAGTGTAGGAAAGTTAACATTCTGATTTCACTTTTTTAATCATTGTCTTTCAAATGGATATCTGGTCACGACATGAAGAATACTCCCCTGTCATCCCGTGCTTGCGCACTGGCTACCACCTCCACGCTGCTGTTACTGACGCTCTCTTCCGTCAGAGCAGAGCAGGCACCTGCCGCGCCGCAAATTGATGCGAAAGCCTGGGTGCTGATGGACTACAACAGCGGCAAAGTTCTTACTGAGTCTAACGCCGATCAGCGTCTTGATCCGGCCAGCCTGACGAAAATGATGGCCAGCTATGTCACCGGACAGGCTCTGAAAGCGGGCAAGATCACCAACGATGATATGGTTACCGTTGGTAAAGATGCCTGGGCGACCGGCAACCCGATATTGCAGGGATCTTCCCTGATGTTTCTTAAGCCCGGTGACCGCATCCCGGTTTCCGAGCTGAACAAAGGTATTGTCATCCAGTCGGGTAACGATGCCAGTATTGCGCTGGCCGACCATGTGGCGGGCAGTCAGGACTCCTTCGTCGGCCTGATGAATAACTATGTGAAGGCGCTGGGATTACAAAATACCCATTTCAAAACGGTACACGGTCTGGACTCATCCGGTCAGTACAGTACCGCCCGCGATATGGCGCTTATCGGCCAGGCATTGATCCGCGATGTGCCGGAAGAGTATGCGCTGCATCAGCAGAAAGAGTTTACCTTCAATAAAATTCGTCAGTACAACCGTAACCGCCTGCTGTGGAGTACTAATCTGCATGTTGACGGTATCAAAACCGGCCACACTTCGGGTGCCGGAAACAATCTGGTGGCCTCTGCCGTTGATGGCGATCAGCGTTTGATCTCGGTGGTACTCGGGGCGGCAACCGATGCTATCCGCTTCCGTGAAAGTGAAAAACTGCTGACCTGGGGGTTCCGTTTCTATGAAACCGTAACTCCAATCAAGGCGGGTAATGCTTTTGCCACGCAGCGAGTCTGGTTTGGCGATCGGAAAGAGGTGAAGCTTGGCGTAGCGAAGGATGCGGCAATTACGCTGCCAAAAGGGCAGTTAAAAAACCTGAAAGCCAGTTTTACGCTTGCGGAACCACAGCTGACGGCACCGCTGGCTAAAAATCAGGTGGTCGGTACCATAGATTTCCAGCTTGATGGTAAATCGATTGAGCAACGCCCGCTGGTAGTTCTGGATGAGGTAAAAGAGGGGGGCTTCTTTGGCCGTATGTGGGACTACGTGATGATGAAGATGGATAGCTGGTTCGGGAAATGGTTTTCTTAATGCAGTGAAAGTGACTTACAGCGAGGGCTGACCGGCAATGGCTGGTCAGCCCTTTCAACTGTTAGAACAGGTCGTAAGCCACGGCGGAAATCGCCACCAGGCCAACCAGCACAACAAACACGTTGCTCAGTTTACCGCTGTATTTACGCATCGCGGGTACTTTGTTGATTGCGTACATCGGCATCAGGAACAACAGCACGGCAATGATCGGGCCACCCAGGCTTTCGATTAAACCGAGGATGCTTGGATCCAGCGTCGCCACAATCCAGGTCGTCACCAGCATAAACAGCGCGGTAAAGCGGTTCAGTTTATGCTCGGCAATGGTTTTACCCCGGCTGCGCAGCATCTTATTCACCGTACCGTTAAAGCCTTCACGTGCGCCCAGATAGTGGCCCAGGAATGATTTAGTGATAGCCACCATCGCAATGATCGGTGCCAGCCACGCCATCAGCGGGGTGTCAAAGTGGTTAGCCAGGTAGGAGAGAATAGAGATATTCTGTGATTTTGCTTCTGCCAGATTCGCCGGTGACAGGCTCAGTACGCAGCTGAACACAAAGAACATCACCGTCAGCACCATCATCACATGGCTGTATGCCAGGATGCGTGAGCATTTTGGTTCTGCCTGATCGCCATACTCTTCACGTTTGGCAACGGCAAAGGCGGAAATAATCGGTGAGTGGTTGAATGAGAATACCATTACCGGGATCGCCAGCCACAGAGTCATCATCAGACCTTTACCGCTGCCGCTCATGCTGGCGTTGTCGAAAATCGCGCTGCTCCAGTGTGGGATCAAATACAGCGCCAGCACCATCAACACCAGTACAAACGGATAAACCAGCACGCTCATGGTTTTGACGATGATATCTTTACCAAATCGTACAATCGTCATCAGGCCCACAATCAGAATCAGTGCCAGCAGTGCGCGTGGCGGTGCCTGAATCTGCAACTGGTGGGTCATAAAGCTTTCAACGGTATTGGTAATCGCTACGCTGTAGACCAGCAGAATAGGGTAGATGGCGAAGAAGTAGAGCAGGGTAATCAGCTTACCGGCACCAACACCGAAATGCTCTTCCACCACTTCGGTGATATCTTCGCCTGGTTTGCGCCCGGAGAGAACGAAACGACATAGTCCACGGTGAGCAAAAAAGGTCATCGGGAAAGCGAGCACCGCCATGATAATCAGCGGGATCAGACCGCCGATTCCGGCGTTGATTGGCAGAAACAGTACACCCGCACCAATTGCCGTGCCATACAGGCCAAGCATCCACATAGTGTCGGTTTTACGCCACGCGCTGGTACTCTGCGTCGCTTCGGGGCTTAACACCGCCGTTTGAGATGTGTCCATGATTTCTCCAGTGTGAAAATGTTAAAATAATTAACTAAATCGTATTTTATTTACGCCATCAGAATTAACAGCTAATTAAGGCTTTAATTAATTACTCTGATTTTATGGCGCACACTTTACCATCAGGAAAAATAGAATAAAGCACTGTTTTAGGGGGTACTGGTGATCGTAATCACATTTTCACTACCTTTTTTAGTGGGAATATCTGCAATGCGGTTTTTTGAAGGGGTTAATGACCAGGGAAATGATGTTTAAACAGGTGTTTACACTGATTTTTATGGTTTTTTAATGGGTTAAATAGTGAGCTCTTCTGGTGAAAATAGCGGCTTATTTTTATGAAAAGGTATAATTATCAATTAATTAACATACATGCTGGTTACTATAGATGCGGATAATTTGAACGCTTGCGCAACAACAATAATAAATGTGAGGGATGCCCCTCACGTTGCGCAATAAGAGAAAAGAAACCTGTCAGGAATATAAGCGGGTATTTTAATTAAAACGGAGCGGGGGATGATCTGCATCAAAGTAAATGGATCCAAATAATCAGATCCATAATCGCAGGTTAATCGCGTATCCAGCCTTTGCTGATTGGAAAGGCAAACAGTGCCCGATAAACAGAAGAGAGGCGTGCCAGTAACGTTGTGCCACAGTACTGCCATAATATTTGCGCAAACAGGCAAGAGAGCAGACCGACCAGCATGCCGCCGAGCATATCCAGCGGCCAGTGCACTCCGAGATAAATGCGCGACCAGGCAATAGCTGCACCAGCTATCATCAGCACCACCCCTGACCATATACGGTGCCAGCAGATAAAGGCGATGGCAAAGGTGAAGATTACCGTACCGTGATCGCTGGGATAAGAGTCATCCGGCGCATGTGAAAGGAACTGATGACCGAGGCCAATAGCAAAAGGGCGTGGATGAGGGAACAAGTGGCCAAGGCACCAGGAAATGGCCAGTGCATATAGTAGCGCTACCCCGGTTTTAAGCACCAGAACGCGCTGTGAGGTGAGCTGGCTGCGAGGCCCCCACAGCCACAGACCGACAATCAGCAAAGGGACAATGGCGATCACATCACGGGCGAAAAAGGTGGCAAGGTCGATCAGCCATCCGGGTGACGCCGTGCTGGCGTTAACCCATAGAAACAGCGCCCGGTTTAGATCTTCCATCATATAGTTTTCCTCTTTTTAAGCAGATGCGTCACGCATCCGAAAGTCATACATTGCGTCAGCCAGACCCACCATGCCGCCCACAGATTGTGGGAAAGAAAGTGGGCACCACGCATAATCTGGCCAAAACCCATCAGCATTCCAATCACCATGGCTGTCCACCAAAGAGCCCAGGCCAGGCGCGGCTGCCGTGGATAGAACAGAAAAAACAGCGCCAGTGCACTAAAACCGCTGGAAGCATGGCCCCCGGGGAAGCAGCGACCCGGCCCGCTGTTGGCGGGAGTCACGCCCAGCAGGGGGTAAGAGACTGCTTTTCCGCCAAATTCGATCAGATCCCACGGGCAGGAGTGAGCGCTGGTGGCTTTCAGCACACCGACCACCAGCGGACCAATGCCCATCAGCAGAGCAACCAGCACCCAGCGTGGCTGACGGCGTATCACTCCTGCCAGCAACAGCACGATCCCGACACCGATGACTATCTGCTTGAGCAGACGGTGGTTTACCACATCCAGCCAGTAATTATCTTTCCACGGAAAGGTATGTGTCAGCGGGTCGAACCACATGCGGGTGAGAGCCATATCAATGCTTTCACTGCGGGACAGCCAGATAAAGAGCATGGCGCTGAGAATCAGTAGCACGAATTGCTTAAGGTAAAAGCCTGCGGGCAGGGGGTAAAGAGAATCACTCTTAATTGCGTAATCCGTTTGGCTTTTGTTGAGGATAAATGATGTTTTCATGACAGTTGAGCTACCAGGGAACGATGCAGCTACTTTGCCCTGAGGGGCTTAAGGAAACATTAAGAACAGGCAAGGGAATTTGTGCGGGGGTAGAAAAGAAAAAAACCCGAAAATCAAAAGATTAACGGGCTCCTCAATATGGGGATTTCAAAGAAAAGCAGTGGCACTAATTAAGACTTCGCGCCGCTACAAAAGTTCTGCGAAATCGATTAATTATTTTATTAGCCCAAAATTGGCCAGATTATCACGATTAATGTCCCCGCCAGCGTCAGCAATACGTTAGCAATAGCATAAGTTCCTGCGTAGCCCAGTGCCGGAATGTTACTGCGTGCAGTATCGCTGATGATCTCCATCGCCGGGGCGCAGGTGCGCGCCCCCATAATGGCACCAAACAGCAGGGCACGATTCATCTTCAGTACCCAGGCACCGAACAGGAAGCAGATAATCACCGGAACCAGACTGACCACCAGCCCGGCCCCGAGCATCAGCAGGCCGGTTTCACCCAGGCCGTGGCTCATGCCGCTGCCAGCGCTTAAGCCAACGCCTGCCATAAACACCATCAGACCAAACTCTTTCACCATGGTCAGTGCCCCCTGGGGAATGTAGCCAAAGGTAGGATGGTTGGCACGCAGGAATCCCAGCAGTATACCGGAGAGCAGCAGGCCAGCCGCGTTGCCGATGCCAAAATTAAAGCTGCTGAACTGGAAGGTGATCATGCCGATCATCAGGCCGATGGTAAAGAAGGCGCAAAATGCCAGCAGGTCAGTCATCTGGCTGTGAATCGAGATAAAACCAATGCGGTCTGCCACCGACTTAACGCGCCTTGCTTCGCCGCTGATATGCAGCACATCACCCTTATTCAGGATAATGCTGTCGTCGATAGGCATTTCGATCTGGCTGCGGATCACCCGGTTGAGGAAGCAGCCATGATCCGTCAGCTTTAACTGGCTCAGGCGCTTATTTACCGCATTATTATTTTTAACCACAATTTCTTCATTGACGATACGCATATCCAGCAGGTCGCGATCGAACACTTCTTTGCCATTGCGGAAGCTGGGGTCAAGGCGCGAATGGGCGTCAGGATAGCCCACCAGCGAGATTTCATCGCCGGGTTGCAGCAGTGCATCTCCATCGGGGTTAGCCAGAATGCCGTTACGGCGGATACGCTCTATGTAGCAGCCTGTCTGACGATAGATCCCCAGCTCGCGCAGGTTTTTACCGTCACTCCAGGCGACCAGCTCCGGGCCAACGCGGTAGGCGCGGATGACCGGCAGATAGACCTTGCGCTGGCTGTCGGGATCAAGTCCGCGTTCGCGGGCGATCTGTTGCGCACTGGTTGGCAGATCCTGATGCTGTAATTTAGGCAGGTATCGTGCACCTATAATCAAACTTACCAGACCCATCAGATAGGTCAGCGCATAGCCGAGACTAAGATGATCCTGCGCCAGGGTAAGACTTTTGCTGTCGGTCAGCGTTTGCCGCAGGGTATCGCCAGCACCTACCAGCACCGGAGTTGAAGTCATCGACCCTGCCAGCATCCCGGCGGTCAGGCCGATATCCCAGCCGAACAGTTTGCCCAGTCCGAGGGCAAGCACTACCGCACTGCTGACCATCACGATCGCCAGCATCAGATAGTTTTTTCCATCGCGAAAGAATATAGAGAAGAAGTTCGGTCCGGCTTCGATACCAACACAAAAAATAAATAACATAAAGCCGAGATTCAGCGCTTCAGTATTAATCGAAAAATGCTGCTGACCGAGTAGTAATGAAACGACTAAAACACCAATAGAATTACCCAGTTGAACAGGCCCAAGCCGAAGTTTGCCTAAACACAACCCCAGAGCTAGCACGACAAATAATAACAGAATGTAATTTCCACTTAACAAATCTGCGATGTTTATATTCACGGTTTAACTTCTTGTTTACCAGTAACCTATTGAAGAAAAGGGGTTTATGCGCTAGATTTCACCCGGTGGCAGTCACTTTACCGCTACTGGTTAACAGAGCCACACCAGCAGACAGATAAATTGCTTCACTATGTTAATCGCTATGCTGATTGACAGCCAGCCTCCGGCACGCTTATTTGTTACCGGTTTTGTTTTTAGCAAATTTCCTGACCAAAAGCGGCAATTATCCATAGTCAGTAACGTGGTTAGTTGATGCCTCGAATTGAATTGGGTTGAAAATAACCTGGAGAAAATTCTCGTGTGGATGAAAGGTATCCGTTGGACAGGTTTGATCGCCTGTAGCGTGCTTTATGGTGGGATCTATATCGCCATACGCTATCCGCTACCCGCAGACTATACTGGCCATGCTCAGTTAGGGCTGCTGCTGTTTGTGGTGCCCGGCGCTCTGGCTGCGCTGACGTCCAAAGATTCACCCCTGACGGCGATGGTGATTGCTATCGCGCTGGCATCGCCCCCCTGCCTGATACTGATGCAGTCAGGAGGTTTTAACCGGGTCGGGCTGGGTCAGGAGATCGCCTTTATTGCCAGTGCCGTATTCTGGTGCGGCTCCGGTACGTTAGGCGTGATGATTTGGCGTACGCTGATGGAAATGCATCATCAGCAGGATGGAAAAAGGCGGCTGTAGCGTCGTGATAAAAGCAAAAGGCCGATCGTTACGATCGGCCTTTTTGATTTTCAGGCAATTAACCGCAGCTGCGGTAGATAAGCGCAGGTTATTGCTGGAACAGACCTAAATTTTCTTTGGCATAGGCTTCAAAATCAGTGCAGCCGCCAATATGCGTAGAGTCGAGGAAGATCTGCGGTACGGTTTCAACCGGCTTACCCACAGTCTTTTCTAAATCGGCTTTGGTGATCCCTTCTGCGTGAATATCCACATAGCGGAAATTGAAGTCTTCACGTTCTTCAGTCAGTTTTTCAGCCAGCTCTTTAGCACGTACACAGTAAGGGCAGCCAGGGCGTCCAAAGATCACTGCAAACATAGATTTCTCCTCAAAGGATAGAATTTTATGTGATTACTATCACATTTCATTACTCAATGGCGCTTATGATGCCCGCATCCCCCGGCGAAAGGAAGAAGGAATTACCTGTTAGTCTGATTCGCCGCACCTATGCATAAGGGCACAATCTGCGCTTTAATTACCTCCACTAAGCGTGAAAATCGCTGTCAGCAGGAGAGTTATCATGCGTGCCTTTACTCATCTACCCCGTTCGGTATTAATCCTTGAAGTTCTCGGCATTTTGCTACTCATCCTGTCTTACCTCACGTTACATGAAATGCTACTCTTGCCAGCGCCTTTTACCGGTAAACTTGCGGCAACAGTACTGATTTTTGCCGGAATTGCCCTGATGCTTCCCGCCGCCACGGTGATGATGTGGCGTACGGCAAAAGTGATGGCACCCGAACTTTTCAACACGCGCGTTTCGCGTGACAAGTCTAAACCAGGAGATTCCCATGACGCCGACCATTGAGCTTATGCGTTCACATCGTTCGATTCGCGCTTACAGTGACCAGCCAATTACCGCAGAACAGCGTGCAGCGATCCTTAATGCAGCGCAGTCGGCTTCCACCTCCAGTTTTTTACAATGCTCCTCCATTATTCGCATTTCAGATCCCGAAGTACGTAACGCGCTGGTCCCCCTGAGCGGCGGTCAGCAATATGTCGCCCAGGCCGCAGAATTTTGGGTGTTTTGTGCCGATTTCAACCGTAATCAGCAAATTTGCCCTGATGCGCAGTTAGGGCTGGCAGAACAGCTGCTGCTGGGCTGCGTTGATACCGCGCTGATGGCGCAGAATGCGCTGGTCGCAGCGGAATCGCTCGGGTTTGGCGGCTGTTATATCGGCGGTATCCGCAACAATATCGCAGGCGTCACTGAGCTGTTGAAGCTGCCTAAATTTGTGCTGCCGTTATTTGGTCTTTGTCTGGGCAGTCCGGAGCAGGATCCGGATACTAAGCCACGGATGCCAGTGGGGATGCTGGTGCATGAAAATCACTATCAGCCGCTCGATACCACGCTACTGGCGCAGTATGACAATCAGCTGGTGGAATATTATCAGTCACGCGACAGCAACCGCCGTACGGAGAGCTGGAGCGAGCATATTCAGAAGACGCTGATCAAAGAGAGCCGTCCGTTTATTCTTGACTACCTGCATCAGCAGGGCTGGGCTACACGCTAATCCTTTTGGCCCCGGAGGCTTCAGGTGAAAATTGCCATTCTTTCCCGCGATGGTTCGCTCTATTCGTGTAAGCGTTTGCTGGAAGCTGCGCGAGCGCGTGGTCACAGCATCGATGTGATCGATCCGCTCTCCTGCTATATGAATATCAACCCTGGTTCGTCGGCTATTCATTATCGCGGCCGCCAGCTGGGGCATTATGATGCGGTTATCCCACGTATCGGTTCGGCCATCACCTTTTATGGTACTGCGGTGCTGCGTCAGTTTGAAATGTGTGGCAGTTACCCGCTGAATGAGTCGCTGGCGATTGCCAGAGCGCGTGACAAGCTGCGCTCTCTGCAACTGCTGGCAAGAGCAGGTATTGCTATGCCGATCACCGGTTTTGCCCATTCACCGGATGACACCCGCGACCTGATCGAAATGGTTGGCGGTGCACCGCTGGTCGTGAAACTGGTAGAAGGTACCCAGGGGATTGGCGTGGTTCTGGCGGAGACCCGTCAGGCGGCAGAGAGTGTGATTGATGCTTTTCGTGGCCTCAACGCCCATATTCTGGTGCAGGAGTTTATTAAAGAGGCACGCGGGCGCGATGTGCGCTGCCTGGTGATTGGCGGAGAAGTGGTCGGGGCCATTGAACGTGAGGCGAAAGAGGGCGATTTTCGCTCCAATCTGCACCGTGGCGGCACGGCGCGGCGTGTCACGATCAGCGACAGCGAGCGCGCGATCGCTATTAAAGCAGCGGCTACGCTTGGGCTGGATGTGGCAGGCGTGGATATCCTGCGTGCTGCCCGTGGTCCGCTGGTGATGGAGGTGAATGCATCTCCGGGTCTGGAAGGTATCGAAAAAACCACCGGTCTGGATATTGCGGCGATGATGGTCGGCTGGATTGAAGAGCAGGCTCGCCCTGGTTTTTGTCTTAAAACCGGCGGATAAGGCGGGCGATGTGCAATCACAAAGAGAGTGCCGTGCTGGCTGGATTCTTAAAACCAGCTGTTAGCGTCATATTTCTGTCGTAATCATGGTTTTTGGCGGGATTTTTACGTAAGCTTAGGCGCAATTTTATTGCGGCAAGAGACAAAGAATATGGATTCACTCGTCGTTCCGGATCTCGACGTATTGCGACGTTGGCTGGATCAGCAAAGCATTACCTGGTTTGAGTGTGATTCATGCCAGGCACTACATCTGCCGCATATGCAGAATTTTGACGGGGTTTTCGACGCCAAACTCGATTTGGTAGACAACGTGATTCTGTTTTCTGCGCTGGCGGAGGTTAAGCCTACCGCGCTCATTCCTTTGCTGGGGGAACTCTCCCAGATTAATGCCAGTTCGCTAACGGTGAAGGCATTCCTTGATATTCAGGATGATAACCTGCCAAAGCTGATTGTTTGCCAGTCACTCAGCGTGACCGCCGGGCTGACTTACGGTCAGTTTGTGCATTTTATGAAGCAGAGCGAAGAACAGATCTCCATGGTGGTCATGGAAGCCTTTGCGAATCATCTGCTGATGATCGGTGAAGATGACGATCGGACGCCGATGATCGGCGGCCACTCTGTACTGCATTAATTCGTTTTTTCGACCTGATATTATCTCCGGGCGGATACTGTTTCCGCCCGTTTTGATCTCACTCCATCCGATACCCTTCACATTCTGAATCAACTGCTGTTTTTAGCAGCAATTCCTGCAAAGTAATTACCATTTTTTATTCTGCATTTTGCCCTATATCGCCAGATATCTGTCGCTGTTTATGCCGTCTTTGGCGTATCACATAGAGGAAACGTGCATAAAAAATCGATAAAAGGCGTTTTTTACGCTAGGGGCTGGCCTGAACCTGAGAGTGGGGCTATTCTTGCGTGGCTGCATCATGCGTGCAACGTCCCCAGATATATAGGTTTTTAGTATGAGAGAGTCAGTGAATATTGATTCATTATTTGGCTCCCAGGCTGGACAAAAATTATATATCGAGAAGGCGGGTGCTTACCGGTTCACCTGCCCGGCAAAAGTTTATCTCTGTTCAGGAGGATAGAAAATGTTCAACCAACGTAAAAAATGGTTGTCAGGTGTGGTTGCGGGTACGCTGATGGCGATCTCAGCAGGCTCACTGGCCGCAGACAAGACGCTGCACGTTTATAACTGGTCTGATTATATTGCGCCGGGTACGGTGGCGGATTTTGAAAAGCAAACCGGTATTAAAGTGGTGTATGACGTATTCGATTCCAACGAGGTGCTGGAAGGCAAACTGATGGCTGGCAGCACCGGTTATGATGTTGTGGTGCCATCCTCCAGCTTCCTTGCGCGTCAGCTCCAGTCAGGCGTGTTCCAGCCGCTGGACAGAAGCAAACTGCCAAACTATAAAAACCTCGACCCCGATCTGATGAAGAAGCTTGAGCAGCACGATCCGGGCAACAAATATGCTATCCCTTACCTGTGGGCCACCACCGGTATTGGCTATAACGTCGAGAAAGTAAAAGCCGCGCTGGGTAAAGATGCCCCGGTTGATAGCTGGGATCTGGTGCTGAAGCCAGAGAACCTCGAAAAACTGAAGAGCTGCGGTGTCTCTTTCCTTGATGCACCTGAAGAGATCTTCGCTACCGTGCTGAACTACCTCGGCAAAGATCCGAACAGTTCAGATCCGAAAGACTACTCCGGAGCGGCCACCGACCTGCTGATGAAGCTGCGTCCGAGCATTCGCTATTTCCACTCTTCCCAGTACATCAATGACCTGGCGAATGGGAATACCTGCGTTGCCATTGGCTGGGCGGGGGATATCCTGCAGGCCAAAAACCGTGCCGTTGAAGCCAAAAACGGTGTAAATATCGCTTACAGCATTCCTAAACAGGGAGCACTGGCATTCTTCGATATGCTGGCAATTCCGAAAGATGCGAAAAATGTCGACGAGGCCTATCAGTTTATTAACTATCTGATGGAGCCTAAAGTGATGGCGCAGATCTCTAATACGGTGTTCTACGCCAGCGGCGTAAAGGCCTCCCTGCCGTTTGTTGATGCTGCTATCCGTAATAATCCGGGGATTTACCCCACTCCGGAAACCATGGCGAAACTGTTCACTCTGAAGGTGCAGGAGCCAAAACTTGACCGTGTGCGTACCCGTGCATGGACTAAAGTTAAAAGTGGTAAGTAATTAACCACTGTTTCACACTCGTTAAGCAACAGAGGTGCGGTTACCGGCCTCTGTTTTGTTATTTTTAGGTCAGGGCAAACGTAAAACCGCACAGCAGCCCTCCTTTTACCGCCGGAGTATAATGGTAGTGAATGACGCGATCCCCCGTCCTCAAAGCAAAGCAGGTAAGGCGCTGACGCCGCTGCTGGAGATCCGCAACCTGACCAAATCGTTTGATGGTCAGCATGCGGTGGATGATGTGAACCTCACCATCTATAAAGGCGAAATTTTCGCCCTGCTGGGTGCCTCAGGCTGCGGTAAGTCAACGCTGCTGCGCATGCTGGCGGGTTTTGAAGCTCCTACGCAGGGGCAGATTGTACTCGACGGCCTGGATCTCTCCCATGTGCCACCTTATCAGCGTCCCATCAATATGATGTTCCAGTCTTACGCACTGTTTCCCCATATGACAGTAGAGCAAAATATTGCTTTTGGACTGAAGCAGGATCGCCTGCCGAAAGCGGAAATTGCCGAACGCGTGGCCGAGATGCTGACGCTGGTGCATATGCAGGAGTTCGCCAAACGTAAACCGCATCAGCTCTCTGGCGGCCAGCGTCAGCGTGTGGCACTGGCGCGCAGTCTGGCGAAGCGTCCTAAACTGCTGCTGCTGGATGAGCCTATGGGCGCGCTGGATAAGAAACTGCGTGACCGGATGCAGCATGAAGTGGTTGATATCCTTGAGCGCGTTGGGGCGACCTGCGTCATGGTGACCCATGATCAGGAAGAGGCCATGACCATGGCGGGCCGCATTGCGATTATGAATCGTGGCAAGTTTGTGCAGATTGGTGAACCTGAAGAGATCTATGAGCATCCCACTACCCGTTTCAGCGCAGAATTTATCGGCTCAGTTAATCTGTTCGAAGGGCTGCTGCGCGAGCGTCAGGATGACGGGCTGATTATTGACAGCCCCGGCCTGCTTCATCCACTGAAAGTAACCACTGATGTATCGGTGGTTGACGGGGTGCCGGTCTCTGTGGCGCTGCGTCCGGAAAAAGTGATGCTTTGCGATGAGATCCCTGCCGATGGTTGCAACTTTGCCGTGGGCGAAGTGGTACATATTGCCTATCTGGGCGATTTGTCGATTTATCACGTACGGCTGCATAGCGGGCAGATGATCAGTGCCCAGTTGCAGAATGCCTATCGCTTCCGTAAGGACACCCCAACCTGGGGTGACGAAGTGCGTCTCTGCTGGGATGCGGATAGCTGTGTAGTGTTAACGGTATAATCATGAGCCAATTTTCTGAACGTCCACCTGAGCCGCCCAGCGGACAGCAAACCGGTATTAAAGGCTTTCTGACCCGCCTGTCGATGGCGCATGGCCGTAAGCTGGTGATTGGCCTGCCGTACCTCTGGCTGTTGCTGCTGTTTCTGCTGCCATTTTTGATTGTTCTGAAGATCAGCTTTGCTGATATTGCGCGCTCAAGCCCGCCTTACACCGAGTTGTTAAGCTGGGCTGACGGGCAGTTGAATATGGCGCTGAACTTCGGTAACTACTTTACGCTGACGGAAGATCCGCTGTATATCGATGCCTATCTGCACTCATTGCAGGTGGCGGGCATTGCAACGGTAATCTGTCTGATGATTGGTTACCCGCTGGCATGGGCGGTAGCGCATGCTGCGCCGTCTACGCGTAATATCCTGCTGCTGCTGGTGATTCTGCCTTCGTGGACATCGTTTCTGGTGCGCGTTTATGCATGGATGGGCATTCTCAACAATAACGGCATCCTCAACCGCTTCCTGATGTGGATCGGTGTCACCGATCACCCGCTGACTATTTTGTATACCGACGTGGCGGTCTATATCGGTATTGTTTACTGCTATCTGCCGTTTATGGTGTTGCCGATCTATACCGCCCTGACGCGTATTGATTATTCGCTGGTGGAGGCCTCGCTCGATCTTGGTGCTCGTCCGATCAGAACCTTCTTCAGCGTTATTGTGCCGCTGACGAAAGGCGGAATTATTGCCGGTTCGATGCTGGTATTTATTCCGGCAGTGGGGGAGTACGTGATCCCGGAACTGCTGGGCGGCCCTGACAGTATTATGATCGGGCGAGTGGTATGGATGGAGTTCTTTAATAACCGTGACTGGCCGGTTGCCTCGGCGCTGGCGGTAATTATATTGCTGATCCTGATCCTGCCGATTATCTGGTTCCATAAACATCAGAACAAAGAGGGGGATAAGGCGTGAGTCAGCTACCGGTTATTCGCTCAAAGTGGCGTACTGCCATCCTCGCAGTCAGCTTCTTCTTTCTATATGCGCCAATGCTGCTGCTGGTTATCTATTCGTTTAACTCGTCGCAGCTGGCAGCATGGGAGAGTTTCTCCCTGCGCTGGTATCACGTGCTGTTTAACGATGATGCGATGATTCGTGCGGTCACACTCAGCCTGTCGCTGGCCGGGCTGTCGGCGACGGCGGCGGTGATTCTCGGCACTATCGCCGCGATGGTGATTGTGCGCTTCGGGCGTTTCAAAGGTTCTACCGGATTTGCCTTTATTCTGACGGCTCCGCTGGTGATGCCGGATGTGATCACCGGGCTGTCGCTGCTGCTGCTGTTTGTGGCAATGGCAAATGCCTTCGGCTGGCCTGCGGAACGCGGGATGCTGACTATCTGGCTGGCCCATGTCACCTTCTGTACGGCCTATGTGGCGGTAGTCATTAACTCGCGGCTGCGCGAGCTGGATCGCTCGATTGAGGAGGCGGCGATGGATCTGGGTGCCACTCCGCTGAAGGTGTTCTTTGTTATTACCGTACCGATGATTGCGCCGGCGATTGTTACCGGCTGGCTGCTGGCGTTTACCCTGTCACTTGACGATCTGGTGATCTCTAACTTTGTTACCGGCCCGGGAGCGAATACATTGCCAATGCAGATTTTTGCGACTGTGCGCCGTGGGATTAACCCGGAGATCAACGCGCTGGCTACCCTGATTCTGCTGGTGGTAGGAATTGTCGGCTTTATTGCCTGGCGGCTGATGGCGCATGAAGAGAAACAGCGCCTGAAGGATATTCAGAAGGCCCGCAGCGGACATTAATCTGTAACTATCGGGACGGGCAAACCCGTCCCGATATTTTCTATCAGCGATATTTACCCCAGCACCTTCTTCACACACGCCTTAAAAATCTTAATTCCCACCGGCAGTGCATTCAGGTCAAAGCGCATATCGGGATGATGTAAGCCGGGAACTAATCCGGTGCCCAGCCCCCAAAAACCTGCTTTGACCGACGGCCGCTGCACCGGATAGTGGAAGAAATCTTCGCTGCCCGGCGTGGAGCGGGTTTCCATTAACGCATCTTTTCCCAGTACTTCGACAATGGCGTCGGAGATCAGCGCACTCATTTCTTCGTCAATTTCGGCAGCGGGCATCGCTTTCAGCACCAGCACTTCAGCCCGTGCACCAAAGGCGGCGACGCTGTGCTCAATCGCCCGTTGTACGCGACTTTGCAGCTCAACCATATCTTCATTTTTAGCGGCGCGCAGATCGAACACCACGCGAGCTTCATCAGGGATCGAATTGGTCACGCCGGCATCACAGAGGAAACGCGTCGCTTTGGCGCTCCAGACGCTGTTCGGTGCCATATGGATGGCGTTCACAGCCTGCACTGCGCTGACGGCGGCATCCAGCGCATTGATGCCAAGATGCGGGCGCGCGCCGTGCGCGGTCTGGCCGCGTATAATAGCCTCCACGGTGACGCATGCAGAGTAATAAACGGCAGGGATCGCCGTGCCAACCGCGCACTCTTCTGCCGGACGCACATGAAAACCAAGGATCATATCTACATCATCAATCGCACCACCGGCAATCATTGCCAGTGCACCTGTTCCCAGCTCTTCGGCAGGCTGGAAAATAAGCTTCAGACGGCCTTTTTTAACCGCTTTTTCAGCAATCAATTCCTGAGCGGCGGTAAGTACTACGGAGGAGTGGCCGTCGTGGCCGCAGGTATGGCGGGCACAGGGTACACCGTTAATGATATGCCCCAGAGCATCCATATCAGCGCGCAGTGCCAGCGTCGGGCCGGGAATACCGCTGTCCAGCACCGCTACGATACCCGTGGTGGCGTTGAAATTATCCTGCACCGCATAGCCCGCTGCTTTCAGCTGCTGACTGATATAGGCTGAGGTTTTGAACTCCTGGAAACCCAGTTCCGGAATTTCATGCAGGTAGTGGTAATGTTCTAACACTTTTGACACGTTATACACTCCATTCAGCTTCTGTTACGCAAAGATCCGCATGACCAGCATGGCGATGACCGCATTCATAATGCTGGTCAGCATCAGCAGTGGCCAGTATTTTTTCGGCACGTCCGAGACGCCAAGCAGGCGGCCCATATACTGTAACTGAGAACCCATCAAAAAGATCGCCGGAGCAAGAATGGTGATGTCACCTCCGGTCAGTACGCCTTTCGCCAGCAGGCTGATGGCAACGCCGGTACCGGCAGAGGATGAGAGCCACGCGGTCAGCAGCACCGTTACCGCCTCGCCGGGCAGGCCGAACAGTCCCATTACGGGCGCAAACAGGGTACCAATCAGTTTCATCACGCCAAGCAGGTTGAGCACTTCTGCAATCACATAGGCCATCACCACGTTTGGCATTAAGTTGTGAATGGCAATATGAAAACCTTTACGTGCGCCAATAACAAAGATATCGAACGGATTATTAGAGACACTAACCTGAGGATTATTCTGCATGGTGGAAATCTCGCTTATAAACGGTATTCAGCATGAGGCGCACAAAAGCTCCGCCAACAAATTTCAGTATGAACATCAGTACCAGTGGTACCAGCACCGGCGTAGCCAGAGAGGCAAATAACGCCGAGCCGATGGAGAAGTAGTTATTAATCAGACCTGCACCTGAATATTGCCAGGCGGCCATTATCACCACATCTTTTTTACTGATCTGCTTGTTGTCGTACAGCTCTTTGGTTAATGCCGCTCCGGCATCTGTGCTTTGTAAATCGGTAATTAACGCCAGGCCGGTGCGTCCGGGAATCCCTAACAGCGGTCGTAATAACGGGGTAAGTAACTTATGCGCGGCACGAATGGCGCCGTAATGAGTGAAGATCTCCAGCAGCCCGAGGGCCAGCATAACGGTAGGTACCAGCGAGAGCGCGAACAGGAAACCGGCTTTCGCACTTAAGCCACCAGCGCCGACGAAGGTATTATGGGCCGGGTCTTTCATGGTGCCGAAACTGCCACCCAGAGTAGTGAAATCAAATGCTCCCAGCCAGGCCTTACCCTCAACGTTAAACAACAGGCCGGAAAAAAACAGAATAGCTAATATTAACGCCAGCCAGGCACCGCCGCCGACTGACCACTTTTCACCCGGGTGGGTCATTTTATCTTCAGACATCTTGTTCCTGCTCCCCGATATTGACCAAAGGTTATGCAAAATAGCCCATAAGTGTTTTTTCGTTCCATATAGTGGAATTATTGACCAGTCTGGGCTAAAAATAACGTAGCTGATGCCGATAAGCATTGAACCACCGGGTTCGTATTGCAGATATCGTGCCAGTATTGATTAATGTCATTAATCTTCCCCGTAAGCCGGGGCAGCACCGGTTATTTCCGCTATCAGATAAAGGTGAAAAAAAGATTATTTATTTACAGCGATAAATTAAAAGGCTCTTTTTTTCTGTTCTCAGTGGGAATATTCTTATCAGCGCAACAGAGAGACACCATGATGGTTCAGTTGCACCATCACAGGGCGCAGCGGCAGCAGGGCGGAGGAAGAGATGTCAGAGGTGTTGAGAGAGGACAAAACCCCGTTCCGCGGCATGGAGAGTATTCCGGTGCCGGTGTGGATTGCCGGGATCGCTATTATTGCCACTCGCTGCCTTGGCGTTGTGTTGCTGGTCAATGAACTGGGGTTGGCGGAATTGATGAATTTCGTCCATCGCAGCGCGCAGGCGTGGGACTCCACGCTGATATTTATTGCCAGCCAGCTGATTTTCTTTATCGAGTTACGCTGCGCTATTGCCCTGATGCGTGGCCATAACTGGGGACGCTGGGGGTACCTGGCGGCGCAGCTGCTGGTTCTGATCTATATGTTTGTCGCCTCAATGGGATGGGTTTATCCGGAGATTTTCAGTATCAGCAATGGGAGTGATAGTCAGGTCGTATCGTCACTTTTGTTACAGAAGCTTCCTGATGTATTGGTGATTTTGCTGCTATTCGCACCAAAAAACAGTCGGCAGTTTTATCGTTAATCCTCCACTGCTATACTGACTGACTGCATTTCGCTACCCAAACCAGGCTTTAATCATGCATTGCGCGCTTTATGACGCCGGGCGTTGCCGTTCCTGCCAGTGGCTGGAAACGCCGTATATTCAGCAAGTTTCCCAAAAGCAGTCTCATTTACAGCAGTTACTGGAATCTCATCCGGTAGGGCAGTGGCTTCCGCCAGTGCTCTCGCAGCCGCAAAAATTTCGAAACAAAGCCAAAATGGTTGTCAGTGGCAGCGTTGAGCGCCCGCTGTTGGGAATGCTGCATCGTGATGGTACGCCGGTCGATCTGAGTGACTGTCCGCTTTATCCTGACAGTTTTGCAGCGGTGTTTGCGCAGCTGCGTCCCTTTATTGCCCGTGCCGGGCTGACGCCCTATAACGTTGCACGCCGTCGCGGTGAGCTGAAGTATATTCTGTTAACCGAAAGCCAGCATAACGGGCAGCTGATGCTGCGTTTCGTTTTGCGCTCAACAACAAAAGTGGCGCAGTTGCGTGCCGCACTGCCTGAACTTCAGCGCGCACTGCCGCAGCTGGCGGTAGTTTCTGCCAATATTCAGCCGGTGGCGATGGCGATTATTGAAGGGGAAGAAGAGATCCCGCTCACCGATAATCAGGTGCTTGCCGAACAGTTAAACGACGTGCCGCTGTCGGTGCTGCCGAAAAGCTTTTTCCAGACAAATCCACAGGTGGCTGCCGGGCTGTATGCCACGGCGCGTGAATGGGTCAAAGAGTTACAGGTTAGCGCCATGTGGGATCTGTTCTGCGGGGTCGGAGGGTTTGGTCTGCACTGCGCCACGCCTGAGATGCAGCTGACCGGAATTGAGATCAGCCAGCAGGCGATTGCCTGTGCGCAGCGCTCTGCCGAACGAATGGGGTTGAAAAAGGTGAGTTTTGCAGCACTGGACTCAACCGCTTTTGCCACCGGAGAAGGGAGCGTACCCGAGCTGGTGCTGGTGAATCCACCACGCCGGGGAATTGGCGCGGAGCTTTGTGCTTATCTGGAAAAGATGGCACCGCCCTGGATCCTCTACTCCAGCTGCAATGCAGAAACCATGGCCAGCGATATTGGTCGTCTGCAATCTTACCGGATTGTTCGCGTACAGCTATTTGATATGTTTCCGCACACCGCACATTATGAAGTGCTGACGCTGTTGCAGCGGGTGTAAAGCGGGCCAGCTATGCCCGCATTAGCCTCTGAATGATCAGGGCGTGGCATGCCGCGCCCTTTTAGCGGAATTACTCAGGGAACCACTGCTTGTTGAGTTTCTCAATGGTGCCGTCAGCTTTCAGGGCCTCCAGCGCACTGTTTAACTTATTCAGCAGCGCTTCATTATCTTTACGCACGGCAATACCCAGTCCGGTGCCAAAATAGCTGCTGTCAGTGATATGTTGACCTACGGCGCTGAGGTTAGGGTTGCTCTTAAGCCATGCGCCGACCACCGCCGTATCCCCCAGGATGCCATCCAGACGGTTATTCTTCAGGTCAAGAATTGCGTTCTGATAGCTGTCGTAGGCGACGGCCGTGACGTCAGGATGCTTATCATGCAGATATTTCTGGTGCGTGGTGCCGTTTTCGCTACCGATACGTTTCCCTTTCATCTGCTCCAGGCTGGTGAATTTGCCTTTTTGCGCAATGATAATCGCTGAGTTAGCGTAGTAGGGCTGAGTAAAGCTGACCTGCTTCTGGCGCTCTTCGGTAATATCCATACCGGAGATCACCGCGTCATAGCGGCGGAATTTGAGCGCCGGTACCAGGCTGTCAAAAGGATTATTGGTGAAGCTGCACTCCGCCTTCATCTGCTTACACAGGGCTTTAGCCAGATCGATATCAAAACCGACAATCTGATTATCACTGTTCAGGGATTCAAAAGGAGGGTAGGTCGCTGAGGAGGCAAAACGAATCTTGTCTGCGGCCTGGGTTCCAAAGGCTACGCTGGCCAGCAGTGCTGCCAGAACGATTTTTTTCATCTGTTTTTTCCTTGCGGTCTCATTGTCCTGACCAGTATCGATGACGGATGCCGTTAGTTATCCGCTGATTAAAGGGCCACGAAGGTGTTTTCTTCACCGATGCCAGAGCCGCTGGGCGGGATCTGGCATCGGCAGGCATCAGTTACGCTGTTCAAACGCCAGAGCGCGACGCTCAATCAAGCGCATCATCAGGGTCAGTATCCCGTTAACGCAAAGATAGATGACGCCAGCGGCGGCAAACACGCCAATATCATAGGTACGACCGTACAGCAGCTGCCCATGGCCCATGACTTCCATCAGGGTGATGGTATAGGCCAGCGAAGTGCTTTTAAACACCAGCACCACTTCGTTGGAATAAGATGAGAGCGCACGTTTAAATGCATAAGGCAGCAAAATTCGCAGCTGATCGCGGCGGTTCATCCCCAGCGCCGCACAGGCCTGCCACTGTCCGTCAGGAATGGCGCGCACCGCACCGTGGAACAGCAGCGTGGTGTAAGCGGCACTGTTCAGTGACAGCGCCAGCAGCGCACAAAGCCAGGGCTGGGAAAGAAGCGCCCAAAGCCAGTGAATATTCTGAATCGCCGGGAACTGGCCGGGGCCGTAGTAGATCAGGAATATCTGCACCAGCAGCGGGGTGCCGGTAAACAGAGTGATATAGGCGCGGGTGACCAGGTTGAGCACCGGGACTTTCAGCGCGAGAATAACGGTGAATATCACGGCCAGAACCAGCGCCAGCAGCAGTGACGCTACGGTGAGCATCAGGCTGGTATTCAGACCTTTAAGCAGCTCGGGAAAATAACTCAGCATCAGCTCTCTCCCCGCTCAAAACGCGTTGTACGCAGCTCGATACGCTTAAGGATCGCCTGGCTGAACAGGGTAATCAGCAGGTAAATCGCTGCGGCAATCATATACCAGGTAAAGGGTTCCTGGGTGCGAGTGGCAATGCTCTTGGTCTGTAGCATAATATCGTTCACGCTAATGAGTGACACCAGCGCCGTATCCTTCAGCAGCACCAGCCACTGGTTGCCAAGCCCCGGCAGGGCATGACGCCACATCTGCGGCATAATCAGGCGGAAGAAAATAGCGGTCTTTTTCATCCCCAGCGCCTGTCCGGACTCCCACTGCCCCAGGGGCACCGCTTTTAGCGCACCGCGCAGTGTTTGTGAGGCATAAGAGGAGTAGAGGATAGCCAGCGCAATGACTCCGCAAAGGAATGGACTGACGTCGAAATTCTCAATGGCGACCTGAATGGGTATCTGCGCAAAACCCAGATTAAGGGTGAAGCCGTCTGAAAGCGTCAGCAGCAGCTGCGAGGCACCAAAGTAGATAAACAGTACCACAAGGATTTCCGGCAGCCCGCGGAACAGCATCACCAGCCCGGTTCCGAGCCAGGCCAGGGGGCGCCAGCGTGCAGATTCCCAGACGGCAAAAATCATCGCCAGTATCAAACCGGCGATTAGTGCACAAACGGCCAGGCCGACGGTCATCCCGGCGGCGCTGGCAAGAGTATAAAGTTCGTCCATTAATTACTGCTGAAACCACTTGCTGTAAATAGTTTTATAGGTGCCGTTGGCTTTCACCTTGTCCAGCGCCGCGTTGAATTTGCCCTGAAGCTCGGTATTGCCCTGGCGAACTGCGATGCCGAGGCCGGTACCAAAATAGGCTTTGTCGGTCACTTTCTCACCGACCGGGGTCAGGTTAGGATTCTGCTTCAGCCATTCATTAACCACCGCAGTGTCACCAAAGACGGCATCGATACGGCCATTTTTCAGGTCAAGGATCGCATTCTGATAGCTGTCGTAAGGCACGACGTTGATTCCAGACAGTTTTTCACCCAGATATTTCTGATGAGTGGTTCCGTTCTGTACGCCAACACGTTTCCCCTTCAGCGCTTCAACGTTGGCAACTTTGTCTTTCTGGGCAATAAATAGCGCAGAGTTGTCGTAGTAGGCTTTGGTAAACAGCACCTGCTTTTCACGTTCTGGCGTAATATCCATTCCTGCCATCACCGCATCGAAACGGCGGAATTTGAGGCTGGGGATCAGGCTGTCAAATGCCTGATTGGTAAAGGTGCATTCGGCACCAATTTCCCGGCACAGGGCATTGGCCAGATCGACATCAAATCCCTGGATCTTATTATTAGAATCCACGAATTCAAAAGGAGGGTATGACGCCTCAGTGGCAAAACGAAGGGTCTGAGCGGCGCTGGCACTCAGGCTGAAACCGGCTAACAGTGCGGCAATGACAACTTTTTTCATCGTTATGTCCTGCAATTAATGCGAAAGATAGTGGGCAAACGCCTCGGTTTGCGGCTGTGTAAAGCGGCTGGCATCACCCTGTTCGACGATATAACCGTTTTCCATATACACCACGCGGCTGGCAGTTTTACGTGCCACTTCCACCTCATGGGTGACGATAACCTGGGTGATATTGGTCTGCGCCAGCTCACGAATGATACTGACGATCTGGGCGGTAATCTCCGGATCCAGTGCGGCGGTAGGTTCGTCAAACAGCAGAACAGCCGGTTCCATCATCAGCGCGCGGGCAATAGCCACACGCTGCTGCTGTCCACCGGACAGGTGCAGAGGGTAACGGTCGGCAAAGGTCGTCAGACGCAGGCGATCGAGCAATTTTGCTGCCCGTTCATGGGCCAGCGCTTTGCTTAAACCCAGCACGCGGCAGGGAGCTTCGATCAGGTTCTGAACGACAGTCAGGTGCGGCCAAAGATTGTACTGCTGAAACACCATACCGACGTTTTGACGCAGCTCGCGTATCGCGCCGTCCGTAGGGGGTTTAGTGAAGTCAAAGCGGTTGCCTGCAATTTCAAGCGTACCGGAGCGCGGCATCTCAAGCAGGTTTAACACGCGCAGCAGTGAGCTCTTCCCGGCACCGCTAGGCCCCAGCAATACCAGCGTCTCGCCCTGAGGGCAAGCCAGCTGAATGTCAAAAAGCGCCTGATGGGCACCGTAGTAGCAGTTAATACCGTTTAGTTGAATACTCATGCGCAAAAAGTGAATAGCAATTGATGCCGCAAATCTTAACGTCGACAGCATAGTTATGCAATCATTGTGCGTTAAAATTTATTTATGCGGGCAGGGTGATTGAATAGTAGCACAACATAGCGTGATGTAACGGTTTTCACCTCAATGTTGCTTCACCGTTATGCAAATGTGTGGGTGAGATCGTATTGTAGAAGTTGAACACTATTTAGTGCGCCTTTGCAGGCGCACCAGATGTACCGGCAGGAGATTAACCGCGTTGCTCACTGAGTGTGCTGTTCGGGCGAATTTTAAACCAAATCGCATACATAGCAGGCAAAAACACCAGTGTCATAATAGTTCCGCAGAATGTTCCGCCAATCAGGGTATAAGCAAGCGTCCCCCAGAATACTGACTGCGTGAGGGGTATAAAGGCCAGAATGGCGGCCAGTGCCGTCAGCAGAACCGGGCGTGCGCGCTGGATGGTGGCCTCAATAACCGCGTTAAACGGGTCGAGCCCCGCCCTTTCATTATGATGAATCTGGCCGATCAGTATGAGAGTGTTGCGCATTAATATTCCCGCCAGTGCAATTAGCCCCCCGAGGGCGCTAATCCCGAAAGGTTGCTGAAAAATCAGTAAGGTTGGCACTACGCCAATCAGCCCTAACGGACAGGTGGCGAACACCATGATCATTGCCGCAATCGATCGTACTTGCAGAATAATTATCAATAATGTCAATGCGATCATTATGGGGAAGAGAGGGAGCATGGCATCGCTGGATTTTTCCGACTCTTCTATCGATCCGGCTTGCTCAATTCTGTAATCAGCCGGCAGCTCTGCAATAATCGGCTGGAGATCTCTCATTATTACCTTCGAGATATCAGGCGGCTGGATACCTTCAGCAACATCGCCGCGTACCGTTAATGTCGGTATTCTGTCTCTGCGCCTTTGAATCGGTTCCTCCATTAAAACCTCGATTTTTCCTATCTGAGATAAGGGAATTTTCTGCCCTGAAGAACCTTGTAATGTGAACGCCGAAATCTTTTTGAGATTGGTTCCGGTATCGTCTCTGGCTCTGCCCGTCACTTGTACAGTACGGTTATCTTGCCTGACTTCTGTAACAGGGAGACCCGACAGCAGAAATTGCAGCTGCTGAGAAACAGACGCTGTGGTTAATCCCAGTGCCTGCAGGCGGTCTTGATCCAGCGAAAAATGTAATGTTGGAACCTTAGAACCCCAGTCCATATTCACTGTTCTCATGGATGGATTGTTATGCATTACTTTTTCCACTTTAGTCGCAATCTGGCGCAGTATCTTCGGTTCTGGCCCCATAATTCGGTATGCCACCGGGTAGGGGGAATAAGGGCCGAAAACAAGCTGTGTTACATGGACTTTTGCAGCGGGTGTTCGTCCGTCGCTGATTGCCTGGCGCAGCCGATACTTAAGTTCTTCACGGGCCTCTGCATTTTCAGTAAGAATCACCATTTTCGCGAATGAAGGGTCGGGAAGCTCTGGCGACATTGCAAGGTAAAAACGCGGCGGCCCTTGTCCGATATAAGAGGTGATGACCTGGGCTTCTTTCTGATCGTTCAGCCAGTTTTCCACTGCTTTGACCGTTGCCGATGTTTCCCTGATAGAGGTTCCGTAAGGCATCTGAATTTCGACAAGTACTTCCGGGCGGTCGGATATTGGGAAAAATTGTTTCTTCACCAGGCCCATGCCCAGAGCCGCCAGCAGAAGGGAGCCTGTAACCAAGAAAACTACCAGCCATTTGCGCGTGATGATTGATATAAGCAACTTTCTGAACTTATTGTAGTTTTTGCTGCTATAGATGGAGTCTCTGCCCTGTTTAGTTTTTTGTCTATCGGGCAATAAAGCCACACCAAGGTAAGGCGTGAATACTACGGCCACTATCCAGGATGCAATCAGGGCAACACCGACAATCCAGAACATATTACTGGTATATTCACCAGCGGTTGATTCAGCAAATGCATTAGGCATAAATCCAATAGCGGTGATTAGCGTTCCGGAAAGCATTGGTGCGGCAGTGAGGCTCCAGGCACAGGCAGAGGCTTTAATCCGGCTGTAGCCTTCATCCATTTTCACAACCATCATCTCGATGGCGATGATCGCGTCATCAACCAGTAACCCAAGTGCGATAATTAATGAGCCAAGTGTGATGCGGTCGAGATTTTTCCCTGTGGCACCCATGACAATAAAGACCACTGCAAGTGTAAGAGGTACCGCTGCTGCCACGATAATTCCTACCCGCAGGCCCATACTCAGGAAGCACACCCCAATAACAACCAGCAGTGCCACAAAGAATTTCATCATAAATTCATCTACGGCAGAACGAATGTTTACTGACTGGTCGGTGATCTTGGTTAGAGCCATACCGAGGGGTAAACGATGGTTAATTTTTTGTGTTTCTAAATCCAGTGCTTTACCGAGATCCAGCCCATTCCAGCCGTCACGCATGATGATCCCTAATAGTAACGCTGGCTCGCCATTACTGCGCACCATAAATGTGGCAGGATCTTCATAGCCCCGTTCCACGGTGGCTACGTCGGTTAATTTGAGCGTTTTACCTTCGACCACAACGGGCGTTTCTCGAATCTTATCCAGTTTATCGAACGCACCATCAAGGCGGATAAAGATATATGGGCCGGAAGTGTCAATGGAGCCTGCGGGAGTGAGTGCATTCTGATCATGCAGGGCTGAAAAAATTTGCTGGGGAGTGACACCCAGTGTTGCCAGCCGTTCAAAGGAAAAGGAGATGAAGATATGCTCAGTTTGCTCACCAATAATATCGACTTTCTTAACGCCGGGTACATGTAAGAATTGCTGTCGTAATTTTTCTGCTTCCTGTACCAGCTGTCGTTGAGGTTCACCTTTAGCTTTGAGTGCGAACAAGGCAAATGTTACATCCGAATATTCATCATTGACCATCGGCCCTATTATTCCTGCGGGAAGTTTGTGCGATTCATCGCTTATTTTCTTTCGCGCCTGGTAAAACTGTTCAGGAACTTCCGCAGGAGGGGTACTGTCTTTTAGCGAGACCGTGGTGAATGCCAGTCCCGGGCGGGTATAGGTTTCGGTACGGTCATACCAGCTTAACTCTTGCATGCGCTTCTCAAGCGGATCCGCTACCTGATTCTGCATCTCATCCGCCGTCGCACCGGGCCATGCAGTAATGACAGTCAGTTGTTTCACTGTGAAAGGGGGATCTTCAGCACGTCCAAGTTTTAAATAGGCGATGGCCCCTGAAATGGAGATAATTATAATCAAGAAAAGTGTAATCGACTTTTCACGTACGGCCAGGGCTGAGAGGTTAAATTTATAGTTACTCATTATTCTGACCTCCCTGTGACGAGTTATTTTTATTTTTTTCCAGTCTCACTTCCTCACCTTCCCGGAGTAAATGAGTACCCAGTGAGACGATCTCTATTTTGGGATTGATATCTCCTGAAACAATAGCGTTGTCGTCACTAATTCTGGTTATTTTTACCGACCGCCATGATGCTTTCGGTGGTTCTCCCGCGATAACCCATATGCCGGGGCCTTTTCCCTTATCGGATTCTATTATTGCGCTTAAAGGAACTTTTAATTGTTCAGACGGGTGTTCACTCTGCGATATTTGTAATGTGATAGTGCTTCCTAATGGAGCTGATGAAAGGGGAGGAGTGAGTACAAATCTCGCTTTAAATGTGCGTGTCATAGGGTCGGCAGTATCAGACAGCTCCCTTAATGTTGCCTGACCAATTTCCTGGCTGAAACCATATAATTTAGCAGATGCGATAGTTCCAAGTGGGATCCGTAATGTTTCGGGCAGATCTATTACTGCTTCACGCTGCCCTGCTCTGGCAAGCCTGATCGCTGTTTGCCCTGCGGAAACGACCTGGCCTGGCTCGACAAAGGTCTCGACGATAACTCCGTCAGCATCTGCTGTTAGTATCGAATATTCGGTAGCATTTCTGGCAACGTTCGTTTGGGCCTGAGCTGCGCGTAATTCAGCTTTGGTTATATCGGCCTGAGCTTTAACCTGATCATAAGTGGCAGAGGAGATTGCGCCGATAGTTAATAGTTTTTTATACCGTGCTTCATCAGCAGCAGCCTGTCTGGCGCGTGATTGCGCAGCGGCTAAAGCCTGTTCGTCAGATTTTACCTGCAATTCTAAATCTTTTGGATCCAGCAACATCAGCGCCTGACCCTTTTTGACGGTTTGACCGGTATCAACCATCCGCTCAAGCACTTTTCCTGCAATTCTGAACCCTAAATCACTCTGAACACGTGAAGCCACTACGCCCGTAAAAGAGCGAGAAAAATCTGTGACATGAATAGCTTTAGTAACTCTAACCAGCGGTGGTTCAGTTCGGGGATCTGTTTCTTTTGGCGGGGCATCACAGCCGGTTATGCACATCAGAACAATGATAATTGAGACTAACCGCAGCTGGAACATGTCATCCCTTACTTAATTTTAATATTTAACGAATTGGTAATATATGGTTGAAAAAATGAGTGATAATATAATTGAATATTTTTTATATTTACCATCTCGCAGTGCTAGCCTCTGTTGCATTTTTTCTACCTATTTCAGGATGGCGGTATATTTCATTCATTGAAACATTTAACGTCTCAGTTAGCTCTTTTATGAGCCACTTTAGTGATTCGTTTTGTTTGTCATTAACTGGTTCGTAAATATATTCATCTTTACCCGTTTTTTCTGTTATTTACCTCCATTGATTTACCAACTATTTCTATTCCAATACTATCGATATTATCAGGGTGTATATAGCATTAATCAGTTGGTTAAATGATTAATAAGATTAATGAAACCGTACACAGCAAGGTACGGCCATAGAGGGTTAACATGAATAGTAAAACCATGATTTTTAAATTATTTGGCGGAAGATAGAGGAAAGCATTTGGGGATATATCGGGCAGGAGAGTCCGCCGCCAGCCTGCGCCAGCGGCAGTGATAATGCCTTTATCTTTGCAGTTGCTGAACCAGCGAACCGCCGGATAAATGCGGGTTATGGCCCAGATAGCGCACGTCGCTGACCGACCAGCAGGTGCCTTCACGAACCATCAGTACCTCGTCCTGCCAGCTGGTATCTCCGCGCTTCAGCGTGACTCGCAGCGGAATATTACGCGCATCGGTATTGGGGATAGTTGAGGCGTCTGCCACGCTGGCTGAAGTTGGGCCCTGGCTCTGGCTTGAGAAGATATCGCCGCGCAGCAGTGCCGTTTTATTCGGTTTAGTCTGTGCATTGATCAACGACTGGTAGAGGGACTCGCTGAGTAGCGGACGATATTTTGCCAGAAGTTGTGCATCCGGTATGCCCTGCGTTGGCTGCTGGACGCGCAGATCGTAGAACTGTTGCGCTACGCTGTCCGGGCCGCCATCGGCACAGGGGGCCACCCGGGTGCCAATATCCTTGTAGGCGGGTTCTACTGTAGTACAGGCGCTGAGTAGCAGCGCAAGGGGTACTACGGCAGCAAATGACTGGTATTTCATTTTGATTTCCTTATTGTTATCAGCGGGTGTGCTTTATCATTAAAGTATAGCCGTTCATGATATTTACAAGAGCGATGCGATCATTGAAAAGGAGAGCGATATGAAATTTTCCACAACGCCAACGTTAGAAGGCCAGCCGATTACTGAATACTGTGGCGTGGTAACTGGCGAAGCGATTCTCGGTGCCAATATTTTTAAGGACTTTTTCGCGGGGATCCGCGATATCGTCGGTGGTCGTTCCGGTGCGTATGAGAAAGAGCTGCGTAAGGCGCGTCAGATTGCTTTTGCTGAGATGGAAACGGAAGCAAAAGCGCTGGGAGCCGATGCCATAGTCGGTATCGATATTGATTACGAAACCGTGGGCAAAGACAGCAGCATGCTGATGGTCAGCGTTAGCGGTACCGCTGTTAAACTGCACCACTGATGAGCCCGTTGTCAATTGTCCGCCCGCTGTTGCTGCTGCTGGCGATTTTTCTGTACACCTCCATCACCCCGGAAGGGCTGCAACAGCACCAGGGATATATGGTGGACACCCGTCAGGAAGCTTACGGTGCGCGTCCTCGCGTTAAAGTGTTAGTCATTCATTACACCGCAGGGGATTTTCCGCGCTCACTGAACACGCTGACCGATCGCAGCGTCAGTGCGCACTATTTGTTACCGGCCTCGCCGCCGAAATATGACGGTCAGCCGATGGTGTGGCGACTGGTGCCTGAGTCGATGCTGGCATGGCATGCTGGCGAGAGTTTCTGGCGCGGTGCCACGCGCTTAAATGACACCTCGATCGGTATCGAGCTTGAAAACCGGGGCTGGCGTCGTGACAGCGGGGTGGTGATTTGGCAGCCTTTCCCTCAGTCGCAAATGGATGCACTGCTGCCGCTGATGCGCGATATTGTCCAGCGCTACGGGATCCGGCCACAAGATGTGGTGGCACACAGTGATATTGCCCCATTGCGCAAGCAGGATCCAGGCCCGCTGTTTCCCTGGCAGTGGTTTGCCCAACAGGGCGTGGGAGCCTGGCCTGATGCCGAAAGGGTGACATACTGGCTGGCGGGCCGTGTCCCGACGCAGCGGGTGGATAAGGCCCGTCTGCTGAGTCTGCTGGCCCGTTATGGCTATGAGGTTACGTCGCAGATGAAACCGTATCAGCAGCAGGCGCTCATCGCAGCGTTTCAGATGCACTTTCGTCCGTCAGATTACAGCGGTATGGCCGATGCTGAAACAGAAGCCATCGCCGCTGCACTGCTGGAAAAATACGGTTCTGACTGAGTTACTGCGTAGCTAAAAATGCCTGCCACTGGCTGACCAGCTGTTGCAAAGCCTCGCGGTTGACGTCCAGATGAGTGACCAGGCGGGTAATCGCGCCAGGGCTGATGAGAATACCGCGTTCCTGCATCCATGGCCCCAGCGTGGTGACCTGCGCTTCTGGCAGGCGCAGAAACACCATATTGGTGTCACAGCGGGTGACATCAACGCCGATATCACGTAGCGCTTCCGCCAGCCATGCTGCGTTATCATGGTCATCTTTCAGGCGAGCCACATTGTGCTCCAGGGCATACAGTCCTGCTGCCGCCAGAATGCCCGCCTGACGCATCCCGCCGCCGGTCATTTTACGCCAGCGGCGTGCGCGCCGGATAAACTCCTCACTCCCACACAGCAGCGACCCCACCGGCGTTCCCAGTCCTTTAGAGAGGCAGATGGTCAGCGTATCGCTATAGCGGGCGAGCGCTTCCAGTGGCACTTGCAGCGCCACTGCTGCGTTGAAAATACGTGCACCGTCAATATGCAGCGCCAGATTGCGTTCACGGGTAAAAGTCCACGCCTGTTGCAAATACTCAACCGGCAGCACTTTGCCGTTATGGGTGTTCTCAAGGCTTAACAAGCGAGTGATAGCGAAATGCACATCATCTGGTTTGATATATTGCGCGACCACATCCAGCGGTAGCGTGCCGTCAGCGGCGGCAGCAATCGGCTGCGGCTGTATGCTGCCCAGCACCGCCGCGCCGCCTGCTTCATATTTATAGTTATGCGCCAGCTGGCCGACGATATACTCTTCTCCGCGCTGGCAGTGGCAGAGCAGAGCCACCAGGTTAGCCTGGGTACCCGTTGGCAGGAACAGTGCTGCGGCCTTGCCGCTCAGTCGGGCGGCTTCTGCTTCCAGTTTATTCACCGTAGGGTCATCACCGTACACATCGTCGCCGGTTTCGGCCTGGATCATCGCATTTAGCATCGCCTGGGTGGGGCGGGTAACGGTATCACTACGCAGATCAATCAAGCTTATTCTCCTGTCAACGGTAAAACGGACGCCGCAGCGTCCGTATAAAAGGCCTTCACATTTTTACCGTAGCCAGTTAGTTTTTGCCAGATCAACTAACTCATCACCACGGCCATTAATAATTGCCCGCAGCATATACAGGCTGAAGCCTTTGGCCTGCTCCAGTTTGATCTGCGGCGGCATGGCCAGCTCCTCTTTGGCTGTGACCACGTCGATCAGCGCCGGTCCGTCGTGAGCCAGTGCCTGCTGTAGTGCATTATCCAGTTGGGATGCCTGCTCTACACGGAATCCCTTAACGCCGCAGGCTTCAGCAATCGCCGCAAAATTAGGGTTTTCCAGATCGGTACCGTCGGTGAGATAACCGCCGGATTTCATCTCCATCGCCACAAAACCCAGTACGCTGTTGTTAAATACCACGATTTTAACCGGCAGCTTTAACTGGGCCAGCGAAAGGAAATCCCCCATCAGCATACTGAATCCCCCGTCGCCGCACATCGCAATAACCTGACGTTGAGGATCGATGGCCTGCGCACCAATTGCCTGCGGCATGGCATTGGCCATTGAACCGTGGCTGAAGGAGCCGAGCAGGCGTCGTCTGCCGTTCATTTTCAGGTAGCGGGCAGCCCAGACGGTCGGAGTACCTACATCGCAGGTGAAGATCGCATCATCGCTGGCAAAGTGGCTGATCTGCTGTGCGAGATACTGCGGGTGTATGGGCTGTTTATCGTTGGCTGTGGCAAGGTCATCCAGCTCTTTACGCGCTTTCGTGTAGTGCTCCAGCGCCTTATCCAGGAAGCCGCGATCCGTTTTGACCTCCAGCTGAGGCAGCAGGGCGCTAAGAGTCGATTTGATATCCCCCACCAGCGCCATATCCAGCTGGCAGTGACTGCCAAGGCTGCCGGGATTGATATCAATCTGGATAATTTTGGCATCTGCCGGGTAAAAAGCGCGGTACGGGAACTGACTGCCAAGAACCAAAAGGGTGTCAGCGTTCATCATGGCGTGATAACCGGAGGAAAAACCAATCAATCCGGTCATGCCTACGTCATAAGGATTATCGTATTCGATATGCTCTTTACCGCGCAGGGCGTGAACGACCGGGGCTTTTAGCGTTTCTGCCAGTGCCACCACTTCACTGTGAGCGCCCGCGCAGCCGCTGCCGCACAGCAGGGTGATATTACCGGCCTGATTGAGCACCTCTGCCAGTTTTTCCAGCTCCGCAGCAACGGGCTGTACCTGCGGAAGCTGCGGAGGATACCATTCGGATGAGGCTCCTTCTGGTGCCAGCTGTAGCGCAATATCACCCGGCAGAACCACAACGGATACGCCTTTATTAAGGATTGCTTTGCGCATGGCGATGCCAAGCACCTGTGGCAGCTGCTCCGGATTGGAAACCAGCTCGCAATAGTGACTGCATTCGCGGAATAGCTCTTGCGGATGAGTCTCCTGGAAATAGTTACTGCCGATCTCAGCCGAAGGAATATGGGCAGCGATCGCCAGCACCGGTACATGGTTGCGGTGGCAGTCGAAGAGGCCATTAATCAGATGCAGGTTACCCGGCCCGCAGGAACCGGCGCAGACCGCCAGCTCGCCGGTAAGATGCGCTTCTGCTCCGGCAGCAAAAGCAGCAACCTCTTCATGGCGGGTAGGCATCCAGCGGATGGTACCCATGCGATTAAGGCTGTCACTCAGACCGTTCAGTGAGTCACCCGTAACGCCCCAGATCCGTTTCACTCCTGCACTTTCCAGTGTTTTTGCCACCAGGGCCGCAACAGTTTGCTTCATGCTTTTTTCCTCAGTTGTGGAGATATCCTTCAGCGGGAAGGTGGAGATTGCTGCCACAAGCTTAGTTTAAGCATCACTGAAAAGTAGAAACCGTGTGAAACAAGCAGTTTCACACGGCAAAAAAGAGAGGATCAGGCGAGGACAATATCACTCTGCGGGAAACAGCTACAGGCCAGCACATAGCCTGCATTGATTTCGCTTTCAGTCAGCGTCTGCTGGCTGCTGGTGCGATAGTTCCCCTCAGCAATGCGGGTTTTGCAGCAGCCGCATACGCCGGAGCGGCAGGCTGTGGCGACAGGCAGCTGATGCTGTTCCATCGCCGCCAGCAATGACCATCCCGACGGAAAGGTAGCGCCCTGTAACAGCTTCGGACTGCGGATCGTAAACTGTACATCACCGGCGCTGGCCTCTGCGCTGTCAGTTGGATTGAACTGCTCGAGTAAGATTTTCTCTGCCCCCAGCGCCTGCGCACTCTGTTGCGCGCCGTCCATATAGGGCTGTGGCCCACAGATCATCACCGTACGACGATTAATGTCAGGCACCAGCGCCGCCAGACGCTGCCCGTCAAGTCGGCCAGATAGCATCTCATCTGTAGCTCTGTTTTCGGCGATAATCGTCAGCGTTAACCATGGCTGCATGGTGCGCAGTTCATCAGCAAAAATAATGTCCTGCGGCGATCGCACGCTGTACAGCAGCTGCACGTTACAGTCAGGCTGTTTTGCCTTCAGCCAGCGGCACATCGACATAATTGGCGTGATACCACAGCCCGCTGCCAGAAAAAGGTAATGGCTTGCAGGGTGGCGTTCACAGCTGAAATCTCCCTGAGGATCCGACAGCCAGATATCATTACCGGGTCGTACATGCTGTGTCAGCCAGCCGGAGCCTTTACCTTGTTCAATATGACGAATGGTCAGAGTGATAAACGGACTTTG
This sequence comes from Erwinia sorbitola, assembly GCF_009738185.1. Lineage (NCBI taxonomy): Bacteria > Pseudomonadati > Pseudomonadota > Gammaproteobacteria > Enterobacterales > Erwiniaceae > Erwinia > Erwinia sorbitola. The sequence goes on along the minus strand of NZ_CP046509.1, from coordinate 3,058,123 downwards.
TCCGGGTGTGGATGAGAGCGTGTAAGCGCGCAGTTCATCACTGTTACCGATTTTCACCAGGGCAAACTGGCCCGCCTGCCAGCGGTAGAAATCATGGTTAATCAGCGCCAGCGTCCAGACATCCGGGGTTTCCTGCTGGATATGGTGAACCTGCATACGCCAGGGACACAGTGTAGATGAGCTCATAGGTTACTCCCCCTTGCCCAGAATAGTTGCCAGGTCGTTTTCTACGCTGGTGACCGGGATTAAACCGAACTCTTTCTGTAGCAGTGCCAGCAGGTTGTCGGTGAGGAATGCCGGAGAGGTTGGCCCGGTACGAATATTTTTTACCCCCAGCGATAGCAGCGTCAGCAGTACCACAATCGCCTTCTGTTCAAACCATGAAAGTACCAGAGACAGCGGCAGATCGTTGACGCCACAGTTGAGTTTCTCTGCCAGTTTTACCGCCAGCATAATTGCTGCATAGCTGTCATTGCACTGGCCCACATCCAGCAGACGCGGTAACCCTTCAATATGACCAAACTCCAGTTTATTGAAGCGGTATTTACCGCAGGCCAGCGTAAGCACCAGGCAGTCCTGCGGAATAGCCAGCGCCAAATCGGTGAAGTAGCTGCGTTGCTCGCGGCTACCGTCGCAGCCACCCACAAGGAACACATGGCGCAGTTTTTTACGGCTCACCAGGTCAATCACGCTGTCACAGGCGTCCACCAGAACCTTACGCCCGAAGCCAACGGTGATCTCATGGGGGATCTCACTCCATGGGAAGCCTGGCATACTGTCTGCCTGTTCGATAACGGCGGAGAAATCTTCACCGTCCAGATGATTGACGCCAGGCCAGCCGACGATGCTGCGCGTCCATATACGATGCTGATAATCGCCTACCAGGGGATCGATAATGCAGTTGGAGGTCATGACAATCGGGCCAGGGAAACGGGCAAATTCCGTTTGCTGGTTCTGCCATCCGCTGCCGTAGTTGCCCACCAGATGAGGGTATTTTTTCAGTTCCGGATAGCCGTGGGCTGGCAGCATCTCACCGTGAGTGAAGACGTTAATACCTCTGCCTGCGGTCTGCTCAAGCAGCAGTTGCAGATCTTTCAGATCGTGGCCGGAAATAAGAATCGCCTTACCGGCAACAGGGCGCACATTGACGGTAGCAGGCTGCGGATCGCCATATACCGTGGTCTGCGCCTCATCCAGCATGCCCATAATGGTGAAATTCATTTTGCCAATCTGCATGGCGCAGGCCACCAGTTCGGCGGTGTTATCTGGTTTTGTTCCCAGCCAGGCCATAATCTGATGATATTCAGCATAAACATCATTATCGAAACGGCCATGCACGTGGGCGTGCTCCATATACGCCGCAGCGCCTTTCAGGCCATACAGGCAGAGCAGGCGCAGCCCGAGGGTATCTGCATCTGTGCCGCTATCGTTGAGGGCGAATTGCGCGGCCTGCTGCTGTAGTGCAGCGATATCATGGCTTACCAGCGTCAGTGCGGCCAGCGGGTGATCAAGAAACAGACTGCCGCCCATCTGTACGCAACGCTGTTGCAGACGTTCGCGCAGAGTAATGGCTTCAAATGCATAATCAACAATACGCCCGGAGTCAAAGTTGACGTTGGTCAGCGTGGAGAAAAACGCACGTGGGGCGAAGCTGTCCACTTCGTGGTCAATAATTCCCAGGCTGCGCGCCTGTAAAGCCCAGGCTGACAGCCCCTGAAGCACTGCTACCAGCAGATCCTGGAGATCGGAGGTTTCCGCTGTTTTACCGCACATACCTTGCGCGTAAGCACAGCCGTCACCAGCTGGAGTACGCATTGTTTGCTCACATTGAATACAGAACATAGTCTCACCCTTTATAAGATGTATTTAATATGCATCTTATGTATGAGATTACGGCCTGAGATACAAGCAGCAGAAATAATTAACGCAGGTTGATTTGATCTGACGCAATTACCCACACCGGGACGGGAGCATTTCCTGTACAAGACGAGATTTGTAGCGGTCTATCATCGTATCACCTGATCTTCGCCCAGTGTGACCTGGATAGCGGTGAAGGTGGTAGGCAAGCGGTAGGTAAAAGGTGATGTTTTGTTTTTTTCCACGGGGCGGTATCGCGGCAGGGTTGAAATTGCTCCAGGCCCACCCATATTAACAGGGTGGCCGGTAGAGGTATAAAAATGCCAGCATCAGTGGCTGGCATTTTGTCGCAGGGTTGTACAGAATGAATAGAGGGTCATGCGCTGATAGCGATGGCCTCTTCAACAGGAACGATGAGGCTGGCATGATTGCCTTTTGGCCCCTGATGCACATCAAACTGGACTTGTTGCCCGGCTTTTAGCGTTCTGTAACCGTCCATCTTAATCGTTGAGTAGTGAGCGAAAATATCGTCGCCGCCGCCCACCGGGCAGATGAAACCGAAGCCTTTGGCGTTATTAAACCACTTAACAGTACCCGTCTCCATGCTTCTACATCCCTCGCAAGACATTCTAAATTGGGTGAGGTGTCAGACTACAAAACCTGAGGGCTGGTTAAACTTCATTCAGCCTGTGTTTGTACTGTAGAGAATTGGCTTCAAGGGTCAAGCAAAGGGGCGGTTATGATGGGGATGAAATCACCAAAATTTGAAGCAGTTAACGCTATTGCAAATTTTGTGATGAAGGTCGCGATTGGTGATTTCTGTACACAATTTCCACTACGCTGTACAACATTGTGTTCATGTTATTCCTAACCTGAATAGTGTTAATGTGGCGTAAGTAAGTAATCTTGATCACACTGGGTATGTATGGGAAAGACAAACGACTGGCTTAATTTTGAGAAACTTGCAGACGATAAAGTTCGTGAGGAGCTCAAGCCACCATCGATGTGTAAAGTTATTCTGAATAATGACGATTATACGCCTATGGAATTTGTTATTGACGTTCTGCAAAAGTTCTTTTCTTATGATGTTGAACGTGCAACGCAACTGATGCTCGCGGTTCACTACCAGGGAAAGGCGATCTGTGGTGTTTTTACTGCCGAAGTGGCAGAGACTAAAGTCGCTAATGTGAACAAATATGCCAGGGAAAATGAGCATCCGTTGCTTTGTACGCTGGAAAAAGCCTGAATAAGGCGATCTATTGGGGGAGGTGCCTATGCTCAATCAAGAACTGGAACTCAGTTTAAATATGGCTTTCGCCAGAGCGCGCGAGCACCGACATGAGTTTATGACCGTCGAGCATTTGTTACTGGCTTTGCTCAGTAACCCGTCGGCCAGAGAGGCACTGGAAGCCTGTACGGTGGATATCGTCGCGTTGCGGCAGGAGCTCGAAGCTTTCATTGAACAAACCACCCCGGTCTTGCCGGTTAGCGAAGAAGAGCGCGACACACAGCCGACGCTCAGTTTCCAACGCGTACTGCAACGTGCTGTTTTCCACGTGCAATCGTCTGGCCGCAGCGAAGTGGCTGGCGCTAACGTCCTGGTCGCGATTTTCAGCGAGCAGGAGTCGCAGGCTGCTTATCTGCTGCGCAAACATGAAGTCAGCCGTCTTGATGTGGTGAACTATATCTCGCACGGTACACGCAAGGATGAGCCAGGCCCGGCATCGGGTGCTGAAAATCCGGTTAATGAAGAGCAAGCAGGCGGGGAGGATCGTATGGAAAACTTCACCACCAACCTTAACCAGCTTGCCCGTGTAGGCGGTATTGATCCGCTGATTGGCCGGGATAAAGAGCTTGAACGTGCAGTTCAGGTTCTCTGCCGCCGCCGTAAGAATAACCCGCTGCTGGTGGGTGAATCTGGTGTTGGTAAAACGGCAATTGCGGAAGGTCTTGCCTGGCGTATTGTTCAGGGCGATGTGCCTGAAGTGATGAAAGATTGCACCATCTATTCACTGGATATTGGTTCGCTGCTGGCGGGTACCAAATACCGCGGTGACTTCGAGAAACGTTTTAAAGCGTTGTTGAAGCAGCTTGAGCAGGACAGCAGCAGCATTCTGTTTATTGATGAAATTCATACTATCATCGGTGCGGGTGCAGCTTCTGGCGGCCAGGTGGATGCAGCGAATCTGATTAAACCGCTGCTCTCTGGCGGGAAAATCCGTGTGATGGGTTCAACTACCTACCAGGAATTCAGCAATATTTTCGAGAAAGACCGTGCGCTGGCACGTCGCTTCCAGAAAATCGATATTACTGAGCCTACGGTTGATGAAACCGTGCAGATCATCAACGGCCTGAAACCGAAATACGAAGCGCACCATGATGTTCGCTATACTGCGAAAGCCGTGCGTGCGGCGGTTGAGCTGGCGGTGAAATATATCAACGATCGTCATCTGCCTGACAAGGCCATTGACGTGATTGATGAGGCGGGCGCTCGCGCACGTCTGATGCCGGTCAGCAAACGCAAAAAAACTGTTAACGTTGCGGATATCGAAACAGTGGTAGCGCGTATTGCGCGTATTCCTGAGAAGAGCGTTTCAGCCTCCGATCGCGATTCACTGAAAACACTTGGTGATCGCCTGAAAATGCTGGTGTTCGGCCAGGATAATGCCATTGAAGTGCTGACCGAAGCGATCAAAATGAGCCGCGCAGGTCTGGGTCAGGATCGTAAACCCGTTGGATCCTTCCTGTTTGCCGGTCCGACCGGTGTCGGGAAAACCGAGGTTACGGTGCAGCTGGCGAAAGCGCTGGGCATTGAGCTGCTGCGTTTTGACATGTCCGAGTATATGGAGCGTCACACCGTCAGTCGTTTGATTGGTGCCCCTCCTGGCTACGTTGGTTTCGACCAGGGCGGCCTGTTAACTGATGCGGTGATTAAACATCCGCATGCGGTAGTGTTGCTGGATGAAATCGAAAAAGCGCACCCTGATGTCTTCAACCTGCTTCTTCAGGTGATGGATAACGGGATGCTGACCGATAACAACGGCCGTAAAGCAGACTTCCGTAATGTGGTAGTTGTGATGACCACCAACGCCGGGGTTCGCGAAACGGAACGTAAATCTATCGGGCTGATCCAGCAGGACAACAGCACCGACGCGATGGAAGAGATCAAAAAGATCTTTACGCCAGAGTTTCGTAACCGTCTCGACAACATTATCTGGTTCAAACATCTCGACCAGGTTGTGATTCATCAGGTGGTCGACAAATTTATCGTCGAACTCCAGGCGCAGCTGGATGCTAAAGGCGTTTCGCTGGAAGTCAGCGACGATGCCCGCGACTGGCTGGCAGAGAAAGGCTACGACAAAGCGATGGGTGCACGCCCAATGGCTCGTACCGTGCAGGAAAGCCTGAAAAAACCACTGGCGAATGAACTGCTGTTTGGTTCACTGGTTGATGGTGGTTCAGTGTCGGTAGCGCTGGATAAAGATAAAAACCAGCTTACCTACCACTTCCTCAGCGCAGAGAAGCGCAAAGCGGAAGGGACTGTGCATTAATCTGCCGCTCTTACGGTAATAAAAAAGCCTGATGATTGCTCATCAGGCTTTTTTTTATCTATTTGCAGGCTGGCTTTTGTTTCAGCAATGCCGGCCACTCTTGTTCCCAGTTACCGCCGTGCGTCAGCCCCGAAACGCTGACAACCTCTACACATTCAGAATGGCTGGCATGAGCATATCCTTCCGCCACACGCAGTGGGACTACCCGATCGGCACTGCCTGAGAAGTGAATCTGCGGCAGTTTTGCCAGCGTACGAGCGACATCCTTCGCATTTAGCGACAGCGGCATCGGGCTGGCATGATGCAGACGGTTAACTTCATCCATATCCAGATTGCCTGCCACGGTGCGCAGTGACAGCACATCGCTGCGCCGTGCCGCTATCAGTGCTGCTACTGCACCGCCGCCAGAGTAGCCTGTCAGCACCAGCTGCTGCCCGGGTGCCTGTTGCAGTATCTGGCTGACTGCGTCGTTCATTGCCTCAATAACCTGCGGAGCGAAACGGCGATCCGTCCACCAGCTCGGGTTGCAGGTCGGGTTGCGTTCCATAGGAATGTACTGACAGGGGCGAGCCAGATATGCCACGTTAGCGGCAGGATCAGCTGCGGCAAGTTTCAGCGCCAGTGGATTAAGCGGAGTAGGGTCACGCGAGGGCTGGCTGGGGGTAACCCAGGCAAAGCCATCACCTTCGATATAGAGATGCACAGGCTGATGGGGATCGCGTATTTTCCCCCACCAGCTGAGTACAAAAGGAGCTGCGTGGATTTCACCCTGTTGCAAACCCGCCGGACGCGCGATGGCGTCGGCAGTCGCAACACGGTTCTCTGTGGCGCAGCCTGTAACCAGGCTACACCACAGCAACCCACTGCAAAGGTGAATATATCTCACCGGTGGCTTAGAACAGTTTACGCACTTGCAGGCTGACAGTCTGTCCGTCGAAATGCGGCGCTGTCTGCAAGTCATAGCGCGCTTCCAGCGTCAGGTCGTCAGCATGGGCGAGGGCAACGCCGACGCTGGTCTCTGCACTGTCTGAAGCCTGGCGAGCGCCCTGGGAAGTAAAGCGTGTTTCACCCAGGCTATCCGCGCTGAAACCAGAGTTAGTGGTCATCGGACTGCGGTCATATTGATGCGTCCACATCAGTTGTACAAACGGAGACAGGTCTCCGGCTGGAGTCGACCAGCTGTGCGCCAGTTTACCACCAAGGCTACTTTCCACCGACTGACTGTGGGCGCTGTCAACGCTCAGGGCACTGCCGCTTTCGCTGTTTTCCTCATAGCTGCCCTGATGCAGATAGCTATAGCTCAGGCTGGCGAGCGGCGTCAGCGTGGTGTTCAGGCCCAGTGCGATCGGATAGCCTGCTTCACCTTTCACTGCCACCTGTTGGCCGTGGAAGTGGCTGCTGGCGCTATCGCTAAAGCCGGTAAACTCTACGGAGCGCTGACTGTCATAAGTCTGGCGTGTCAGGCTGGTGCTGAGGTTAACAAACCATGGATCGCCGCTATAGGTGGCGTAAAGGATCCCGCCCCAGGCGTCAACATCACTGTTGCTACCTTTCAGGTTATCAGCCCCTTTCACAGACGTACGGCTGTAGCTCAGTGCAGCACCGGCACGCCAGTTATCCAGTAACTGACGGTCGGCTCCCAGAATCATACCGGCATAATGCGCCCGGTATCCGCTGACATTATCAACCATTCCCTGACGAGCGCTGCCGTAGAACGGTTTACCCCAGGCTGCCCACTCCATGCTGTCATCACCGGTAGCAATACCGCGCGCGCTGGCTCCCGGGGTGATACGCAGACCATCCAGATGTCCGCCGATAACGCCCAGGGCATCCATCGATGCTGCGGAAGTGGCGGCTGATGCCATACTGTTCTGCGTTGGTGCCAGCTGCTCGCCAATACGGTTGGCTTCGGCTTCGGTGGTAATGGTTTTTGAGGCGTTAAACAGATTCAACAGGCCGGTGGAAAAGCCGTTGTAACCTGAAAGCCCGTTCAGAGAGGAGATTGCGTTGCCGGTGGTTGGCAGTGGTTTTGCCGTTACGGTTGGCGTGTTGCCACCATTGTTGTTGCCACCACTATTGTTGCCACCGTCGTTAGGCTGCTTATCTTTCAGATAGAGTGCAAGGCCAGTGGTGCTGCCGTCGTTAATCAGCTGTCCCTTCACGCTGCCGTTAAAATTATCGGCAACATAGTTCAGGGTCTGTTCGTTATAGTCGGCGTGCGCTGCGGTGATTACCAGATAGCGCTGGCCGCTGGCAAAGCCGTAGCTGCTGCCGGTGCGGCTCAGGCGGATAGTTGATCCGGAGTCGATGGATGCATTACCGCTGACATTAAGGCGACCGTAGCCAACATCGATTGTTGTACCCAGGGCAGTTGCGCTATCAGCGACGCCGATATTCAAAATAGCGTTAGCTGTTTGATGATAGTTACCGGTGACGGTTAACGGCTGGGTGATCATCACATCGGCATTGTTGGTCAGCGTATGAACACCGCCCAAATCAACGTTATCGTTCAGCAGAAGCATACCTTTCTGCAAACGAACGTCGGCACCCGTACTGTAAATTAATCCAACCGGAGTGACAGATGGCATTGTCATCAGAAATAAGTTGTTGGTACCGGTAAGGGTGCCACGATCGCCTTTGCCGCCGTTAATCACCAGTTCATTAGCGCTATTATTTCTGATGTTCCCTGCAATGGTACCGCTGTTATTGATGCTGCCTATCACGCCATTGTTGACGATGGCATCAGATGTGTTGCCCAGGAAAAAATTATTTGAGGTGGTGATGGTACCGGCATTGTTCAGCTCGTTCAGCGTACCGCTGTTGACGATAGCCGCCCGGCTACCAGAGATGGTGCCTTGTGCTTCATTGATCAGCGAGTCAATAGTACCGGAGTTGGTGATGCCCACCAGCGTTTGAGACATGATAGGGTCGAAACCGCTGCCAGTCATAATTGTGCCGCTGTTCAGCAGTGTATTAATTGTGGCACCGCTCTCGTTGACAATCGCGCTTTGTCCCGGGGCCGGGAAGCTCATATTGCCAACGCTGATGGTTCCGGAATTGTTCAGAGTATCAATAGTGAGCTGATTACGCAGTGCTGAAAAGAGCTGCGAGGTAAGCTTCCCCTGATTATCTATCAGCGTAGTAGCGCGATTGTTAAGAACAGCATCGCCGGTGGTGTCAATAATGCCCTCACTGGTGATATTCAGCACGTCGGTACTGATAGTCAGAGGCATGCTGGTGGTGTAGCTTCCATCAACCGTCTGCGTGGTCTGTGCCGGGTCAGCGTGTGCAAGAGAGGTAAAGCATTGTGCGGCAGCCAGTGCAACAACCAGCGGCTTTAGTGGGAAAGAATACAGCGATTTATTCATTGATTTGCCACCATCTGAGTTATCAGAACTGATTGAATCAGTCGTTTTTTTTAGGAGTATTCTGATTTATCGGCAGGGCAAATAGGCACTTTAGAGGGGCTGAATAATATATTTTTGCGCATAAAAAAACCGGACTGAAATCAGTCCGGTTTGGATTACAGGTGCTGCGGGCAACGAAGACGGCAGCACGATAAAATGGGTAACTTAGCGACTACGGAAGACAATGCGGCCTTTGCTCAGGTCGTACGGGGTCAGCTCTACAGTGACTTTGTCGCCCGTCAGGATGCGGATATAGTTTTTGCGCATTTTACCGGAGATATGAGCGGTAACCACGTGACCGTTTTCCAATTCAACGCGGAACATGGTGTTAGGTAACGTATCAAGTACGGTACCCTGCATTTCAATATTGTCTTCTTTGGCCATCGAATCCTCTAGGTGGACTACCTTAGTTTTGAACCGGCAAGATAATGCCGAATTTCACGTATTAAGTAAAGAATTGCGGATGAATTCATCCACATCAACCCCTCACACGCACACCTGGCGCAGACGGATTACGAAAAAATCTGGAGTCAATGACGTCAGCGTGGGGGAACAGCGGGCTAAGAATCTGTTTAAATATGCTTTAGTCGCACGATTAAAACAGTTCTGAAAAGGTGCGTTGAGATTCCCAGCCTGGTATTCCGCATCACCATCTTGTACCGGTGAAAGGCGGACGACATACCAAACGCGCATATTATATCACTGTTCTCACGGCGTTGCGTGGAAAACATCGAAAGATCGCATTAAAAAAGCTGGCCCGGCAGCCAGCAGTCAGCCGAAAGTGGCTGATTTGCGAGGGAATGGACATAGTGCAGGTAGTCAACGCGAGGGATCTCCTGCGCGCCCAGAGAGAAGGTGTGAGGATTTAACACCTGGCAGTCAATCAGCTTACCGCCCTGCTGCTGAAAGTAATTGCTGAAAACCAGCAGCGCCGTTTTTGAGGCGTTTTCACTACGGCTGAACATCGACTCACCGCAGAATATCTGCCCCAGTTCCAGTCCGTACATCCCGCCCACCAGTTCACCGGCGCGCCATACCTCTACGGAGTGCGCATGACCCATTTCATGTAGCTTCTGCCAGGCTCGTTTCACCTCATTGGTGATCCAGGTGCCTTCCTGACGATCGCTGGCACAGCCTTCGATCACCTGTTGAAACCCCTGATTCAGGGTGACCTGATAAGGTGATTTTTGATGGAAGCGCTTCATGCTCCGGCTGAGATGGAAGTTTTCCGGTAGCAGAACCGCGCGCGGATCGGGTGACCACCAGAGAATAGGATCGCCGGGTGAGAACCACGGAAAGATACCCCGATGATAGGCGTTAAGCAGCCGCTGAGGGCTGAGGTCGCCTCCCATAGCCAGCAGACCATTCGGTTCCCGCAGCGCCATTTCTGGCGGCGGGAAATTAAGAGATTCACGTGAAAGTTGTATCAGGCGCATCGGGCGGTCTCAATAACACGAGAGCTAATGACTATAGCGCAAAGCGTTGCAGAAATGTCCAGTATCGGCCCCGTTTTGAGACTAATTCCTGATGATTTCCCTGTTCGATAACCTGGCCATTGTCCATAACACAAATTCGATCGAAATATGCCAGACCGCGCAGACGGTGAGTCACCATAATCAGGGTTTTCCCCCCAGCCACCTGACGCAACAGCGCGAGGATCTGCTGCTCGGTTTCAGCATCCAGTCCTTCGGTTGGCTCATCAAGAAGCATCAGGTCGCCGCCGTGCAATATCGCACGCGCCAGGCCCAGGCGACGCAGTTCACCACCAGAAAGCTGGCGACCCCCTTCACCCAGCCAGGCGTTCAGTCCCTGATCGTTATCCAGCAGCTTCTCCAAACCGACCTGGCGTAGCGCGTCACACAGATGCCCATCGTGGCTACCTGGCGCTGCCAGCAGCAGGTTATCCCGCAGGCTGGCGCTAAACAGATGCACACGCTGAGTCACTACGCAGGTGCGGGCGCGCAGATCGGCCTCGCTCCAGTTAGCCAGCGGCTGACCGTTCAGCTGGATGGTGCCCTGCTGCGGATCCCAGGCACGGGTCAGGAGTTGCAGCAGAGTAGACTTGCCACAGCCGGTACGGCCAAGCAGGGCGATATGTTCGCCCGCGCCAATCTCAAGCGTCAATCCATCAATGGCGCATGGGCCATCACCGTAGCGGAAGCTCACATCTTTGATGGTAATAGATGCGCCTGTAGGGTGCGATTGCGATGCTGCACTCGCTGCCGGGAAACTGACGGCCGGACGCTGTTCAATAATCTGCGAAACACGACTGGCGGAGGCCATCACGTGGCCGAGATGCTGGAATGCGGTTCCGACCGGAGCGAGCGCTTCAAAAGCTGCCAGTGCACAAAAGACAAAGAGCGCTATATAGGCACCGGGGTAGGGATCGCCCCCGATGCCAGCAGCACTCAGCCACAGCAGCAGCGTAACGGCGATACCACCCATCAGCATAACCAGGCCCTGAGACATCCCGGTCAGGCTGGCCTGGCGCTGTTGCGCGGCGAGCCACGCCTGTTCAGTGGCGTCCATACCGCGACGGAACTTGCTGGCGGCCCCGTAAAGGCTTAACTCTGCCTGCCCCTGAAGCCAGCGTGTCAGAGTGCTGCGATACTCGCCTCGCAGGCGGGTTAAATCAGCGCCAACCGGCAGTCCGGCGCGGTAAAACACCGGCGGTATCACGAGCAGCGTTAACAGCATCAGTGCGCCAAGCGTCAGTGCCAGGCTGCTATCCAGCCAGCTGAGGCCCACGGTTACCACGGCAATCACTGCCAGCGCGCCAGCCAGCGGAGAAATCACGCGCAGATAGAGATGATCCAGCGTATCTACATCGGCGACAAGACGGTTGAGCAACTCCCCCTCGCGAAAACGGGCAATTCCGGCAGGGGAGAGCGGCAGCAGCTTACTGAAGGTGAATACCCGCAGATGTTGCAGAACGCGGAAGGTGGTGTCGTGGCTGACCAGACGCTCCAGATAGCGCGCAGCGGTACGGCTGATGGCCGCGCCGCGTACTCCGGCAGCAGGCAGCATATAGTTGAAGGAGTAGATTCCAGCAACACCCGCCAGTGAGGTGGCGGCGAGGAACCATCCGGACAGCGTCAGCAGACCGATGCTCGCCAGCAGCGTCACTACTGCCAGTAGAATACCGGCAAGCAATCGCACAATATGGCGGCGATAGAGTTTTAAAAACGGCAGCAGGCTTTTCATTCGAGCGATCCTCCTCGCTGGGCCATCAGGTCGGCAAACGGCCCCGGCTGATGAGCCAGCTCTTCATAGCGACCAGTCTGAACAATTTCACCTTTACGCATCAGCCAGATTTCATCCCACTGATCGAGACGGTCGAGCTGGTGGGTGATCAGCAGCGTGCTTTGATTATGAGAGGCCTGTAACAGTGCGTGGTTAACGTGCTGCTCGCTATGGGCATCAAGACTGGCGTCTGGCTCATCCAGCAGCAGTAGTTTGCACGGTTTCATCAGGGCGCGCGCGACAGCAATACGCTGTGCCTGACCAACCGAAAGGCCGCTACTCTGGTCGCCCGTTTCACTGTCCAGACCCGCAGGAAGCCGTGGCAGGAATTCATTCACTCCCGCCAGCTCCAGCACCTGTTGCAGGCGCGCTTCATCGTTATTACCACTCAGCAGAATATTTTCCCTGATTGTTCCGGCTGGAAGGTGCGGGTTTTGCCCCACCCATGCCAGCTGTTGCTGCCAGTGCGGCAGAGCAATATCACGCAGTTCGATACCGTTAATCAGCAAAGAACCCCGGTAGGGCAGGTAGCCCAGCAGCACATTCATCAGGGATGTTTTACCGGCGCCACTCTGCCCGACCAGCGCTACGCGCTTTCCTGGTTCTAAAGTGAAATTCAGCGGGCCGGCAAGCGTGGTGCCGTCGGCCGTAGCGATCACCAGATCCTGAGCCACGAGGCTGAAACCCTCACCCAGCTCCGGCGTCAGGGAGCCACGCTCAACAGAAGCGGTTTCGCTCTCCTCAAGGAAGGTTTGCAACGCATCCGCAGCGCCAATTGCCTGTGCCTTGGCATGGTAGTAAGTACCGAGGTCGCGCAGCGGTTGGTAAAATTCAGGGGCGAGTATCAATACAAGGAACCCGGCAAACAGCGTAACCGGGCCGCTGTAGTGGCCGAAGTCAAAGACGCCGAGATAAGAGAAACCAAAATAAACAGCGATCAGCGCAATCGAGATGGATGCGAAGAACTCAAGTACTGCCGATGACAGGAATGCCATTCGCAGCACTTCCATTGTACGCTGACGAAACTGATCGGATGCTTCGGCAATTGAGGCAGTTTCAGCCGTAGCGCGGTGGAAAAGACGTAGTGTTTCCAGCCCGCGCAGGCGATCGAGGAACTGACCGCTCAGACGCGCCAGCGCCTGGAAGTTACGGCGGTTAGCATCGGCAGCTCCCATGCCAACCATCGCCATAAATAGCGGAATTAATGGCGCAGTCGCCAGCAGGATCAACGATGCAGCCCAGTTAACCGGGAACAGCAGGATCAGCACCAGCAGCGGGATGACGCCGGCCAGCATCATCTGTGGCAGATAGCGCGAATAGTAATCCTGCATCTCTTCAATCTGTTCCAGCAAAAGCGTAGCCCAACTGCCGGCAGGTTTACCCTGAATCCAGGCCGGGCCGAGATCTGACAGACGGTTCAGCACCTGGTGGCGCAAAGTCTGACGAATAGCCTGACCGGTTTTGAAGCCGATTTTTTCGCGCAGCCATGCCAGAAGGGCACGTGCAGCAAAGCAGGCAAGCAGCAGAATGAAATGCAGTAGCTGACTGTCCCGGGGTTGGTGATCTACCAGCAGCGCCTGAAGCAGCGAGGCCAGAAACCAGGCCTGAGCGAGGATAAGCAGAGCGCTTAAGGTGCCCAGCAGGAATGAGAGGCGTAGCCAGCGATGGCCATGCACACTCTGACTTTTCAGCCAGCGGGTGAGTTGTTGTTGTCGTGTTTTATTCATCTGTTGCCGGATTGCCCTGACGTAAACAGTAGAGAGGCAAAGGCCCCTGGAAGATTGGTGTCAAGCGTGGCAATGTTACAATGCGGAGGGTGAAAAGGCGACAGTTGTACGTCGCCTTTGGCAATATTAGCTCAGAGTTTTAACAACTTACTTATTATTTTTAACTAAACCATCCAGATAGCGCTCGGCATCCAGAGCGGCCATACAGCCGGTTCCGGCAGAGGTAATCGCCTGGCGATAGATATGATCCATCACATCGCCTGCGGCGAAGACACCTGGGATGCTGGTCTGGGTAGCATTCCCCTGAATACCGGACTGCACTTTGATATAGCCATTTTCCAGCGCTAACTGACCGTTGAAAATTGCGGTGTTAGGGCTGTGGCCGATGGCAACAAACAGGCCCGCGACGTCCAGCGTTTTGGTCTGATCGTCTTTGGTTGAACGCAGGCGGAGAGAGCTGACGCCCATCTGATCGCCCAGCACTTCATCCAGCGTGTGGTCAGTATGCAGCACGATATTGCCATTTTTGACCTTCTCATTCAGACGATCAATCAGAATTTTTTCCGCACGGAAGCTGTCACGGCGGTGGATCAGGTGCACTTCGGCTGCGATATTTGCCAGATAAAGTGCCTCTTCCACTGCGGTGTTGCCCCCGCCAATCACCGCGACCTTCTGATTACGGTAGAAGAAACCGTCACAGGTGGCGCAGGCTGAGACCCCACGACCTTTGAACGCCTCTTCAGACGGCAGCCCCAGGTAACGTGCTGAAGCTCCTGTAGCGATGATCAGTGCATCTGCGGTGTACTCGCCTTCATCGCCGGTCAGGCGGAATGGACGGTTTTGCAGATCAACACTGTGGATATGGTCGAAGATGATCTCGGTGTTAAATTTCACCGCATGTTCGTGCATACGCTCCATCAGCAGTGGCCCGGTAAGCTCGTTAGCATCGCCAGGCCAGTTTTCCACGTCTGTGGTGGTGGTCAACTGACCGCCTTTTTCCAGACCGGTGATTAACACCGGGTTCAGGTTAGCGCGGGCTGCGTACACGGCGGCGGTATAGCCTGCCGGTCCTGAACCCAGAATCAGTAATTTACTGTGTTTAGCCGTACCCATGAAACCCTCATTAATTAACTGGCGAACCTATCTCTGGATTGTAGGGAATTTGGCGAGGCAAAAAAAGCGTTCTGCGATTTTGTTAACAATTAATGAAAAAGGTTTCATCAATCAACAGTGAGGGCAGGAGACAGTACTGCTGAAAAAAGCTGCATTTTGCTGACGTACGGGCATTTTAAGCGGCTAAATTGTCATTAAAAAACAGACAGACAGCATTCACTTTGGCATGTTGTACTGATTTTGTTTGTTTTGCTTTGACAATCGGCTGCGCTTTTGCGAAAACATTATGGGGAGCAGGGTGTATCTGGTCGTGCATAGCAGGGTTTCATCCCGAATTTTGCACTTATTGCCCGATATACTTAGCCTGTTATTTGGAATGACGCATGGTGTGGACAGACAACATGCGTCATGCAGATAGGGCGTTTAACAACGTCACAGGCTCAATGTCTTCACTTAGATCAACCCTGTTACATTAAGTCGTTCAGGGTATGGCGGGTAAAGGGAAGGAATTTAAGAGAGACAATAATAATGGTAGACAATAAAAAACGGCCGGGTAAAGACCTCGATAGAATTGACCGCAATATCCTGAATGAACTGCAAAAGGATGGGCGAATTTCGAACGTCGAGCTTTCCAAGCGCGTAGGCTTATCACCAACGCCATGCCTGGAACGTGTTCGTCGTCTGGAGCGTCAGGGCTTTATTCTCGGATATACCGCGCAGTTAAACCCGCATTATCTGGATGCGTCACTGCTGGTATTCGTTGAGATTACTCTGAATCGTGGTGCGCCGGATGTGTTTGAGCAATTTAACGCCGCTGTACAAAAACTTGAGGAAACTCAAGAGTGTCACCTTGTTTCCGGTGATTTTGACTATCTGCTGAAAACGCGTGTGCCGGATATGTCTGCGTACCGCAAGTTGCTTGGTGAAACCTTGCTGCGTCTGCCGGGTGTGAACGATACCCGTACCTACGTAGTGATGGAAGAAGTGAAACAAAGTAACCGGTTAGTGATTAAAACTCGGTAACACAGGGCAGGTGCAAAACCTGTTAGTTTTCGGTACACTCCTGTGAATTCATACAGGTTCAGCGCCGGGCATGCCCGGCGCTGTTGCCTCCATAGTTTACAGGCACCTGGAGAGTACTCTTGAGCCAGGAATACACAGAAGATAAAGACGTTTCATTAGAACCGTTGAGCAGCGGGCGTCGCCTGCTGGAAGCGTTATTAATTGTTGTTGCTCTTTTCGCCATCTATCTGATGGTGGCACTGGTGAGCTTCAATCCGTCCGATCCCAGTTGGTCACAAACCGCCTGGCACGAACCTATTCACAACCTCGGTGGTGGGGTGGGCGCGTGGCTGGCAGATACGCTATTCTTTATTTTTGGCGTGATGGCTTACGCCCTTCCCCCGGTAATATTAGGTCTTTGTTGGATCACCTTCAGCCGCCGCCATTTCCAGGAATACATCGATTACTTTGCTGTCGCCCTGCGTCTGATTGGCGTGCTGGCGCTGGTGGTAACCTCATGTGGTCTTGCCGCACTGAATGCTGATGATATCTGGTACTTCGCCTCTGGCGGGGTGATCGGCAGCCTGTTAAGCAGTGCAATGGCTCCGTACTTTAGCGGGCCAGGCGGCACACTGACGTTGCTGTGTATTTGGGCTGCCGGGCTGACTCTCTATACCGGCTGGTCCTGGCTTACCATCGCTGAAAAAATTGGTGGAGTGGTGATGGGCGTTCTGACTTTTGCCAGCAACCGCTCACGTGCCGATGAACAGTGGCATGAAGATGACTACGATGATGAAGTTGAAGAGCCGGTGGCGAAACGTAGTGCGCAGACGCGTACTGACGACAGCGACGACGTGCTGCTAACCAAACCCCAGCCTTTGTATGCGGAAGATGATGAAGAAGAACAGGGTGACCCGCTGCTGGCTAAACCCTCAGTCAGCGTCACTCCTTCAGCTCCTGCCTCGCAGCCTGCTGCTGTTGCACCTGCCGCACCTGCCGCACCTGCTGCTCCGGTCACAGCGCCGGTTCAGGAGCATGCCGCACCTGCCGATGTTCAGGTTTCCACTCCGGTAGCACCGCCGCAGCCCTCGCTGTATCGCTTCGAAGTTCCGGCGGAAGCTGAAACACCAGCCCCGGATCATACAATTGATGATGATGGCCCTAAGATGGGCAACTGGCAGAATGCATCAACATCACCGTTTGATTTCTCTACCCAACATGCATCGCATCCTGCTTCTGTAGCAGCTGCCGCGACTGGTGCTGCTATTGGTGCTGTCGCTCACTCTGCCAGTAGTAACACGCCGTTTATGCCGGGCTTTACGGCAACCAGCGGTGACGATCTCAATCCGCAGGTTAAGCAGGGGATTGGCCCTGAGCTGCCGCGCCCGAACCCGGTTAAATTGCCTACCCGTCGCGAACTGGCCTCCTACGGTATTAAGCTACCTTCTCAGCGTATGGCGGAAGAAAAAGCTAAAGAGCAAGAGATGCGCCAACCTGAAATTGCAGCAGTGCCTGATAACACTTCCTGGCAGGCTGCGTCGCCGGATGAACAGGATGAAGCAGAGCAGGCCCAGCTGCGCGAAGCATTCCTGGCGCGTGAACAGCAGCGCTACGGAGAAGAATTTGCTCCCGAAGATGAAGAGGCGTTGCAACAGGCAGCGCTTGCCCGTCAGTTTGCGGAACAGCAGCAACAGCGTTATGCGTCTGAAGCACAAACCCCTCTTCCGGCCTTTACGCTCGACACATCCGGCGCATTTGATTTCTCACCGATGGACGACCTGGTGGATGATGGCCCTGTAGAGCCGCTATTCACCCTGTCGGCAGCTCCTGAGGCAGAACCTGCTGCTCCGGTGCAGTCGCAGTGGCAACAGCCTGAAGCAGTGCAGACGCCCGCTCCTGCACCGGCACCTGTTGTGCAGCCTGCCGCGCCTGCCTGGCAGCCCGCAGCGGCTCCTGTCACTCCTGCTCCAGTAACGCAGCCAGTCAGGCCGCAGGAACCGGATATGGACAGTCTGATTCACCCGTTCCTGATGCGCGATGAACGTCCAACTTATAAACCGACGACTCCATTGCCAACGCTCGATCTGTTAGCATCGCCGCCAGCCGAAACTGAGCCGGTAGACCAGTTTGCACTGGAACAGACTGCGCGTCTGATCGAAGCACGTCTGGCCGACTATCGTGTTAAGGCGGAAGTCGTGGGGTATTCACCAGGCCCGGTCATTACACGGTTTGAACTCGATCTGGCACCGGGGGTTAAAGCGGCGCGTATCTCCAACCTCTCACGCGATCTGGCTCGTTCACTGTCAGCAGTAGCCGTGCGTGTGGTGGAAGTCATTCCAGGCCGCCCGTATGTCGGGCTGGAACTGCCTAATCTTAACCGTCAGACGGTATATCTGCGTGAAGTGCTGGACTGTCCAGCATTCCGTGATAACCCGTCACCTTTGTCGATTGTGTTGGGGAAAGATATTTCCGGGGATCCGGTTGTCGCCGATTTAGGCAAAATGCCTCACCTGCTGGTTGCCGGTACTACCGGTTCCGGTAAATCGGTGGGCGTGAATGCCATGATCCTCAGTATTCTTTATAAAGCCACGCCGAAAGAAGTGCGCTTTATTATGATCGACCCGAAAATGCTTGAGCTGTCAGTGTACGAAGGAATTCCACATCTGTTAACCGATGTGGTCACCGACATGAAAGATGCGGCTAATGCGCTTCGCTGGTGCGTGGTGGAGATGGAGCGCCGCTATAAGCTGATGTCAGCTCTGGGCGTGCGTAATATTGCGGGTTATAACGAAAAAGTAGATATGGCTGAGGCAATGGGGCGGCCAATCCCCGATCCGTTCTGGAAGCCAACCGATAGCATGGAGATGACGCCACCGGTTCTGGAAAAAGAGCCTTATATCGTGGTGATGGTGGATGAATTTGCCGATCTGATCATGACGGTGGGTAAAAAGGTTGAAGAGTTGATCGCCCGCCTGGCACAGAAAGCACGTGCGGCAGGTATTCACCTGGTGCTGGCAACGCAGCGGCCATCGGTTGATGTGATTACCGGTCTGATTAAGGCTAACATCCCGACGCGTATTGCCTTTACGGTATCCAGCAAAATTGACTCCCGCACCATCCTCGATCAGAGTGGCGCAGAATCGCTGCTGGGCATGGGGGATATGCTCTATCTGGCACCGAACTCATCCATACCGGTTCGTGTGCATGGCGCATTTGTACGTGACCAGGAAGTGCATGCGGTAGTTAAAGACTGGAAAGCGCGTGAACGACCTCAGTATAAAGAGGGCATCCTGAGCGGCGGTGAAGACTCTGAGTCCGGCGCGGGTGGTGTAGATGGCGATGAAGAGCTGGATCAGCTGTTCGATCAGGCTGTAGAGTTTGTGGTCGACAAGCGCCGGGCCTCTATTTCCGGTGTTCAGCGGCAGTTCCGTATTGGCTATAACCGTGCTGCGCGTATCATTGAACAGATGGAAGCGCAGGGGATTGTCTCGTCACCGGGGCATAACGGTAATCGTGAGGTGCTGGCACCACCACCGCACGAGCGTTAAAAATTGCAGAGATAACGACCCAAGGGCCAGGCATTGCCTGGCCCGTTGAATTCCTGATAGCAGCCCCAATATTTGCATGATGCGGCCAGGGGGAATTAGGTTTTTTCTCCTGTTGTTGTTATCAGCACCTGGCTAAAGTTATCCACGTCACGCTTAACCCGAAACGGGATACAAGAGTTTCAATAAGGATGCCGTAATGAAAAAATTAATGATTTCCTGCTGTGTGCTGGCTGCTTTTTCTTCTGTTGCTGCCTGGGCTGATGCTTCCGGCGATTTACAACAGCGCCTTGATAAGGTGAAAAGCTTCCATGCCACCTTTAATCAAAAGGTGACCGACAGCAGCGGCGCTTCTGTACAGGACGGGGAAGGGGAAATGTGGGTTCAGCGCCCGAATCTGTTCAACTGGCATATGACTGCGCCGGATGAAAGTACCCTGATTTCTGATGGTAAAACACTCTGGTTCTATAACCCATTTGTCGAGCAGGTCAGCGCCAGCTGGTTGAAAGATGCCACCAGCAATACGCCATTTATGCTGATTGCCCGTAACCAGTCGAGTGACTGGAAACAGTATAATATTGCTCAGAAAGGTGACGATTTCTCACTGACGCCTAAAAATGCCGATGGTAATCTGAAGCAGTTCACCATCAACGTGGCACCCAACGGAACCATCAACCAGTTTAGCGCGGTTGAGCAGGACGGACAGCGCAGCAGCTATACGCTGAAGAGCCAGCAAAACGGTAGTATCAGCGCCGATAAGTTCAAGTTCACTCCACCTAAAGGCGTGACCGTGGACGACCAGCGTCAGTGAGGTTTGCGTGAGTAACCTGTCCCTCGATTTTTCCCGCAATGAGTTTCAGCCTCTGGCCGCGCGTATGCGGCCACGAACTCTGGCCGAGTATATCGGCCAGCAGCATCTGCTGGCTGCGGGTAAACCGCTGCCGCGTGCGATTGAGGCCGGTCATCTTCACTCGATGATTCTTTGGGGGCCTCCGGGGACGGGGAAAACCACGCTGGCAGAGATCATCGGCCACTACGGTCAGGCTGATGTGGAACGTATTTCGGCTGTTACCTCCGGCGTCAAAGAGATCCGCGAAGCGATCGAGCGTGCGCGACAGAATCGCAATGCCGGACGCCGTACTATCCTGTTTGTTGATGAAGTCCACCGCTTTAATAAAAGTCAGCAGGACGCCTTTCTCCCGCATATAGAAGACGGCACTATTACTTTTATTGGTGCTACCACGGAAAATCCCTCATTTGAGCTGAACTCTGCGCTGTTATCCCGCGCCCGTGTCTATTTGTTGAAATCCCTTGCCACCGAAGATATCGCCGCAGTGCTTGATCAGGCGATGCACGACAGTGAGCGCGGCTACGGCAGTGAGAACATTATCCTGCCGGAAAACACCCGCAATATGATCGCCGAGTTGGTTAACGGCGATGCCCGTCGCGCGCTGAACACGCTGGAAATGATGGCAGATATGGCCGAGGTGAACAGTAACGGCAAGCGTGAACTGACACCGCAGTTGCTTAATGAAGTGTCTGGCGAACGGAGCGCGCGCTTTGATAACAAAGGCGACCGTTTCTACGATCTGATCTCAGCGCTGCATAAATCGGTACGCGGATCGGCACCTGATGCCGCCCTCTACTGGTATGCGCGTATTATCACCGCTGGTGGTGATCCCCTCTATGTCGCACGACGTTTGCTGGCAATTGCTTCAGAAGATGTCGGCAATGCCGATCCGCGAGGGATGCAGGTAGCGATTTCTGCATGGGATTGCTTTACCCGCGTTGGCCCTGCGGAAGGTGAGCGAGCGATAGCGCAGGCGATTGTTTATCTGGCCTGTGCGCCAAAAAGTAACGCTGTTTATACCGCATTTAAAGCGGCGATGCGTGATGCGCGAGAAAACCCTGATTATGATGTTCCCGAGCATTTGCGCAATGCACCCACCAAACTAATGAAGGAAATGGGGCTGGGCGCGGAATACCGCTACGCTCACGATGAGCCTAATGCTTATGCCGCCGGTGAGGATTATTTCCCGCAGCAAATGGCGCAAACCCGCTATTACCGTCCGACCTCACGCGGGCTGGAAGGTAAGATTGGTGAAAAGCTCGCCTGGTTGGTTGAACAGGATCAAAATAGTCCGACAAAGCGCTACCGCTAACAGTGACGTTGCGGTAAGGTTAGCAATGAATTCAACGCATTCGATATGTCGGTGCGTCCCTTCTTTATTCACTCAATCATCACAGGACAAGCATGCTCGATCCCAATCTACTGCGTACTGAGCCAGACGCAGTCGCTGAAAAACTGGCACGCCGTGGCTATAAGCTGGACGTTGATACGCTGCGCGCACATGAAGAGCGTCGTAAAGTACTGCAGGTTGAAACTGAAAACCTGCAAGCTGAGCGTAACTCTCGATCCAAATCCATCGGGCAGGCCAAAGCACGTGGGGAAGATATCGAGCCATTGCGTCAGGAAGTGAATGTTCTGGGCGAGCGCCTGGACGCTGCTAAAGCAGAGCTGGATGCGCTGCTGACCAGCATCAATGACTTTTCGCTGGCGATCCCCAACATCCCTGCGGATGTGGTTCCGCTCGGCAAAGACGACAGTGAAAACCTGGAAATCAGCCGCTGGGGTGAACCGCGCAAGTTTGACTTTGCGGTGCGTGACCACGTAGAGCTGGGTGAAATGGCCGCAGGCCTTGATTTTGCCGCAGCGGTAAAACTGACCGGTTCACGCTTTATCGTGATGAAGGGCCAGATTGCGCTGATGCATCGCGCTCTGAGCCAGTTTATGCTTGATCTGCATACCGAACAGCATGGCTACCAGGAAACCTACGTACCTTATCTGGTAAATCATGCCAGCCTGTACGGTACGGGGCAGCTGCCTAAGTTTGGCGAAGATCTGTTCCATACCCGCCCGCTGGAAGAAGAAGCCTCCAGCAGCAACTATGCGCTGATCCCGACTTCAGAAGTTCCGCTGACCAACCTGGTGCGCGATGAGATTCTGGAAGAAGAATCACTGCCGATCAAAATGACTGCTCACACCCCATGCTTCCGTTCCGAAGCCGGGGCATATGGGCGTGATACGCGCGGCCTGATCCGTATGCACCAGTTTGATAAAGTTGAAATGGTGCAGATAACGCGTCCGGAAGATTCGATGGATGCGCTCGAAGAGCTGGTAGGTCATGCAGAGAAAGTGCTGCAACTGCTCAACCTGCCATACCGTAAAGTTCTGCTGTGTACCGGTGATATGGGCTTTGGTTCGCACAAAACCTACGATCTGGAAGTGTGGCTGCCTGCGCAGGACACTTATCGCGAGATCTCTTCCTGCTCAAATATGGGTGATTTCCAGGCCCGCCGGATGAAAGCACGCTGCCGTCCACGCGGTGAAAAAGCGACTCGCCTGGTACATACCCTTAATGGTTCTGGTCTGGCCGTGGGTCGTACTTTGGTTGCGGTGCTGGAAAACTATCAGCAGGCGGACGGTCGTATTGAAGTGCCGGAAGTTCTGCGCCCTTATATGAAAGGCCTGGAATTTATTGGCTAAACTCTCCAGTGTAATCGTGCCGCATATAAGTTACTGGCGGTCAGGATAGCTAAAGAGAGTATGATCGAAAGACCCGCCGCTGGCGGGTTTTTTATTGTCTGCGATTAAGCAAAATTGATCATGGACAAAAGCGTTAACCGCCGATTAATTATATGTAAATTCAATAAGATAAATTTGCACACCGGGTGAGGTCAAATAGCTCTAACCTGTTGAAGATAAAAAATTTAAATCGGTTAGCGGCAAATCGTGCGATCGGATTTTATAGTGCTTTTCCAAATGCTTGCTGAGTGGCATGATGCGCGCAAAATCTCCCTCGTTTTGGTTCCCCATCATTATGTCCATCTGGTCACGTCCTGTTCTGGTGCTGCTGTGCGGCTTGCTGCTGCTGACAGTTTCAATTGCCGTGCTCAATACGCTGGTGCCGCTCTGGCTCACGCATGATGCACTGCCGACGTGGCAGGTAGGGATCGTCAGCTCCTCTTACTACTGTGGGAACCTGCTGGGTACATTGGTTGCTGGCTGGCTGATTAAACGCGTTGGTTTTAACCACAGTTACTATCTGGCATCGCTGATATTTGCTCTGGCTACTCTTGCCCTGGCGCTGGGGACGGGCTTCTGGTCGTGGGCGCTGTGGCGGTTTGTTGCTGGTATCGGCTGTGCTTTGATTTGGGTCGTTGTGGAAAGCGCATTGCTGTGTAACGGAACGCTGCAAAACCGTGGACGCCTGCTGGCTGCATATATGATCATTTATTACATTGGTACCGTGGCAGGGCAATTACTGGTCAGTAAAGTCTCCACTGAATTGATGCACGTGTTGCCATGGGTAAGCAGTGTGATACTGGCGGCAGTTCTGCCTCTGGTGTTCTGCCGCGTGACTGCGCGTCAGGAAAATGAAGAGACTCCGGCAGGGCGGCTGTGGCCGATGCTGCGCCGACGCAATGCGCGTCTGGGTATTAACGGCTGTATTATATCGGGCATTGTGTTGGGTTCGTTATATGGTCTGATGCCTCTCTATCTCTCTCATCAGGGTATGAGTGACTCAACTGTTGGCTACTGGATGGCTCTGCTGGTCAGTGCGGGGATTCTTGGTCAATGGCCGGTAGGGCGGCTTGCCGATCGTTATGGACGGCTGCTGGCGCTGCGGGTACAGGTATTTGTCGTTATCCTGGGGGCGCTGGCGATGTTGAGTAATGCCGCCATGGCACCTGCGCTGTTCATTCTTGGCTGCGCCGGATTTACCCTTTATCCGGTCGCAATGTCCTGGGCTTGCGAAACTGTCGCTCACCATGAACTGGTGGCCATGAATCAGGCGCTGCTACTGAGTTATACCCTGGGCAGCCTCGCAGGCCCGACGATGACTTCAATGCTGATGCAGAGCTACTCCGACCGGTTATTATTTGTCATGATTGCCGGGGTCGCGCTGGTCTATCTGGTGATGCTGCTGCGTAAAGCCGATCACCATGCTAATCCAGTGGCTCATGCATAAACTCAGTACAAAAAAAAGCTGACCTGCAAAGGTCAGCTCTGATCTTCTGTACTGTCTGCGGCTTAATACATCACGTAGTGACCGTAGCTTTCGAGAATACCTTTCACTCGCTCCATGGTATCGGCTTTTGGTGGGTGAACGCCGTCCAGCTTGTACTCTTCTCCCATTGCCACCCATTTATGCTTGCCGAGTTCGTGATACGGCAGCAGTTCGATTTTCTCCACGTTGCCCATATCGCGCGTAAACTCACCCAGACGGTGAGCGGAATCATCATCATCTGAGTAGCCAGGTACCACCACATAGCGGATCCAGGTACGAATATTACGCTTGGAGAGATAACGGGCGAAATCGAGCGTACGGTGGTTGGAGACGCCGACCAGAATCTGGTGTACGTCATCATTAATCTGCTTAAGGTCGAGCATCACAAGGTCAGTAACGTCCAGTAGTTCGTCGATCACCGGATCATAGCGGCGAACAAAGCCGTTGGTATCCAGACAGGTGTTAATCCCTTCGGCTCTGCATGCACGGAACCAGTCACGCACGAACTCGGCTTGCAGGATAGCCTCTCCTCCGGATGCGGTTACGCCACCGCCAGAAGCGTTCATAAAGTGGCGATAGGACACCACATCTTTCATTAGCTCTTCAACGGTGATCTCTTTGCCACCGTGCGTATCCCAGGTATCACGGTTATGGCAATACAGGCAGCGCATCAGGCAGCCCTGGAAGAAGGTGATAAAACGGATGCCGGGGCCATCTACAGTCCCGCACGATTCAAAAGAGTGGATGCGACCGATTACTGACATTGCGATGAATTCTCCACGGTGACACAGTCTTTAGCTGTGTTAAGTCTGTTTTGGCAGTAGTCCGTATCAGGCGACTGACAAAACCGGCTGTGGTGAACAGGCTCCCGTGAGGGAGCCTGTCAGAGCGCGCGAGTCTTACATTGACTGTGTAAAGGTACGTGTAATCACGTCCTGCTGCTGCTCTTTAGTCAGTGAGTTGAAGCGAACTGCATAGCCTGATACGCGGATGGTGAGCTGCGGATATTTTTCCGGGTTCTCCATTGCTTCAAGCAGCATTTCACGGTTCATCACGTTAACGTTGAGGTGCTGGCCGCCTTCAATGCTGGCTTCGTGATGGAAATAACCATCCATCAGACCGGCAAGGTTGGTTTTACGCACATCGTCGTTTTTACCCAGAGCATTTGGCACGATGGAGAAGGTATAAGAGATACCATCTTTCGCGTAGGCAAACGGCAGTTTAGCAACGGAGGTCAGAGAGGCAACAGCACCTTTCTGGTCGCGACCGTGCATTGGGTTTGCGCCTGGGCCGAATGGTGCGCCAGCACGACGTCCGTCCGGAGTGTTACCTGTTTTCTTACCATACACCACGTTAGAGGTAATGGTCAGCACGGACTGAGTTGGCACCGCATTACGGTAGGTTTGCAGTTTCTGAATTTTTTTCATGAAACGTTCAACCAGGTCGCAGGCAATGTCATCAACGCGTGAGTCGTTATTACCAAACTGCGGATATTCACCTTCAATTTTGAAGTCAACCGCCAGGCCATCTTCATCACGAATGGTGGATACTTTGGCATATTTAATGGCAGACAGTGAGTCAGCAGCAACTGACAGACCAGCGATACCACAAGCCATAGTACGGTAAACATCACGGTCATGCAGCGCCATCAGCGAAGCTTCATAGCTGTATTTGTCGTGCATGTAGTGGATAACGTTCAGCGCAGTCACATACTGTTTTGCCAGCCAATCCATAAAGTGATCCATACGGGCCAACACTTTATCGTAGTCCAGCACTTCATCCATCATTGGCGCTTCTTTCGGGCCAACCTGCATTTTCATTTTTTCATCCACGCCGCCGTTGATTGCATACAGCATGGTTTTTGCCAGGTTAGCACGTGCACCGAAGAACTGCATCTGTTTGCCGACAATCATCGGGCTAACACAGCAGGCGATGGCGTAGTCATCGTTGTTAAAGTCAGGGCGCATCAGATCATCATTCTCGTATTGCAGAGATGATGTATCGATGGAAACTTTAGCCGCGTATTTTTTGAAGTTCAGTGGCAGTTTTTCAGACCACAGAATAGTCATGTTTGGTTCTGGTGAAGGCCCCATGGTGTACAGGGTATTCAGGAAGCGGAAGGTATTTTTAGTTACCAGAGTACGTCCGTCAACACCCATACCGCCCAGAGATTCTGTTGCCCAGATTGGGTCACCTGAGAACAGTTCATCGTACTCAGGGGTACGCAGGAAGCGCACCATACGCAGTTTCATTACCAGGTGGTCGATCAGTTCCTGTGCTTCCAGTTCAGTGATTACGCCTGCTTTCAGGTCGCGCTCAAAGTAGATATCCAGGAAGGTAGAAACGCGACCAAAGGACATGGCAGCACCGTTCTGTGATTTCACCGCAGCCAGGTAGCCGAAGTAAGTCCACTGTACAGCTTCTTTCGCACTGGTAGCCGGGCCAGAGATATCGCAGCCATATTTCGCTGCCATCTCTTTAATCTGCTGAAGGGCATGATGCTGGTCAGCAATCTCTTCGCGCAGGCGAATAGTCGCTTCCAGGTTAACGCCATTTTCCATATCGCTCTGAAGCGAAGTGAACTGAGCGAATTTGTCTTTCATCAGAGCGTCGATGCCGTACAGTGCTACGCGACGGTAGTCACCAATGATACGACCACGACCATATGCATCTGGCAGACCAGTCAGCACACCTGATTTACGGCAACGCAGAATGTCTGGAGTATAGACATCGAAAACACCCTGGTTGTGAGTTTTGCGGTATTCGGTGAAGATTTTTTTCACTGATGGGTCAAGTTCACGGCCATACACTTTGCATGAACCTTCAACCATTTTAATGCCGCCGAAAGGAATCAGGGCACGTTTCAGTGGGGCTTCAGTCTGTAAACCAACAATTTTTTCCAGGCTTTTATTAATATAGCCTGCATCGTGTGAAGTGATGGTAGATGGCAGGTCAGTATCAAAGTCAACCGGCGCGTGAGTGCGGTTTTCTTGTTTGATGCCTTCCATAACTTTGTCCCACAGAGCAGTCGTTGCCTCTGTGGCACCGGCCAGGAACGCTTCGTCGCCTTCATACGGTGTGTAGTTTTTCTGAATGAAGTCACGGACGTTAACGCTGGTCTGCCATTCACCCTGTGCAAAGCTTTCCCAGGCTTTCGCCATTTTTTGATTAAGCTCGGTCATTTGATACCTACCTTATAACGTGAAGTTCGTTGTACGTTCCCGCCGGGTGAAATCACACCGACGGTTGCAATAATCTGTCTATGGGTTAGTTGTGATGGTCGCCATCACGTAGATAAATCACCCAGTAGGTTAAACCAACCATTAAACCACCACCGATAATATTGCCGATTGTCACCGGGATCAGGTTATCAGTAATAAAATGGCCTACGGTCAGATGTGAAAACTGTTCTGCACTAGCCCCGGTAACTTGCCAGAACTCAGGGGTAGCAAACTCTTTAATGATAATACCCATGGGAATAAGGAACATGTTGGCGATGCTGTGCTCAAAGCCGCTGGCAACAAACATCGCAACGGGCAACACCATGGCAAACATTTTGTCCAGAAGACTACGGCCGGAGTAACTCATCCATACCGCCATACAGACCATCAGATTTGCCAGAATGCCAAGGCAAACTGCTTCGATGAAAGTATGGTGCATCTTGTGGTCAGCGGTTTGCAGGACATTCAGTCCCCAGGCACCGTTGGCGGCCATATATTGGCCGGCAAACCATATCAGAGCGACAAAGAAGATGGCGCCGATAAAGTTGCCCACATAGACGATAATCCAGTTGCGGGCGAGCTGCGCCCATGTGATGCGACCGCTTGCTTTAGCAACCACCGTAAGAACGGTAGAAGTAAACAGGTCAGCACCGCACACAACAACTAACATCAGACCCAGTGAAAAGCAGATACCACCAACCAGTTTAGCCAGGCCCCAGGGGACAGCTGCCGTACCAGTCGTTGCGGTGATATAAAAAGCAAAGGCGATGGAGATAAAAACCCCAGCGGTGATTGCCAGAAAAAAAGTAGTGAAGGGTTGTTTCGTTGCTTTATAGACGCCAGCGTCTTCGGCAACTTTTGCCATTTCGGACGGTAACAGTAGATCAAAGGGGTTGCCAGCTTTCACTAACGTTCTCCCAAAAGTAGTCAGCGAAGGAAGTTTAACAAAGGAGTATAGGTGAGAATTTGATGTGGATCATATAGCGTCAGCAATCAGAGCGCTAAGGCCCTGTTTTATGTATGGTTTAACTAGTTATCTTGTTGTTTTATATGCTATAAAACTTTTTTAATAATTAAAAAAATATTTGAATCTCACAGGCTTTGCAGGGATACGAGAGTGAAGAAACAACAGCAAATATAGAGTAATTGTGACAATAAAAAAGGTAACAGCCTGTGCTGTTACCTTTTATTAACTAACCGTTCTACTAGTGGATGAGAAAATAATAAAGGCTTATTCGTTTAACGTTTAAGGTTGAATCAGCCTTAAAAAACTTATTATTTCCAGTTTGAGCGTTTTGCATCCTGAAGTTTTTCGTAAGCAGCCAGTAAAGCCTGATGTGCAGGGAATGCTTTCAGGTCGCTGTCGACGCTCTGCAAACCATAAAACGGTGCTTCACCACTGATTGCAGCAGAAGCTTTATCCATCGCTTCCTGACCATACATACGTACAAACGCCGTGTGGTACTGCAACGGATCGCGTCCTTCTTCCTGGCTCAACAGCAGCAGTGTTTGCAGGCAACGATAATAGTTGGCGCGTTCAGCACTGAAGATGGACTGGTTGAATTCCATTGTCCACTCTGTCCAGATTAGCGCCTGCTCCAGATCGCCAGCAGCAAGTGCCAGCATCGCTTTCAGCTCGCCAATACGCAGTGTGTACCAGCCATTATCTTTTCCTGTTGCCAGCCCCAGCAGTTCACGCACACGGGTAAAGTCATCATGTCCATCTTCATCCAGCTGTTCCAGCAGGGAGAGATAGTCTGATTTTTCCCAGCTGCTTTCTGGCAGGCTGAGAAGCGTATCTCGCAGATAAGCACCCATGCTGTTATTCGCCAGCAGGAGATCTTCTGCCGGATAGATATCAGACATGCCTGGTACGATAATACGGCAGGCATAAACATCAAGATGCTCATAGTCAGCAATGTAGACTTCCTGATCTTCTGACTTGAAGATAGCCATCAAAGTGGCGAACTCTTCTTCAGTGGTGCCTTTGAAGCTCCAGTCTGCGAACGGGTAATCCGCATCATCCTTGAACATATCCCATGAGATCAGGCCGCTGGAATCGATAAAGTGAGTTTCCAGGTTAGCGTGCTCGGCCACTTCTTCATCATCGAAGGTTGGCGGTGTGAAGACATCAAGATCTTTCAGGCCGCGCCCCTGCAACAACTCAGTGACGGTACGCTCCAGAGCCACACCAAAGTCAGGATGGGCACCAAATGAAGCGAAGCAGGTACCGTTGGCTGGATTAAACAGCACGACACAAATAACCGGATACTTGCCGCCCAGAGAGGCATCATAGGAGAAGATAGGGAAACCTTCTGCTTCCAGCGAGGCAATGGCCTCAACGACGCCAGGGTAGCGGTTTAATACTTCCTGCGGAATAGTCGGCAGGCTGATAGATTCTGCGATGATTCGGTTCTTGATATAACGCTCAAACACCTCGGACAGGCCCTGAACGCGAGCTTCGTTAGCAGTGTTACCGGCGGACATACCGTTTGAGACATACAGGTTGCCGATGATGTTCATCGGGATATAGACCGTTTGCTGATCTGACTGGCGGGTAAATGGCAGGCCGCAGATACCGCGCGCAGCATTACCCGATTGCAAATCAACCAAATCGCTGGCGCTTACTTCGTCTTCGGGATCGTAAAACTTGCGCAGACGGGCATCAAGGATACCTTCTGGCAGCTGATCGTCATCCGGCAGCGGGAACCATTTTTCGTTAGGATAGTGAACGAAATCGCCGTTCGCGATCTTCTCGCCCAGCCAGAAGTCGGCAAAGAAATAGTTGGTGGACAGGCGTTCAAAGTACTCACCCAGCGCAGAGGCCAGGGCCGCTTTTTTGCTCGCGCCTTTACCGTTAGTAAAGCACAGCGGACAGTCGCGGTCGCGAATATGAACTGACCAGACATTTGGAACCGGGTTCAGCCAGGATGCTTCTTCAATATTGAAGCCAAGATCCTGTAGCTTTTGCTGAAAGCGTGCGATGGATACTTCCAGCGCGGCATCTTTGCCTGGGATATAAGTTTGAGTCATTTAGCCCACTTGTTATTGATTGTGCGGAAAGCGCGCAATGATACGGGGTTTCCGGCGGATTCGCTATCTGGCATCAGTAATTTCATTGATGGCAAGAATCCCATTTTTCAGTGAAAATTGAACCGGTCTGTTTTTGAAACGGGAAAACGCCTCACAAAATATCGTCTGCCATTACATTATCCCTACAAGCTGTTGCGACACAGCTCGATGAACTTGCAGGGTGACCGGATAAATCATTGCAGCAACGGGGTGGCAATGATAAAACCGATAAAGTAATCAAAACCGATTGATATAAAAGTGGTGAGGGGAAATGAGTCAGGTTTTCAATTTTAGCTCAGGCCCGGCTATGTTGCCGGTAGAAGTGCTTCGTCGCGCTGAACAGGAACTTTGCAACTGGCAGGGTTTAGGAACTTCAGTCATGGAGATCAGCCACCGTAGTAAGGAATTTATCCAGGTTGCTGAAGAGGCTGAAAAAGATTTTCGTGATCTGCTGAAAATCCCCTCCAACTACAAAGTTTTGTTCTGCCACGGCGGTGCTCGTGCTCAGTTTGCGGCGGTGCCGATGAACCTGCTGGGTAACCATGCAACAGCGGACTATATCGATGGTGGATACTGGGCAGCCAGCGCGGTTAAAGAAGCGCAAAAATACTGTACTCCAAACGTTATCGATGCCAAAACGACGGTAGATGGCTTGCGCGGCATTAAGCCGATGAGTGAGTGGAAGCTCTCTGATGACGCTGCGTATGTTCATTACTGTCCGAATGAGACGATTGACGGTATTGCTATTCCGGAAGCCCCGGACTTTGGCGATAAAGTGGTAGTGGCAGATTTCTCGTCAACGATCCTGTCATCTCCTATTGATGTAAATCGTTACGGTGTGATTTATGCCGGTGCACAGAAAAACATCGGGCCTGCGGGTTTAACGCTGGTGGTAGTTCGTGAAGATCTGCTAGGCCAGGCGCGTAAAGAACTGCCTTCTATCCTTGATTATAAAGTTCTTGCTGAAAATGATTCCATGTTCAATACGCCGCCAACCTTTGCCTGGTATCTCTCCGGGCTGGTATTTAAGTGGCTGAAAGAGCAGGGTGGTGTGGCTGAACTGGATAAACGTAACCAGGAAAAAGCGGATCTACTGTATAGCACCATTGATAACAGCAGCTTCTACCGCAATGACGTAGCAGTGGCTAACCGTTCACGTATGAACGTACCATTCCAGCTGGCTGATGCAGCACTGGATAAGCTGTTCCTTGAAGAGTCCTTTGCTGCCGGTTTACATGCTCTTAAGGGCCATCGTGTTGTCGGCGGTATGCGCGCCTCGATTTACAATGCGATGCCGTTGCAGGGAGTGAAGACGCTAACCGACTTTATGGTCGACTTCGAACGTCGTCACGGCTAAGGTACGGCAGCATTTGCAATAAGTTTTGAACCTGAAACCCCGCAGCCCAGCGGGGTTTCATTGCAATTATTTTGGAGAATACGTTTCACATGCAGGATTCCCTGACGTTACAACCTATCGCCCTGGTCGACGGCACCGTTAACCTTCCTGGTTCCAAGAGCGTATCTAATCGTGCTTTGCTGCTGGCCGCACTGGCAAAAGGCACCACCCGCCTGACTAATCTGCTCGATAGCGATGATGTCCGCCATATGCTCAATGCATTGCAGGCTCTGGGTGTTCATTTCACACTGTCTGCGGATCGCACGGTATGTGAAGTTTTAGGACAGGGCGGTGCGCTTCAGGCTGAAGGTTCGCTTGAGCTGTTCCTTGGCAACGCCGGAACAGCAATGCGTCCGCTGGCTGCTGCGTTGTGTCTGGGTAGCAATGACATTGTGCTTACCGGTGAACCGCGTATGAAAGAGCGCCCAATCGGACATCTGGTTGACGCTTTGCGTCAGGGCGGAGCAGACGTTGAATATCTGGAGCAGGAAGATTATCCCCCCCTGCGCCTGAAAGGCGGTTTCCGTGGTGGTGAGGTTGCCGTAGACGGCAGTGTTTCCAGTCAGTTTCTGACTGCACTGTTGATGACCGCTCCTCTGGCTGACGATGACACACGCATCGTGATTAAAGGCGATCTGGTTTCAAAACCCTATATTGATATTACGCTGAATCTGATGGCGACTTTTGGCATTAAGGTTGAGAACGAAGAGTACCGTGCATTCCGTATCCGTGGTCAACAACAGTATCAGACACCGGGGGAATACCTGGTTGAGGGAGATGCCTCTTCAGCATCTTATTTCCTGGCTGCGGCTGCCATCAAAGGTGGAACCGTGAAAGTGACCGGTATCGGTCGCAACAGCATGCAGGGTGATATCCGTTTTGCTGATGTGCTGGAAAAAATGGGAGCCAGTATAGAATGGGGCGATGATTTTATTGCCTGTACGCGTGGTGAGCTTAATGCCATCGACCTGGATATGAATCATATTCCCGATGCCGCGATGACAATTGCGACCGCTGCTCTGTTCGCTAAAGGCACAACCGTGCTGCGCAATATCTATAACTGGCGTGTAAAAGAAACTGACCGCCTTGCAGCTATGGCTATTGAACTGCGTAAAGTGGGTGCCGAAGTGGAAGAGGGCCATGACTTCATTCGTATCACTCCGCCAGCGAATATTCAGTTTGCTGAAATTGGTACATACAACGACCATCGTATGGCGATGTGTTTCTCGCTGGTGGCTCTCTCCTCAACCCCAGTGACTATCCTTGATCCGAAATGTACGGCGAAAACTTTCCCTGACTACTTCGAGCAGCTTGCCCGCATCAGTAAGCTGGCCTGACGGATAACTTCGTACAGTTGCGTACCGTTTACAGCAGAATACGGTGCGCAACCAACGCAGTTGCAGCTTCAGGCATGAAGAGTATAATGCGCGTCGATATTTGCCCTGGCACCTGATGCCCCGGCATTCCACCGACAGGAGAACGACATGATGGCAATAGCCCCAGTGATCACCATTGATGGCCCAAGTGGTGCAGGGAAAGGTACATTGTGTAAAGCGATGGCCGAGGCGTTGCAGTGGCACCTGTTGGATTCTGGTGCAATTTATCGCGTTCTGGCTCTTGCGGCTCTTCACCATCAGGTGGATATTGCGTCTGAAGAGGCTTTAGTGCCGATTGCTGCTCACCTTGATGTGCGTTTTGTTTCTAACAACGGCGAAATGGAAGTGATTCTGGAAGGGGAAGATGTTTCTGGTGCCATTCGCACTCAGGATGTCAGTAACACCGCCTCTAAAGTGGCTGCATTTCCTCGCGTTCGTGAAGCTTTATTGCGTCGTCAGCGCGGCTTCAGGGATTTTCCAGGGCTGATTGCCGATGGCCGCGATATGGGTACGGTAGTTTTCCCTGATGCACCCGTAAAAATTTTCCTTGATGCCAGCTCGGAAGAGCGAGCAAACCGCCGTATGCTACAGTTGCAGGAAAAGGGCTTTAATGTTAACTTTGAGCGCCTTTTATCTGAGATAAAAGAGCGTGATGAGCGTGACCGCAATCGTTCTATCGCACCTCTGGTGCCAGCTGATGATGCCTTAGTGCTTGATTCAACTACGATGTCGATTGAGCAGGTAATTGAAATTGCGTTAAAATATGCGCGTGAAAAACTCGCATTGGCGTAAATTTCAGCTACGCTTTATCACCTCTGCATAAGCTACGGCTCGCAGAAAGATTTATCTAACTCTGTGATAAGGATGTCATGGAGCATGTGAAACAACCCCACCCGTCAGGATGTCAGGTGGACGTTAAATTGAAGAATCCTGAAGATTATCAATATGACTGAATCTTTTGCTGAACTATTTGAAGAATCCCTAAAAACAATCGAAACCCGTCCGGGTTCCATCGTTCGTGGCGTTGTTGTCTCTATCGACAAAGACGTAGTCCTGGTTGATGCGGGTCTGAAATCTGAATCTGCGATCCCTGCAGAGCAGTTCAAGAACGCAGCCGGCGAACTGGAAATCCAGGTAGGCGACGAAGTTGACGTTGCGCTGGATGCAGTGGAAGACGGCTTCGGTGAAACTCTGCTGTCTCGTGAAAAAGCTAAACGTCACGAAGCGTGGATCACACTGGAAAAAGCTTACGAAGATGCTGAAACTGTTACCGGTGTTATCAACGGCAAAGTTAAAGGTGGCTTCACAGTTGAGCTGAATGGCATTCGTGCGTTCCTGCCAGGTTCACTGGTAGATGTTCGTCCGGTGCGCGATACGCTGCACCTGGAAGGCAAAGAGCTTGAGTTCAAAGTCATCAAGCTGGATCAGAAACGTAACAACGTTGTTGTTTCACGTCGTGCGGTAATCGAATCCGAAAACAGCGCAGAGCGCGATCAGCTGCTGGAAAACCTGCAGGAAGGCATGGAAGTTAAAGGTATCGTTAAGAACCTCACTGACTACGGTGCATTCGTTGATCTGGGCGGCGTTGACGGCCTGCTGCACATCACTGACATGGCTTGGAAACGCGTTAAGCACCCAAGCGAAATCGTCAATGTTGGCGACGAAATTACTGTAAAAGTACTGAAATTCGACCGCGAGCGTACCCGTGTTTCTCTGGGTCTGAAGCAGCTGGGCGAAGATCCATGGGTTGCTATCGCGAAACGTTACCCAGAAGGCACCAAGCTGACTGGTCGTGTAACCAACCTGACCGACTACGGCTGCTTCGTTGAAATCGAAGAAGGCGTTGAAGGCCTGGTACACGTTTCTGAAATGGACTGGACCAACAAAAACATTCACCCATCTAAAGTTGTTAACGTTGGTGATGTTGTTGAAGTTATGGTTCTGGACATCGACGAAGAACGTCGTCGTATCTCCCTGGGTCTGAAGCAGTGCAAATCTAACCCATGGCAGCAGTTTGCAGAAACCCACAACAAGGGCGACCGTGTTGAAGGTAAAATCAAGTCAATCACTGACTTCGGTATCTTCATCGGCCTGGACGGCGGCATCGATGGCCTGGTTCACCTGTCTGACATCTCCTGGAACGCTACCGGAGAAGAAGCAGTACGTGAATACAAGAAAGGCGACGAAATCGCTGCTGTGGTTCTGCAAGTTGACGCAGAGCGCGAGCGTATCTCCCTGGGCGTTAAGCAGCTGGCAGAAGATCCGTTCAACAACTACATCTCTCTGAACAAGAAAGGTGCAATTGTTAACGGTAAAGTGACTGCAGTTGACGCTAAAGGTGCTACAGTTGAATTAGCAGACGGCGTTGAAGGCTACCTGCGTGCTTCTGAAGCATCGCTGGATCGCGTAGAAGACGCAACTCTGGTTCTGAACGTTGGCGACGATGTAGAAGCTAAGTTCACCGGTGTAGACCGTAAGAACCGCGTTGTTAGCCTGTCTGTTCGTGCAAAAGACCAGGCTGACGAGAAAGAAGCTATCAACACTGTTAACACCAAACAGGAAGAAGGCAACTTCTCTAACGCAATGGCTGAAGCTTTCAAAGCAGCTAAAGGCGAGTAATCGCTTTCAGGGCAGCGTGAGCTGCCCTGTGCCGTCGTTAGTGTCAGAACTTTCCCTAGTAAGGATTAACCGGAGGTTATATGACCAAGTCAGAACTTATTGAAAGACTTGCCAGCCAGCACTCTCATATTCCGGCGAAAGTCGTTGAGGATGCGGTAAAAGAGATGCTTGAACATATGGCAACAACGTTGTCAGATGGAGAACGCATTGAAATCCGGGGATTTGGCAGCTTCTCTTTACACTATCGTGCACCTCGTACTGGCCGTAACCCGAAAACGGGCGATAAAGTGGAGTTGGAAGGTAAATACGTTCCACACTTCAAGCCAGGTAAAGAGCTGCGCGATCGCGCTAATATATACGGCGGCTAATACCTCAGGGTATTGCGATGAATCGATAAAACGACACTCCGGTGTCGTTTTTTTTTGGCTGTAGAAAACTGCTGCCATGCGAGATGTTGCGCAAATTTATTTTATGCCACTGCAATGGCGTCGATAGTTTGCGAGCCGTCTGCTGAAACCTCCCTGACTGGCGTGATCCCTGAACCTGCTTGCTACAGACTGGCATGACTTGACCGAGGGAGGAGAAATGTCGTTAACCGTCAACCGAGTGGCATGGAGCGTAATCGCCGCTACCTTACCATTAAATTTTTTGCCCCAGCTGCCAGAGACACTTGTCCTCCTGCCTGTACTTCTGTTGGCGTCAGGTATGGCATACTTCCGCGTCCCGCTGTCTAAAGAACTGGCACTAACAGTGCTCATTTTTATCGGAGCGGTGAGTGCAGCGCAATCCATACTGAAACAGACGGAACAGCTGACCCAGGGCCCTGTACAGAGCGAAGTCCTTGTAAAAAGCGTGCTGCCAGACGGAGAACGGATCAAAGCCCGACTAGTGCGCTACCAGGGGCAGATAATATTCCCTCCCGTATATGCCACCCTGAGAATCCGGCAACAGAATATCGCTTATTGTCCCGGCCAGCGCTGGAATATGCGGCTTGC
The DNA here is from genome assembly GCF_009738185.1 of Erwinia sorbitola. Lineage (NCBI taxonomy): Bacteria > Pseudomonadati > Pseudomonadota > Gammaproteobacteria > Enterobacterales > Erwiniaceae > Erwinia > Erwinia sorbitola. The sequence goes on along the minus strand of NZ_CP046509.1, from coordinate 3,020,927 downwards.
GCTGCGCCCGGTGCATGCCCAGCTTAATGAGGGAGGATTTGATCGTCAGCGTTACGCCCTTGCTAACCATACTCCGCTAATGGGTAAGGTGCTGTCAGCTGAGGCCATTGATGAGCAATGTAACTGGCGCAGCAGGGTGATTAGTTCAGCGCAAAAAAACTACGCGCATCTGCCCTGGCAGGCGTTAATTTCCGCACTTGCTTTTGGTGAAAGAGCTGAAGTGAGCCATGAAACTAATCAGCTGTTACGGGAAACAGGCACCGCACATCTGATGGCCATTTCAGGGATGCATATCGCCCTTGCTGCCAGCTTTGGCTGGGTACTGGCCCGTGGTATTCAGTTTTTTTTCCCGGCATGGGCCATCGGCTATCGTTTCCCTCTGTTTTGCGGCCTGCTGATTGCGCTGGTTTACGGCTGGCTGTCTGGCGGCAATCCTCCTGCAATACGGGCAGTGCTGGCTTTAATGCTCTGGAATTTGTTCCGCCTGCAAGGTATCAACTGTCATGGCTGGCAGGTATGGAGCATGTGCATTGCACTTATCCTGTTTTTTGATCCGCTCAGTGTGCTTTCGGATAGCCTGTGGCTGTCAGCGCTGGCAGTAGCGGGTTTGCTGATGTGGTATCACTTCTTTCCTCTTCCGCTGCGTTTTACACGTCAGAAACGCTGGTTTTTACTCCGGCTGCTTCACCTCCAGCTTGGCATGATGGTGTTACTGATGCCTGTGCAGGCGCTGCTGTTTCATGGTTTTGGCCTGAGCTCACTGGCCGCAAATTTATGGGCAGTACCGCTAATATCACTCCTGACAGTCCCACTTATTTTGCTCGCCACGGCTTGCAACATGATTCCCTGGGTCAATCAGATATTATGGGAATGGGTTGATCATTCCCTAGCGCTGGTCTTTATTCCGCTGCAACATTTACCACGCGGCTGGGTACCGCTAAATCAAACGCTGGCCGCTGCCAGCCTGCTGTGCTGGCTGTTTTTACTCAGCCTGCGTTTTGGCTGGTGGCGTACCTCACCGGTGAGCTTACTAAGCGTTACTTTACTGTTATGCAGCTGGCGCAATGCGGGACAACAGCCTGAATGGCGCGTCGATATGCTGGATGTCGGGCACGGACTGGCGGTGGTCATTTCACGCCAGGGTGAGGCCACGCTCTATGACACCGGGCATCGCTGGCCGGGTGGCGATGCTGCGCGTACGCATATTCTTCCCTGGCTGGCATGGCAAGGGTTACAGGTAAGCAATATTATTATCAGCCATGCTCACCTTGACCATATTGGTGGTCTGGAGAGTGTGCAGGCGGCATTTCCGTCGGCAGTGGTACACAGTGCGCTGGATCGCAAGGAGCATTTGCCCTGTCGTAAAGGCGTTCAATGGCGCTGGCAGGGTTTACAATTTCATGCGCTGTGGCCCCCCGAAGATGAGAAAAGGGAAGGGAATAATCAGTCATGCGTTGTGCTGGTCACGGATGGGAAATGGCGTGTGCTGCTGACGGGGGATTTGGAAACTGCGGGAGAATTACAGCTGGTGACTGAACAGCGCACCAGTCTCGCGGCAGATCTGCTTCAGGTGCCACATCACGGCAGTAAGACCTCATCGTCCCCGCCTTTCCTGCGAGCGGTGGCCGCGAAAACAGCGATGGCCTCTGCCGCTCGCTACAGCCCCTGGCGTTTACCTGCCGCGCAGATTATTCAGCGTTACGCGAAAAATCATATTGAATGGCGTGATACGGCGCTCTCCGGGCAGATCAGCGCACGATTTTTTATTGATAACTGGCAACTTATGGGGTTAAGAGAACAAATAATGAACCGTTGGTACCATCAGTGGTTTGGCGTAGTCAGGGATTCCAGGTAGAATAAGCGGCTATTTCATTCAAAGCTGGTTAAATAATGCATCTGGATAAAGATCTCTCCACCTGGCAGACATTCCGTCGACTCTGGCCAATGATAGTGCCATACAAGACGGGATTGATTGTGGCCGCAGTCGCACTCATTATCAATGCGGCTGGCGATACACTGATGCTGTCACTGCTGAAGCCTTTACTTGATGATGGGTTTGGTAAGGCGGACAGTTCCGTATTGCTGTGGATGCCGCTTGCCGTAATCGGCCTGATGTTAGTCCGTGGTGTTACCAGCTACGCCTCCAGCTACTGTATTTCCTGGGTTTCGGGCAATGTGGTGATGGGAATGCGTCGCCGCTTGTTCACCCATATGATGGGGATGCCCGTCGCCTTCTTCGACCAGCAGTCTACCGGTACGCTGCTGTCGCGCATTACCTATGATTCTGAACAGGTGGCTTCGTCCTCTTCCAGCGCGCTGGTAACCGTGGTGCGCGAAGGGGCCTCTATTATTGGCCTGTTTATCATGATGTTTTACTACAGCTGGCAGCTGTCGGTGATTCTGATTGTTCTGGCGCCTATCGTCTCATTCGCTATTCGCACGGTTTCCAAACGTTTCCGTAATATCAGCAAAAATATGCAGAACACCATGGGGCAGGTGACAACCAGCGCCGAGCAAATGCTGAAAGGTCATAAAGAAGTGCTGATCTTTGGTGGTCAGGAGATCGAAAGCGAGCGTTTTAACCGTGTCAGTAACCGTATGCGCCAGCAGGGAATGAAGCTGGTTTCCGCTTCGTCAATTTCTGACCCGATTATTCAGCTTATCGCCTCTCTGGCACTGGCCTTTGTACTGTATGCGGCCAGCTTCCCGAGTGTGATGGAAACCCTGACGGCGGGTACAATCACCGTAGTGTTCTCTTCAATGATTGCCCTGATGCGCCCGCTCAAATCCCTGACTAACGTCAATGCTCAGTTCCAGCGCGGTATGGCGGCCTGTCAGACGCTGTTCTCCATTCTCGATAGCGAACAGGAAGTGGATAACGGTAAGCGCACCGTTGAGCGCGCGAAGGGAGATATCGAGTTTCGTGATGTCACATTTACTTATCCTGGCCGTGATATACCAGCACTGCGCAATATCAACCTCGCTATTCCTGCGGGTAAAACTGTGGCGCTGGTCGGGCGTTCAGGCTCAGGTAAGTCAACGCTGGCAAGTTTGCTGACGCGTTTTTACGACGTTCAGCAGGGATCTATCCTGATGGATGGGCATGACCTGCGTGAATACACGCTGGCATCGCTGCGTAATCAGGTAGCGTTGGTATCACAGAATGTGCATTTGTTTAACGACACCATCGCCAACAATATTGCTTACGCTCGCCAGGATCAATATAGCCGTGAAGACATTGAGAAGGCGGCTAAAATGGCTCATGCCATGGACTTTATCAGCAAGATGGAAAATGGCCTGGATACGATGATCGGTGAGAATGGCGTGCTGCTCTCAGGGGGCCAGCGCCAGCGTATAGCCATCGCACGTGCCTTGCTGCGCGACAGTCCAATCCTGATCCTTGATGAAGCAACTTCCGCACTTGATACCGAGTCTGAACGCGCCATTCAGTCAGCACTGGACGAGTTGCAAAAGAACCGTACTTCGCTGGTGATTGCACACCGTCTTTCCACTATTGAGAAGGCTGATGAAATTGTTGTCGTGGAAGATGGTCAGATCGTTGAGCGCGGCAGCCATGAAATGCTACTGGCAGAGCGTGGCGTCTATGCGCAGCTGCATAAGATGCAATTTGGCAAATGATTGAACGCATCTGGAGCGGCCGCTCTGCGCTTTATCTGCTGTTATTGCCTTTCAGCCTGCTATATGGGCTGATTAGCAACTTGCTGCGTCTCAGCTATCGCTGGGGCTGGCGTAAAGCGTGGCGCGCCCCCGTTCCGGTAGTGATAGTGGGTAATCTCACCGCAGGCGGTAACGGCAAGACGCCGGTGGTGATTTGGCTGGTACAGGCGCTGCAACAGCGTGGGCTGCGTGTTGGTGTAGTCTCGCGCGGGTATGGTGGTAAAGCAGAGCACTATCCGCTGGTGCTGGGAACTGATACCACCACCCGTGAAGCAGGCGACGAACCGGTGTTGATTTTTCAGCGTACCGGGGCGGCCGTAGCAGTGGCTCCAGAGCGCCGCCTGGCGGTTGAAGCTTTAGTGAACGGCGGCAGTGTTGATATCATCATTACTGACGATGGTTTACAGCATTATGCGTTAGCGCGTGATATTGAAATTGTAGTGGTTGATGGTGAGCGCCGTTTCGGTAACGGCTGGTGGTTACCGGCGGGGCCAATGCGTGAACGCGCTGCGCGCCTTAAAAGCGTTACCGCTGTGATCACTAACGGCGGTCGTGCGCAGGCAAATGAACTGCCAATGCAGTTAGTACCGGGCCAGGCGGTTAATCTGCTTTCAGGTGAGCGTCGTTCTGCCGGAGAATTGCAAAATGTGGTGGCGATGGCCGGTATCGGTCACCCACCGCGTTTTTTCAACACGCTGCGTCAACAGGGTGTGCTGATGCAAAAAGAAGTGGCTTTTGCAGACCATCAGAACTACAGCGCTGAGGCTCTCAATGCCCTGACCTCGCCAGGTCAGACGCTGCTGATGACGGAGAAAGATGCGGTCAAAGCGCGAGCATTTGCTGCTGATAACTGGTGGTATTTACCGGTTGATGCGGTATTGCCGCAGGATAAATCCGAGTCATTGCTGAATAAAATCAGTGCATTAATTCCTCGCTAATTTCGCTCTTAATACTCCACTAAGCGCTACACTGAAGCCATCTGATCTTGACGGATGGCATCATGACTGCGGTAACACTCTCTCTGGTTCAGGCGCGCCAGCTGCATCTGGCAGCTCAGGGCTTGCTGCGCCCCCCTTCACATACAGCGCGATTTGACGATCTGCTGGCGACGATACGCCGGATGTCGCTTTTGCAAATCGACACTATCCACGTGGTAGCGCGCAGTCCTTATCTGGTGCTCTTCAGCCGCCTTGGCGATTATCCAGTCAGCTGGCTTGAGCAGGCTTTGGCCCAGAAAAAAGTATTTGAATACTGGGCACATGAAGCCTGTTTTATTCCGACAGAAGATTACCCGCTGCTGCGCCACCGGATGCTAAATCCGTCAGCATCTGGTTGGAAATACAACCAGGCATGGATGGATCAGCACCAGCTGGATATCGCCAACCTGCTGCAACACATTCGTGAAAATGGTGCGGTTCGTTCGGCAGACTTTGCAGCGCCGGAGGGGCAGAAACCCGGCTGGTGGGCATGGAAGCCCCATAAGCGTCATCTGGAAAATCTGTTTACCGCCGGTGAGTTGATGGTCAGCGAACGCCGTAACTTTCAGCGTGTTTATGACCTGCGTCAGCGAATAATGCCCGACTGGGATGATGCACAGCACGCATTGAACGAAACGGATGCGGTACAGCGTATGCTGGATAACAGCGCAAGGAGTCTGGGGATTTTTCGCTCTGGCTGGCTGGCGGATTATTACCGTCTGAAGCGTGCACCCGTCACTCAGGCTATTGCAGGCTGGCTGGAACAGGGGCTGATTCGCGAAGTGCAGGTAGAAAGCCTTGGAACCCTGTATCTCCACCATACTTTATTTGCGCAGCTTGCAGCACCGCAGGCTGCCACGCATACGGCAATTTTGTCGCCATTTGACCCGCTGGTGTGGGATCGTAAACGGGCGCTGGAACTGTTTGATTTTGACTATCGGCTGGAGTGCTACACCCCGGAAGCCAAACGACGCTATGGCTACTTTGTGTTACCGATTTTGCATCGCGGTGCGTTAAAAGGGCGACTGGATGCACGTATGTTGCGTAAGGCCAAAGTGCTGGAAATCCGGCAGCTCTGGCTGGAACCAAAAACGCGTGTCAGCCAGCAGTTTCTGGACGATGTCCAACGGGCTTTGACGCGATTTGCCCGCTGGCAGGGAGCTGAAACTGTCGAGGTCAACAGGCTACCGCCAGCAATGGAGGGAACCTGGCCCTTACGCTGGGAAATATAGCTATCAGCTGATGTTTTACCCTTGTGCAGGGTAACGACCTTGGCAGCAGTTGTGATATTCTTTCCCTACTGCAATTGGGTCCATTACGGAGGATTTATGGATCACCGTCTACTCGAAATCGTGGCTTGTCCGGTATGTCATGGCAAGCTGTATTACAACAAAGACCAGCAGGAACTGATCTGCAAACCTGATGGGCTGGCCTATCCGGTGCGTGAAGGTATTCCCGTGTTGCTGGAAGTTGAAGCACGTGCGCTGACGCTTGAAGAGAGCCACCCATGAGTTTTGTTGCCATTATTCCTGCCCGCTTTGCATCCACTCGCCTGCCGGGCAAACCACTGGTCGATATTCACGGTAAACCGATGGTGGTGCACGTAATGGAACGTGCGCTGGAATCTGGTGCCGATCGCGTGATTGTTGCCACGGATAATCAGGAAGTGGCGCGTGCGGTTGAAGCGGCTGGTGGCGAGGTCTGTATGACCCGTCCTGATCATCAGTCTGGCACTGAGCGCCTGGCTGAAGTGATCGACCATTATCAATTTCCGGATGATACGGTGATTGTTAATGTTCAGGGCGATGAGCCGATGATTCCTCCGGTGATCATTCGCCAGGTTGCTGAAAATCTTGCCAACAGCAGTGCCGGTATGGCGACGCTGGCAGTACCGGTTGAATCCGCTGAGGAAGCCTTCAATCCGAATGCGGTTAAAGTGGTACGTGATGCCAATGGCTATGCGCTCTATTTCTCACGCGCAACCATTCCATGGGATCGTGAGCGCTTTGCGATTTCCCGTGATGCAATCGGCGATCACTTCCTGCGTCATATTGGCATTTACGCTTATCGGGCTGGATTTATCCGCCGCTATGTTCGCTGGGAAGCCAGTCCGCTGGAACAGATTGAACTGCTGGAACAGCTGCGTGTACTTTGGTACGGCGAAAAGATTCACGTAGATGTGGCTAAAGCCATTCCCAGCGTGGGTGTTGATACGCCAGAAGATTTACTGCGCGTTCGCGCTGCGATGCAGTAAAACCGCTTCGGGGCCGCATCGCTGGCCCCGTAATTTATACTGCGAGTTTGATCCAGTACGGCGCAAACCTCTACAAACGGTACCATCATAAGACCTCTTGCCTGATAAGGAGGGCAGATGGAACAACTGCGATCTGAACTGGCACTGGTGCTGGGTGAACCCGTTAGTCGGGTGGAATGTATCAGCCAGCAGCCCTATGCCAGCCTCTATACGCTCTACGATAACAGTGGTTATTCACTGCCGTTAGTGGCGAAATATTTCAGCATGAAGGGTGTCGCCGCCCAGGAAGCGCAAAAGCTGTCGATGCTGATGCGTGAAGGAAAAGTGCGCATTCCCGCCGTATATGGTTTGGTAATCAGCCAGCAGCCCCCGCTCCACGAAGTTTTATTAATTGAACGTATCGGTGGTGTTTCCATTGAAGCGCCAACGCGAACGCCGGAGCGCTGGAACCAGCTATGCGAGCAGATTGTCGAGGGTATACTCAGCTGGCACCGTATTGACAGTCACGGCCTGGTGGGAACGGTCGACAGTACCCAACAAAATCGCTGGCCAGCCTGGTATGCACAGCGTGTGGAAGTCTTATGGGCCACGCTAAATTATCTGCGCCCCTCGCTACTTACGATGGATGACCGGCAGCTGCTTTACCGAAGCCGGCAAAGCATGCCAGCACTATTCAGGGATTTTGACGATCCCTGTGTTCTGGTACACGGAAACCTGGCGCTCAGTAGTATCATAAAAGAGGCATGGGCCGACCAGCTTCTGGCGATGGTCAATCCTGGTACGGTTCTTTGGGCACCGCGTGAGTTCGATCTGCACCCGCTATGCGCCTCAGGAATTGGCGATGATATCGTTACACAGTACCTGCGGCGCGCACCCGTGGCAGAAGGGTTTGTGGCACGCCGCTGGTTCTATATTCTTTGGGAGGAAGTTGCGCGGCTTATTCATACCGCGCAATTTGACCGTAAACGGTTTACTGCTGCTGGTCAGTCACTCTTTCCCTGGCTCAACTGAGGCTGCGGCAGCCGGTGGTTGCAGCCATTGCCATAAACGACCCAGGCTCTCGTAAATCGCTCGTTCACTGTGGCCCAGCCACAGTGATGACGGCAGCGCGCGCTCCCAGAAATTGAGCGGGGAATCGATAGCCAGCTGATTGGCAGGAGCAGGCAACGGCTTCAGCCCCTGATGCTGGAAGAAGATCATCGCGCGCGGCAGGTGGTTGGCAGATGTCACCAGGGCGAAGGGGCGCTGTCCGACGATGTACGACACCTCCTGTGCCTCATGTTCGGTATCGGCGGGTTTATCCAGGGTAATAATGTCGCTCTGTGCCACCCCCAGCGATTGTGCCACGTGTGAGGCTACTGCGGCAGAGCTCATGGGATTGCCCTGTGCATGCCCTCCGGTGACGATTAGCTTCGCACCAGGGTTTTCCCGTAAAATCCGAATGCCCTCGGTGAGACGAGGCAGGCTATTGTTCAGCATATTTGAGCTGGGTGCCCATTGAGGATTCCAGGTGTAACCACCGCCAAGCACCACCACATACTCCACCGGTTGCTGGTTTTTCCAGGTAGGATAATGATTTTCAATCGGAGCAAGCATGCGGTCAGCTACGGGTTGCAGGCTGAACAGCAGCAGAATGAGCCAGGCAACAGAGATGAGCGTTTTACCGCTTTTCTGCCAGCGGCTGAACCAGAGCAGGATAATTCCTGCTGCCATCATCAACAGCAGCAGTGGCAGGGGAAGCAGCAGGCCGCCGATGATTTTTTTCAGTGCAAAAAACATCAAAAAAGGTTCCTTTTGTCCGAAAAAACGCCACCCAACCGCGAAGCGGTGATGGAAAGGTTCATTATTTCCCAGTGTATGCCAAAATACCCCGCAACTTTCAAGCCGCAGCCACATCCGCCAGCTTTATTCACCATTAATGCGTGACATGAAGAGGCGTCAGGAGCCTGACTGTTGTTGGCAAGCGGGGAGTAACCCCGCTAAAACATCCCCGATCGCCGGAGCCGTAGTATGCAGGATCGCAACTTTGATGATATCGCAGAAAAATTCTCGCAGAACATTTACGGTACCACCAAAGGCCGCATTCGCCAGGCTATCCTCTGGCAGGATCTTGACGCGCTGCTAACGACGTTCCCTGAAGGGCCGCTGTCGGTGCTGGATGCCGGCGGTGGAGAAGGCCAGACCGGTTGTGGCATTGCAGAGCGCGGGCATCAGGTGCTGCTTTGCGACGTCTCAGAAGAGATGCTGACCCGCGCCCGTCGCCTGGCAGATGAAAAAGGTGTGAGCGGCAACATGCAATTCGCACAAATTAGCGCGCAGCAGGTGGGCCAACATTTGGATAAACCGGTTGATCTGGTATTGTTTCACGCTGTGCTGGAATGGGTAGCGGAACCGCAACAGGCGCTGGCCGCGCTGTACGATGCGCTCAAGCCGGGTGGGGTTCTGTCGCTGATGTTCTACAACCTGAATGGTCTTCTGATGCAGACGATGGTGTTGGGTAATTTTGGTTATTTGCAGGCGGGGCTGGCCAAGCGCAAAAAGAAAACGCTGTCTCCGGACTACCCGCGAGATCCCGAACAGGTGTATGGCTGGCTGCAAGAGTGTGGATTTACTATCGAGAGCAAAACCGGCATCCGGGTTTTTCACGACTATTTGCGTGATAAAACCAAGCAGAGCGATCGGTTCGATGAGGTTCTGGCCCTGGAAAAGCAATACTGCCGCCAGGAGCCGTTTTTAAGTTTAGGGCGTTACATCCACGTCACAGCGCGGAAACCCATAAGGCAGACGAACTATGAGTGAATTTTCCCAGACTGTACCGGAGCTGGTGGCCTGGGCGCGAAAAAATGATTTTTCCGTCTCGTTGCCAACCGAACGTCTGGCTTTTTTGCTGGCAATTGCCACCCTTAACGGGGAGCGCATGGATGGTGAAATGAGCGAGGGCGAACTGCTCGATGCTTTCCGCCACGTCAGTGAAGGCTTCGAGCAGACCAGCGAAACTGTTGTGGTGCGCGCGAATAATGCCATTAACGATATGGTGCGCCAGCGACTGCTCAACCGTTTTACCAGCGAACATACCGAAGGCAATGCCATCTATCGTCTGACTCCCCTCGGCATCGGGATTACTGACTACTATATTCGCCAGCGTGAGTTCTCCACGCTGCGCCTCTCATTGCAGCTGTCAATCGTGGCCGGCGAGTTGAAACGCGCCGCCGATGCTGCCGATGAAGATGGCGATGAGTTCCACTGGCACCGCAACGTGTTTGCACCGTTGAAATATTCGGTGGCCGAGATCTTCGACAGTATTGATATCACCCAGCGCATCATGGATGAGCAGCAGCAGGCGGTAAAAGATGACATCGCCCAGCTGCTCAATAAAGACTGGCGTGCGGCGATCTCCAGCTGTGAACTGCTGCTAAACGAAACCTCCGGCACGCTGCGTGAGCTTCAGGATACGCTGGAAGCCGCAGGTGATAAGCTTCAGGCCAATCTGCTGCGTATCCAGGATGCGACGATGAACAGCCCCGATCTGGGCTTTGTCGATAAGCTGGTATATGACCTGCAAAATAAACTCGACCGCATTATCAGCTGGGGCCAGCAGGCGATAGATCTGTGGATCGGCTACGACCGGCATGTGCATAAATTCATTCGTACCGCGATTGATATGGATAAAAACCGTGTCTTTGCCCAACGTCTGCGCCAGTCAGTACAAAACTATTTCGATCAGCCGTGGGCGCTGACCTACGCGAATGCCGATCGTTTGTATGATATGCGCGATGAAGAGCTGACGCTGCGCAGTGACGAAGTGACGGGTGAACTGCCTTCTGAGCTGGAGTACGAAGAGTTTAACGCCATTCGTGAACAGCTGGCGGCCATGATTGAAGAAGCGCTGGCCAGCTACAAAACAGAGCAGAAGCCGCTGGATCTCGGTGAGGTGATACGTGATTACCTGACACAATATCCGCGTGTGCGTCACTTTGACGTGGCGCGTATTGTCGTCGATCAGGCCGTGCGCTTAGGCGTGGCCGAAGCAGATTTCTCAGGCCTGGCTGCAAAATGGCAGGCTATTAATGATTACGGAGCCAAGGTGCAGGCACATGTCATCGACAAATATTGAACAAGTGATGCCGGTTAAGCTGGCGCAGGCACTGGCTAACCCGATTTTCCCGGCGCTGGACAGCCAGTTACGTGCAGGGCGTCATATTGGTATCGACGAGTTAGACCAGCATGCTTTTCTGATGGATTACCAGGAGTTTCTGGAAGAGTTCTACGCCCGTTATAACGTGGAGCTGATTCGCGCGCCGGAAGGGTTTTTCTATCTGCGGCCGCGCTCCACGACGCTGATCCCGCGTTCAGTGCTGTCAGAACTGGACATGATGGTGGGTAAAATTCTCTGTTATCTCTACCTCAGCCCGGAGCGTCTGGCCAATGAAGGCATTTTTACTCAGCAGGAGCTGCACGACGAACTGATGTCGCTGGCCGATGAGAGCAAGCTGCTGAAGCTGGTTAACCAGCGTTCTACCGGATCAGACCTCGATCGCCAGAAACTTCAGGAGAAGATGCGCGCGTCATTAAACCGTCTGCGTCGCCTGGGTATGGTGTGGTTTATGGGCAATGACAGCAGCAAATTCCGTATCACTGAATCTGTTTTCCGCTTTGGGGCTGATGTGCGCAGCGGCGACGATGCCCGTGAAGCACAGCTGCGCATGATCCGCGACGGTGAGGCGATGCAGCTTGACGGTGGACTGGCGCTGAATGACGAAAGCGAAGAGGATGAGAGCAACGCTGAAAGCCGCGCTCCGGACAGTGGGGAGGAAGAATAAATGATTGAACGTGGAAAGTTTCGCTCACTGACGCTGATTAACTGGAACGGTTTTTTTGCCCGTACTTTTGACCTCGACGAGCTGGTCACCACGCTGTCAGGTGGTAACGGTGCCGGTAAATCCACCACCATGGCCGCCTTTGTTACGGCGCTGATCCCCGATCTTACGCTGCTGCATTTCCGTAACACCACCGAAGCGGGTGCCACCTCAGGATCGCGCGATAAAGGCCTGCACGGTAAACTGCGCCCGGGTGTCTGCTACGCGGTGCTTGATGTGGTCAACTCACTGCATCAGCGCGTGCTGGTTGGCGTTCGTCTGCAACAGGTTGCCGGTCGCGATCGTAAAGTCGATATCAAACCGTTCAGTATTCACGGCCTGCCGACCTCGATTAACCCTACCGAAATTCTCACTGAGACACTGAACGCCCGCCAGGCGCGTGTCGTACCTCTCAGCGAACTGAAAGACCATTTTGAAGCGATGGAGAGCGTACAGTTTAAACAGTACAACTCCATAACGGATTACCATTCGGTGATGTTTGACCTTGGTATTGTGGCGCGCCGTCTGCGTTCTGCCGCTGACCGAAGCAAGTATTACCGTCTGATTGAAGCCTCGCTGTACGGCGGTATCTCCAGCGCGATTACGCGCTCACTGCGAGATTACCTGCTGCCGGAAAACAGCGGGGTGCGTAAAGCATTCCAGGATATGGAAGCGGCGCTGCGTGAGAACCGCATGACGCTGGAGGCTATCCGCGTCACCCAGTCCGATCGCGATCTGTTTAAGCATCTGATCTCAGAAGCCACCAGCTACGTGTCAGCAGACTATATGCGTCACGCCAACGAACGCCGAATCCACCTTGATGGTGCGTTACAGCTGCGTAATGAACTGTTGACCAGCCGTAAGCAGCTCTCTGCGGAGCAGTATCGCCACATTGAGATGGCGCGTGAGCTGGGTGAACACAATGCCGCTGAGAGCGATCTGGAAACGGATTATCAGGGAGCCAGCGACCATCTTAATCTGGTTCAGACTGCGCTTCGCCAGCAGGAAAAAATTGACCGCTATGATGCCGATCTCGAAGAGCTGACCTTCCGTCTGGAAGAACAGAATGAGGTTGTTGCAGAAGCGCGTGAACTGCATGAAGAGAACGAAGCCCGCAGCGAAAATGCTGAACTGGAAGTTGATGAACTGAAAAGTCAGCTGGCGGATTATCAGCAGGCGCTGGACGTGCAGCAAACGCGTGCTATTCAGTATCAGCAGGCATTGCAGGCGTTGCAGCGTGCCCAGGAAATCTGTCAGCTGCGCGACCTCAGCATCGATAACGCCGATGAATGGCAGGAGACGTTCCAGGCAAAAGAGCAGGAAGCCACCGAGCGGCTGCTGATGCTGGAGCAGAAAATGAGCGTGGCTCAGGCCGCGCACAGCCAGTTTGAGCAGGCATTTGAGCTGGTGAATAAAATTGCCGGCCCGGTCAGCCGCAGCGAAGCCTGGCAGGTAGGGCGCGATCTGTTACGCGATGCCAGCAACCAGCGCTATCACGCCGAGCAGCTCCAGCCACTGCGTAGTCGCCTCAGCGAACTGGCACAGCGTGTGCGTGAGCAACAGGATGCCGAGCGCCTGCTGAACGAGTTCTGTAAGCGTTACGGACAGCAGGTGGATGCCGGTGAACTGGAAGCGTTGCAGGCGGAGCTGGAAGCACAGATTGAGCTGCTGAATGAAAGCGTGTCGGATGCTGGCGAACGCCGCATGACGCTTCGTCAGGAGCTGGAACAGCTGCGTGAACGTATTGCGCGCCTGACCAAACAGGCCCCGCAGTGGCTGGCCGCGCAGGAGATCCTCGCGCAGTTAAGTGAGCAGACCGGGCAGCCGCTGGAAAACAGCCAGCAGGTCACGGAGTATATGCAGCAGCTGCTGGAGCTGGAGCGTGAAACCACGGTTGAGCGTGATGAGATCGCTGCCCGCAAACGTGATATTGAGAAGCAGATTGAGCGTCTCAGCCAGCCTGGTGGGGCGGAAGATGCCCGCCTGAATAACCTTGCCGAGCGCTTTGGCGGCGTGCTGTTGTCCGAAATTTATGATGACGTCACCATCGACGATGCGCCGTATTTCTCCGCTTTATATGGCCCTGCTCGTCATGCGATTGTGGTGCCAGACCTGTCACTGATCCGCGATCAGCTGGATGGTCTCGACGACTGCCCGGAAGATCTCTATCTGATTGAAGGGGATCCGCAGTCGTTCGATGACAGCGTGTTTAACGTTGAAGAGCTGGAAAAAGCGGTAGTAGTCAAAGCGGGGGATCGCCAGTGGCGCTATTCCCGCTTCCCGAAAGTCCCGCTATTTGGGCGTGCTGCGCGTGAGAATCAGCTGGAAGTGCTGCACGCTGAACGCGAGGCGCTGGCTGAACGTTACGCAACGCTGTCGTTTGATGTGCAGAAAACTCAGCGTCTGCACCAGTCCTTCAGCCGCTTTATCGGCAGCCATCTGGGCGTGGCGTTCGAGTCCGATCCGGAAGCGGAAATGCGCCTGCTTAACACCCGCCGTAATGAAGTTGAGCGCGCGCTGACCAACCACGAGAGTGAGAATCAGCAGCAGCGTCAGCAGTTCGAACAGGCGAAAGATGGCGTCTCTCAGCTTAACCGTCTGTTGCCACGCGTCAGCCTGTTACTGGACGACACGCTACAGGATCGTCACGAAGAGATTCAGGAAAAACTGGATGAAGCGCAGGAAGCTGCCCGCTTTGTGCAGCAGCACGGCGCACAGTTGGTAAAACTGGAACCTATTCTCTCTGTTCTGCAAAGCGACCCGGAGCAGCACGATCAGCTGAAGCTCGATTACCAGCAGGCACAGCAGCAGCAGCGCGATGCCCGTCAGCAGGCATTTGCCCTGACCGAAGTGGTACAGCGCCGCGCGCACTTTGGCTATATCGACTCCGCAGGTATGCTCAACGGCACCAGCGATCTCAACGAGAAGCTGCGCCAGCGCCTGGAGCAGGCCGAGGGGGAGCGTACTCGTGCCCGTGAACAGCTGCGCCAGCATCAGGCCCAGTTAACGCAGTACTCCCAGGTTCTGGCCTCGCTTAAAAGTTCTTATGACGCGAAACGCGACATGCTTAAAGAGCTTCAGCAAGAGATGCAGGATATCGGCGTGCAGGCTGATGCCTCAGCGGAAGAGCGTGCGCGGATGCGCCGTGACGAGCTTTACAGCGCCCTGAGCAACAACCGTATGCGCCGTAATCAGCTGGAGAAACAGCTGACCTTCTGCGAAGCCGAAATGGACGCGCTACAGAAAAAACTGCGTCGCCTTGAGCGTGAGTATCACCAGAGCCGCGAGCAGGTGGTTAGTGCTAAAGCGGGCTGGGTTGCCGTGCTGCGCCTGGTGAAAGACAACGGCGTTGAGCGCCGTCTGCACCGTCGTGAACTGGCTTATCTTGGCGGTGATGAACTGCGCTCCATGTCGGATAAGGCGTTAGGTGCGCTGCGTCTGGCGGTGGCAGATAACGAACATCTGCGCGATGTGCTGCGCCTGTCGGAAGATCCAAAGCGCCCTGAACGTAAGATCCAGTTCTTTATTGCGGTTTACCAGCATCTGCGCGAACGTATCCGTCAGGATATTATTCGCACCGATGATCCGGTCGAAGCCATCGAGCAAATGGAAATTGAGCTGAATCGTCTGACCGAAGAGCTGACCGCCCGTGAGCAGATGCTGGCTATCAGTTCACGTAGCGTGTCGAATATCATTCGTAAAACCATTCAGCGTGAACAGAACCGTATTCGCCAGCTGAATCAGGGGTTACAGGCCGTCAGTTTCGGTCAGGTGAAAAGCGTCCGTCTTAACGTCAACGTACGTGAAGCGCACTCTACGCTACTGGACGTATTGTCTGAGCAACATGAACAGCATCAGGATCTGTTTAAGAGCAATCGCCTGACCTTCTCTGAAGCACTGGCAAAACTCTATCAGCGCCTGAACCCGCAGATTGATATGGGCCAGCGTACTCCGCAGACCATCGGTGAAGAGCTGCTTGATTACCGTAACTATCTTGAAATGGAAGTGGAAGTTAACCGTGGTTCTGACGGCTGGCTGCGTGCGGAAAGTGGCGCACTGTCCACCGGGGAAGCGATTGGTACCGGGATGTCGATTCTGGTAATGGTAGTGCAGAGCTGGGAAGAAGAGTCACGCCGTCTGCGCGGGAAAGATATTTCCCCATGCCGTCTGCTGTTCCTTGATGAGGCTGCGCGTCTGGATGCCAAATCCATCGCTACCTTGTTCGAACTTTGTGACCGACTGGAAATGCAGCTGATAATTGCTGCACCGGAAAATATCAGTCCTGAAAAAGGGACCACTTATAAACTGGTGCGTAAGGTGTTCAATAATACTGAACATGTGCATGTAGTTGGCCTGCGTGGTTTTGCTGCGGAACCAGCAATCGAAGTTAAAGATGCGGAGGCTGACGCCTGACAGCCTCAATGATGTAAAAAAATAATGGTACGCAGTGGTATTATGGCTGTGTCCAGATTACTCTGATAACGGCATTTGCGAGGTATGAGGCAAATGCCGTTTTCTGTTTCTATACTTATAACAATGACTAATTGCTGCTGGTGTCCCGTCCGGCAGACTTACCAGGGAGCAGGGGATGTTGCTACAGAAATCTTTTTCCGCCCAGGCCGTCGCATTGGGTTGTAGTCTTTTATGCTGGCTGGCGCCTGTTTCTTCGACTGTGGCTGGCATTCCACCTGTATCAGCTCCGATGGTTCATAGCATCAGCGTCTCGCAGAGTACATCGCACATTAGCGCATTGTTCCATCAGGGAACGGTACCGTTCTATCTGAAAAACCTTGCTCCACTCTATGCCAGCCGTGGGATGCAACCGATATGGCAGGATAATCAGGCAGTAAAACAGTTCCAGCAGCAGCTGGCGGAAGTGGCGATTTCAGGTGTTCAGCCGCAGTTTACCCAATGGGTTAAGCAGCTGACCGATCCGGCAATTACCGGCCTTGCGCGCGATGTAGTGCTGTCGGACGCGATGCTGGGTTATTTGCAGTTCACTTCAGGGGTGCCTTCCAAAGGTGAAACCTGGCTCTACAGCAATGTGCCTTATAAGATGGAAGCTCCCCCTGTAGCGGTGGTAAACCAGTGGCAGAGAGCGCTGGAGCACAACAACCTTAATGGCTTTGTGCTGTCTCTCGCTCCGCAGCATCCACAATATGCGCGTATGCATCAGGCTTTAAAAACCCTTCTGGCAGAAAACCGCCCCTGGCCGCAGCTGATGGATAAGCAGACGCTGCGCCCTGGTCAGATCAGCAATGATGTGCCTGCGCTGCGTGATATTTTGCAACGTACCGGTATGATGTCGGCTGCCAGTGAGGCTCCGAAACCAACAGATGAAGTGATCCCGTCCGATGATGCGCCGCTGGTGCATGATGATGATAACGCCCAGCCTGATGCCGCTACGCCTGCGAAAACAGCGAATAATGTGGTGGTCAGTCCGTCGGCGGCTCCATCAGAAAACATGCCTCAATCTTCTGTACCGCAGGATGTTGGCAATGTTCAGGGCGCTGAGGTACCGGTCAACGCTGATAATATCTATACCCCAGAGCTGGTAGAGGCGCTAAAACGCTTCCAGCTCTGGCAGGGTCTGGAGCCTGACGGTGCGATCGGTGTGCGTACGCGCGAATGGTTGAATGTTTCACCGCAGCGGCGCGCTGCGCTGCTGGCGTTAAATATTCAGCGTCTGCGACTGTTGCCGGATGATATGCATAACGGCATCATGGTGAATATTCCTAACTATTCACTGGCCTACTACGTCAACGGCAATGAAATCCTCTCATCAAGAGTGATTGTCGGGCGTCCCGATCGTAAAACGCCATTAATGCGTAGTGCGCTCAACAACGTTGTGCTCAATCCGCCGTGGAACGTACCGACAACGCTGGTGCGCAAAGATATCGTGCCGAAAATTAAACAGGATCCAATGTACCTCTATAAGCATAACTACCAGCTTCTGTCCGGCTGGAGTAGTGACGCAGAGGTGATAGATCCTTCAATGATTGACTGGAGTATGGTTTCAGCTGCCTCATTCCCATATCGTATTCGTCAGGCTCCGGGGCCGACCAACTCGCTTGGGCGCTATAAGTTTAATATGCCAAGCTCTGATGCCATCTACCTGCACGACACGCCTAATCACGGCCTGTTCCAGAAAGATATCCGTGCGCTCAGTTCCGGCTGTGTGCGTGTGAATCGGGCATCCGACCTCGCTAATCTGCTGTTACAGGATGTGGGCTGGAACGACACGCGAATCTCCAGCACTCTTAAAGAGGGCGATACCCGCTATGTTTCAATTCGGCATCGTATCCCGGTTAACCTCTATTATCTTACGGCCTGGGTTGCGGATGACGGCCAGCCGCAGTTTCGTACAGATATTTACAATTATGACAATACTGCGCGTTCCGGCGCTCAGGCGTTAACCCGGGCTGGTCAATTATTGCTCTAATTATTGATTAATCAGCAGTTACCCGGCAGGGCCATATCATGCAAAAAAACCGGCGCAAGGGGCGATATATCAATCTTTGCGCCGGTTTTACTTTTGTTAGGTTGACGTAAGTTTTCTCCCCCGGTAAGGTTCGGAACAGTGTGTCAAATGCACTGTTCCGAATTCTTTAGCTGGGTAATACTGATTGATGGATAAATTCGACTCTAACCGCCGTAAGTTACTGGCGTTGGGCGGGGCTGCACTGGGTGTGGCGCTGCTTCCCGGGCAGGCTTTCGCTTCGCTTTCAACGTCTCGTCCTCGTTTACTGACGCTTAACAATCTCAATACCGGCGAAAGCCTTAAAACGGAGTTTTTTAACGGCAAAAGCTATGACAAGAATGAGCTTGCACGACTGAATCATTTTTTCCGTGATTACCGGGCGAATAAAAGTAAAAGTATTGACCCTCATCTCTTCGATCAGCTCTACCGTCTGCAAACCCTGCTCGACAGCCGGAAACCGGTGCAGCTGATATCTGGCTACCGTTCGCTGGGTACCAACAATTCATTGCGATCGCACAGCAGAGGCGTAGCGAAACATAGCTACCATACGCTGGGCCAGGCGATGGATTTTCATATTGAAGGAATTTCGTTGAGTAATATTCGCAAAGCTGCACTTTCACTGCGGGCCGGTGGTGTAGGATACTATCCAAGTAGTAACTTTGTGCATATTGATACTGGTCCGGTTCGGAACTGGTAAAACGAAATTCCGGCGCCTTCTGGTAGCCGGTAACGGAGTGTTATGGACTATCATATAATCCCGGTTACGGCATTCTCACAGAACTGCTCGGTAATCTGGTGTACGGAAACCAATGAAGCCGCGCTGGTGGATCCGGGTGGCGATGCAGAGAAAATTAAGCAGGAAGTCGCTGCGCTTGGCGTTTCCCTGAAGCAAATTCTGCTGACACATGGTCATCTTGATCATGTTGGCGCTGCTGCTGAACTGGCGGCGCACTATGCTGTGCCGGTTGTCGGGCCGCATAAAGCGGATAAATTCTGGCTTGAGAACCTGCCGAAACAAAGTCAGATGTTTGGTCTTGGTGAGTGTTTGCCACTGGAGCCAGATCGCTGGCTGGAAGAGGGCGAGACTGTTCAGGTAGGGCAGACCGTTCTGGAAGTGCTGCTGTGTCCGGGCCATACGCCGGGGCATATTGTGTTCTTTGATCGCGCCGGACGTTTACTGATCTCAGGCGATGTAATTTTTAGCGGTGGGGTCGGGCGCTCTGACTTCCCGCAGGGCAGCCATAGCGATCTGATAGCCTCTATTCTAAATAAGCTGTTGCCGCTGGGCGATGATGTCACCTTTATTCCAGGACACGGCCCGATGTCGACTCTGGGACGTGAACGCATCAGTAACCCCTTTCTGCAATAGATTCGCTGTTTCTGCATAAAAAAAGCCTGCGTCAGCAGGCTTTTTTGATCGTAGCTGTAGCGGAGCGGGCTACTGGCCCGCACACTCAATTACAGTACAGCGACGATGGCTTCACACAGTGGAGACATATTGTCTGGTGTCATACCCGCAACGTTGACACGCCCGGAATTCACCGCATATACGCCAAACTCATCGCGCAGACGAATTACCTGATCTTTTGTCAGACCGCTGAATGAGAACATCCCATTCTGGTTGATAATAAAGCTGAAATCACCCTGTGCGCCTTTCTCCTGAAGGGTGTTTACAAACAGCTGGCGCATACGCTGAATACGTTCACGCATGCTGGTTAACTCTTGCTCCCATAGTGCACGCAGAGCGCTATTACCGAGGATAGTAGCGACAACGGCCGCACCATGTGCCGGTGGGTTAGAGTAGTTAGCACGAATAGTGGCTTTTACCTGGCTGAAAGCGGTATCAACCACCGCAGCATCAGCCGCTACCAGAGTAAATGCACCAACGCGTTCGTTATACAGGCCGAAGTTTTTAGAATAAGAGCTGCAAACAATCAGTTCCTGGTGGCTGGCGGCGAATGCACGCAGGCCTTCAGCATCTTCTTCCAGGCCACGGGCAAAGCCCTGGTAGGCAAAGTCAAACAGCGGTAACCAGCCTTTAGCGAGTGACATTTCAGCCAGCTGTGCCCACTGGGCAGCCGTTGGGTCAATGCCGGTCGGGTTGTGGCAGCAGCCATGGAACAGCACAATATCACCCGCCTGTGCGGCGCTCAGGCTATTTAACAGGCCATCGAAGTCCAGCGCATGCCGGGCAGCATCATAATAATCATACTCACATACTTCCAGGCCGGCAGCAGCAAACACATTCTTATGGTTAGGCCAGCTTGGATTACTTACCCAGATGCGTTTTGCGCTGGTCTGAGTTGCGATAAAATCTGCGGCGATGCGCAATGCGCCAGTCCCGCCAGGGGTCTGTGCGGTGCGGGCGCGATGGCTGCTGATAAGGTCGCTATCGGCACCGAACAACAGTTCCTGGGTGCAGCGGCCGAAGTCGGCAATACCATCAATGCTGAGATAGTTTTTGGTGGTTTCGTTTTCCAGCAGATACTGTTCAGCTTTTTTCACACTGGTCAGCACCGGCGTTTTGCCGGTTTCATCTTTATACACGCCAATACCGAGATTGATCTTATTTGGGCGGTCATCAGCGCGGAACAGATCGGCTAAACCAAGAATAGGGTCGGCGGGTGCAGCTGCAATACGTTCAAACATAGTCGAAGTCCGTTAGCTCAGTCTAAAGCGAAGTGAGGACTCAGGTTACCGCCAGTAAGAGTAAATTACCAACCGTTTGCATCAAATAAAGTGCAGAAAGAGAGGGGGGAAGGCAGAAAAACAAAAAAGGGGCCGAAGCCCCTTTTTGATGCACATTATACAGCGGGTTACCCCGCTGAGTATGGCAATTAGAACTGATACACCAGGCCAACACCAACGGTGTTGTCAGTGTTCACGCCCAGGTTACGGGTCGCGTCATCTTCGTCAACCAGGTTGATTTTGTAATCAACATAGGTAGACATGTTTTTGTTGAAGTAGTAGTAGCTACCAACAGAGATGTATTTGTACAGGTCAACGTCACCGATACCTTCAACATCTTTAGCTTTGTCCTGCACGTATGCCAGGGAAGGACGCAGACCGAAATCGAACTGGTACTGAGCCACAGTTTCGAATTTCTGCTCTTTGTTTACTGCGCCAGATGCTGCTGTACCGTTCAGGGTGCCAGAGATCCAGGTAGAGTTGCGAGTTTCACCATACATTGCTGCCAGGTAAACATTGTTCGCATCATATTTAACCGCAGTAGACCATGCTTCTGCTGATTTGCTGCCGTTCGCAAAACGAGCAGCCTGCTGACCATCGGTACGGTCAGACTTGGTGTAAGCACCAGTTACCGCTACGCCGATTGGGGAGGTGTAGGTTACAGATGAACCCCAGCCGTCGCCGTTCGCGTCAGCTGCGTCACGACCATTTGCGCTCTCTTCGTTTTTACCCTGATATTGCAGAGCGAAGTCCAGACCATCAACCAGACCGAAGAAGTTGGTGTTACGGTAAGTAGCCAGACCGTTAGAACGGCCAACCATGAAGTTATCAGAGATACCAGTGTCACCACCGAATACTGGCAGCACGTCAGTCCATGCCAGTGGGTCGTAACCTACACCGTAGTTACGGCCATAGTCGAATGAACCAAACTCAGCGAATTTCAGACCAGCGAAACCAACACGAGTTTTAGAACCTTCGGTACCCTGGTTTTCAGCAACGTTTGCCTGAATGTTGTATTCCCACTGGCCGTAACCGGTCAGCTGGTCGTTAATCTGGGTTTCACCTTTGAAGCCGAAGCGAACATAAGAAGCGTCGCCATCAGCACCGTTGCTGTTAGTGAAAGTGTGACGCGCATCAACTTTACCGTACAGGTCCAGTTTGTTGCCATCTTTGTTATAGATTTCTGCTGCGTTAGCGGCACCAGCAGCCAACAGTGCTGGGATCACTACTGCAAGAATGTTGCGCTTCATCATTTTGTTATTACCCTCATTGGAGTTATTTGGACACCTGCCACTGCCGTCAAAAATTCTTTACAGAACCAAGATGAGAGTTTGGTGTCTTCCTGTGTCTGCACGCATCTTTCCATTCACAGCCTGGTTAATCTAGCCCGAAAATGCTACTAATCTCTTATTCTGGTAACAAGAGGAAAATATGTATGTCAAAATGTAAAAATCACGGAACTTTGTGAGACATCTCTAAATTTACAAAAATAAAAAAAGGCCAGCGAGGCTGGCCTTGGTATATATATGAATTTCTTATATTTAATGCAGAAATCAGAAGGTAGCGTTACGTGGAGTGCGTGGGAAGGCGATAACATCCCTTACATTTTGTACTCCGGTGACATAGGCTATTAATCGTTCGAAACCTAAGCCGAAACCTGAATGTGGAACAGTGCCGTAACGACGCAGGTCACGATACCACCAGTAATCTTCTTTATTCAGACCCATCTCAGCCAGTCGCGCATCCAGTACATCCAGACGCTCTTCACGCTGCGAACCACCGATAATCTCGCCAATTCCTGGTGCCAGAACATCCATTGCCGCCACGGTTTTGCCGTCGTCGTTCAGACGCATATAGAAAGCTTTAATATCTTTCGGGTAGTTCTTCACGACCACAGGTGCTTTAAAGTGCTTCTCTGCCAGGTAACGCTCATGCTCAGAAGAGAGGTCGATACCCCATGAAACAGCGTTTTCGAACTTCTGGCCGGAGGCTATCAGGATCTCTACAGCCTCGGTGTAATCTACCTGGGCGAAATCAGTAGTCACAAAACGCTCAAGGCGTGAAATCGCATCTTTGTCTACGCGTTCAGCGAAGAAGGCCATGTCATCAGCGCGCTCTGCCAGTACGGCTTTAAATACGTACTTGAGCATTGCTTCTGCCAGCGCTGCATTATCGTCAAGGTTGGCAAAGGCTATTTCCGGCTCCAGCATCCAGAACTCCGCCAGGTGGCGGCTGGTGTGGGAGTTTTCAGCACGGAAAGTCGGGCCGAATGTGTAGATTTTGGAGATTGCACTGGCATAGGTCTCGCCGTTCAGCTGACCTGATACGGTAAGGAACGCTTCTTTACCGAAGAAATCTTCGTCAAAGTTCACTTTTCCTTCCGGCGTGCGCGGCAGGTTTTCAAGATCCAGCGTGGATACGCGGAACATCTCGCCAGCACCTTCAGTATCTGAAGCGGTGATCAGCGGCGTAGAAACCCAGAAGAAACCCTGCTCGTCAAAGAAACGATGCAGCGCCTGGGCCAGCGTATGACGCACACGGGCAACGGCACCAATCAGATTGGTACGCGGGCGCAGGTGGGCCACTTCACGCAGGTATTCAATACTATGGCGTTTGGCCGCCATTGGGTAAGTATCCGGATCATCCACCCAGCCAACCACTTCCACGCTGGTGGCCTGAATTTCAAAACTCTGACCTTCACCCGGAGACTCAACTACTTTACCGGTAATTACCACCGAACAGCCGGTGGTCAGGCGCAATACGTCTTCCTGATAATTATTCAGAGAATTATTGACGACAGCCTGAACGGGATTAAAGCAGGAGCCGTCATAAACGGCGATAAATGAAATACCAGCTTTTGAATCTCTTCGTGTACGCACCCAACCGCGTACGGTGACCTCACTGTCAACCGCGACCCGGCCGTGCAGTACATCCGCTACAGGCACAACGCTCATATAAGTCTCTCACTATTAATCTGAATTTATTACCCCGAATTTAGGGTATTGCTATGTTACTTGCCGGGCGATGATAAACAAGCGAAATTCCGGCAATAAAGGCACATTTCTTGGCGGGGAAGGGAATAAGGGGCCAGTAAGGCTGACCCCTGGAGATGTTCTAGCTGGCTTTTTTTACCAGAGGCAGGTCAAACGCCTTGCGCAGGGCGCGTACAAAGGCTTGATCGTGGCAAATGGTTTTACCAGGGCTGTCTGAGAGTTTGGCCACCGGTTTTCCGTTACACTCCACCAGCTTAATAACAATATTTAGCGGTTTAACCTGGGGAATATCGCAGGTCAGGCGGGTGCCAATACCGAAAATAACATTAATCCGCTGACCAAAGTGGCGGTATAGCTCCACGGCTTTATCCAGATCAAGATTGTCGGAAAACACCAGCGTTTTACTCATCGGGTCGATACCCAGCTGCTGATAATGAGCAATCGCTTTTTCACCCCACTCCAGCGGATCGCCGGAATCATGGCGCAGTCCCTGATAGGCACTGGCGAATTCAAGGCCGAAATCGCGCAGGAAAGCATCCATCGTGATGCAGTCAGTCAGGGCTATACCCAGCTGATCCGGATACTCCTCCAGCCAGGATTGCAGTGCCGCACGCTGGCTGTTGGCCAGCACCGGGCTAATCTGCTGATGCGCCTGGAACCACTCATGGGCCTGAGTACCCACCGGCATAATATCCAGTTTGCGTGCCATCTCGTAGTTACTGGAGCCGACCAGCCACGGGAAATCCTGTTTCAGGGTGCTGACGATCGCCAGCTGCACATCGTGTGAAAAACGACGACGCGTACCAAAATCCATCAGGCGGAAGCGCGACATATCAAGATCGGCGGTCAGATCAGCGAACTGTGCAAGTTTCTCTTTTAAGCGCGCGACGGCCATTTGCGGCGTAACCAGCGGTGAGCGATGGCGGTGTACCACTTCACTGATCAGAGCCAGCAGTGGCACCTCCCACATGATCACCTCACGCCACGCACCGCTGATGCGGATATCCAGTCTGCCCTGGACATTGTGCACCTGTACCTGAGCAGGATCGTAGCGGAAGCCACGTAACCAGTTAAGGTAATCAGCGGTGAAAAATGGCAACCCTGAGAGATAAGTGAACTCATCTTCCGTCAGAGTCAGTGCAGCCATCATATCGATTTGTTGTTTTATTTCATCGACATAAATTCCCAGCATATCATCACCCCGGCAGCGAAACTCGGCGGTGACAGTGACATCGTAATAACGATGGAACACCGCCTGCTGCATATGGAGTTTGTAGGCGTCGGTATCGAGAAGCGTGGTCAAAATAGGGGAAGCGTGTCGTGTCATGGTGCGTTTCAGCATCCTCTGGCGAAGAGCGTTATCCCTGGTTAAAAAAAAGAAAAAGTCGCAGGAGTATAACCCGGATACACATTTATTGAACCCGATCACAGCACAATTCAGACCAGGTGGTCGAGAACAATCTGTGCGTTTGTTAATGGAATGTACCATTTTATCGAAAAGGAAGCGATTGAGGGCGATTCAACGTGGCAACCTGGGGATAACAGGAATAGACTTGAAAAGGTTAACTAAATTATCGACGTGAGAAGGACTTATGACGCAACTGCCACAAGCCAAAAATCGCCATGATTATCGTGCGCCTGATTACACTATTACTGATATAGATCTGACATTTAACCTTGATGCGGCGACCACCCAGGTTACCGCTGTCAGCCAGATCAAACGGTTAGGGGCCAGCGATGCTGAACTGCGCCTGGATGGCGAAGACCTTACGCTGATTTCGCTCTATGTTAACGACCAGCCCTGGCCACATTATCACCAGGAAGAGGGCGCGCTGGTACTGCAACAGTTGCCGGACAGCTTCACCTTAAAGATTGTTAATAACATTCATCCGGATAAGAACACCGCGCTGGAAGGTCTGTATAAATCCGGCGAGGCTCTGTGCACCCAGTGTGAGGCTGAAGGTTTCCGCCATATCACCTGGTATCTCGACCGCCCTGATGTTCTGGCACGATTCACCACCACCATTATTGCTGAACAGACGCTCTATCCGTTCCTGCTGTCCAACGGTAATCGCATTGATGCCGGGCAGATGGAAGATGGTCGTCACTGGGTTAAGTGGCAGGATCCGTTCCCGAAACCTTGCTACCTGTTTGCCGTGGTCGCCGGTGATTTTGATGTACTGCGTGACAGCTTCAGAACCCGTTCAGGTCGCGATGTAGCGCTGGAAATATTTGTCGATCGCGGCAACCTTGACCGCGCAGACTGGGCCATGACATCGCTGAAAAACAGCATGAAGTGGGATGAAGAGCGCTTTGGTCTGGAGTACGACCTCGATATCTTTATGATTGTCGCCGTCGATTTCTTCAATATGGGAGCCATGGAGAACAAAGGACTGAACGTCTTTAACTCCAAATACGTGCTGGCTAAAGCCGAAACCGCCACCGATAAAGATTATCTCGGCATTGAGGCGGTGATTGGTCACGAATATTTCCACAACTGGACGGGGAATCGCGTTACCTGCCGTGACTGGTTCCAGCTCAGTCTTAAAGAGGGGCTGACGGTGTTCCGCGATCAGGAGTTCAGCTCCGATCTCGGCTCACGCGCGGTCAATCGCATTGATAACGTTCGCGTCATGCGTGGTTCACAGTTTGCTGAAGATGCCAGCCCGATGGCGCACCCGATCCGCCCGGAGCAGGTAATCGAGATGAACAACTTCTACACCCTGACGGTGTATGAAAAGGGTTCTGAAGTTATTCGTATGCTCCACACCCTGCTGGGTGAGGAAAACTTCCAGAAAGGGATGCAGCTCTATTTCGAGCGCCATGACGGCAGTGCAGCCACCTGCGATGACTTTGTACAGGCTATGGAAGATGCCTCTAACGTTGATCTGTCGCAGTTCCGTCGCTGGTACAGCCAATCAGGAACGCCAGTGCTGTCCGTTCGTGACGACTATAACCCGGAACTGGAGCAGTACACCCTGCATGTCACGCAGATGACGCCACCAACCGCCGATCAGAAAGAGAAGCTTCCGCTGCATATCCCGCTGGATATTGAGCTGTACGATGGCGAAGGCAAGGTTATTCCATTGCAGCACAACGGCCATCCGGTGCATAACGTGCTGAATGTGACTGAAGCGTTCCAGACCTTTGTTTTTGATAATGTCTATTTCCAGCCGGTACCTTCGCTGCTGCGTGAATTCTCCGCGCCGGTAAAACTGGACTACAACTGGAGTGATGCACAGTTAACCTTCCTGATGCGTCATGCACGTAATGACTTTTCGCGCTGGGATGCAGCACAAAGTCTGATGGCGAACTACATCAAAATTAACGTGGCGCGTCAGCAGCAGGGGCAGCCACTGTCGCTGCCGCTGCATGTGGCGGATGCGTTCCGTGCCGTTCTGCTAGAAGAAAACAGCGATCCGGCATTGATGGCGCTGATTCTGTCGCTGCCGGGTGAAAATGAGATTGCCGAGCTGTTCGATATCATCGATCCGCAGGCCAATGCGGTAGTGCGTGAGGCGCTGGTGCGTACGCTGGCGACGGAACTGGAAGATGAGCTGCTGGCTGTTTATTACGCCAATCAGACGCCGGAATATCGTATTGAACATGCGGATATTGGCAAGCGTTCGTTGAAAAATGTCTGCCTGAGCTATCTGGCATTTGCTGATGCAGAACAGGCCGATAAGCTGGTGAGCGCACAGTATCATCATGCGAATAACATGACGGATACCGTGGCGGCGCTGTCAGCAGCAACGGCGGCACAGCTGCCATGCCGTGCAGCGCTGTTTGCTGATTTTGATGAACGCTGGCACCAGGATGGTCTGGTTATGGATAAATGGTTTGCCCTGCAGGCCACCAGCCCGGCAGCAGATGTGCTGACCCAGGTACGTGCGCTGCTAAATCACCGCTCTTTCACCCTGAGCAACCCGAACCGCATACGCTCGCTGATCGGTGCATTTGCCTCGGCAAACCCATCGGCGTTCCATGCGGCAGACGGCAGTGGTTATCAGTTCCTGGTGGAAATTCTCAGCGATCTGAACACCCGTAATCCACAGGTAGCGGCAAGGATGATTGAGCCGTTGATTCGCCTGAAGCGCTATGATGCCGGTCGTCAGGCTCTGATGCGTAAGGCGCTGGAACAGCTGAAAGGGCTGGATAATCTCTCAGGCGATCTGTTCGAGAAGATTACTAAGGCGCTAAACGCCTGATAAAGGCTGCGGGCAGTGAAATAAAATGGGCGAATTCATCGCCCATTTTTTTTGTATTTAGCCATGTGCATACCGTTGCTGGTGTTGCGCAGGGTGGCGTTTCAACACCCGATCCAATACTTCCGCTTCCAGCTCCGCCAGCTTAACCGAACCTTTGCGGCGCGGACGAGGCAGATCAACCAGCAGATCCAGCCCGATATTGCCCTCCTCAATCAGCAGCACCCGGTCGGCCATGGCGACCGCTTCGCTGACATCGTGGGTCACCAGCAGCACGGTAAAATGATGCTGCTGCCACAGCGACTCAATCAGATCCTGCATCTCAATACGCGTCAGGGCATCCAGCGCCCCCAGAGGTTCATCCAGCAGCAGCAAACCCGGACGATGGATTAACGCCCGCGCCAGCGCCACGCGCTGTTTTTGCCCGCCCGAGAGCGCCGCAGGCCACTCTTTCGCTCGATCTGCCAGGCCGACGGCATCCAGCGCTGCCAGTGCCTGCTCTTTCCAGCCTTTGCCTTTCAGGCCGAGGCCAACGTTATCAATCACGCTTTTCCACGGCAGCAGGCGTGCATCCTGAAACATCAGGCGAATATCTTCCCGCGCTTCATTCAGCGAAGCGCTTCCGGCCAGCAGTTCGCCGCTGCTGGCTTTCTCCAGCCCGGCAAGCAGCCGCAGCAGAGTACTTTTACCGCAGCCGCTGCGTCCGACGACGGCAACAAACTGACCGGAAGGAATATGCAGGTCAATATTATTCAGCACCGTACGCTGGTTGTACTGTTTACTGACGCCGTTGATCACCAGCGGCGTACCGGCATTCAGACGCGCCGGAGAGGTGTTTAACTCGCTCATGCATTTTCCTCTTTTAATTGATACGCCGGATGCCAGCGCAGCCAGACTCGTTCCAGCAGCAGTGCGCTGACGTCAGCCAGTTTTCCCAGCAGGGCGTAGAGAATTATCGCCACCACCACCACATCGGTTTGCAGGAATTCCCGGGCATTCATCGCCAGATAGCCAATGCCTGAGTTCGCCGAAATGGTTTCAGCAACAATCAGCGTCAGCCACATCAAGCCAAGGGCAAAACGCACGCCGACCATAATCGAGGGCAGGGCACCGGGCAGTACGACCTGGAGAAACAGACTCCAGCCGGAGAGGCCATAGCTGCGCGCCATCTCAACCAGTCCGCGATCGATATTACGGATGCCGTGGTAGGTATTGAGGTAAATCGGGAACAGCGTACCCAGCGCCACAAGGAATATTTTGGCGGACTCATCAATACCAAACCACAGGATAACCAGCGGAATTAGCGCCAGGTGCGGCACGTTACGCAGCATCTGCACGGAGGTATCGAGCAGACGCTCGCCCAGCTTCGACATACCGGTGATTAAACCAAGTAGCAGACCAATCGAGCCGCCGATACTGAAGCCAATCGCTGCGCGCCAGCTGCTGATTGCCAGGTGCTGCCACAGCTCACCGCTGGCCGACAGCTTCCAGAAGGTGACGACAATCGATTCCGGCGAAGGCAAAATTCGCGTTGAGAGCCAGCCCATTTGCGAGGCTAGCTGCCATACTGCCACCAGCAGAATCGGTAGCGCCCACGGCAGCAGGCCATTACCGATACGATTCAGGGTCTTACTCATGGTTCACCTCTAACTCTGCGAAACTTTCTGTGGAGCAAAATCATGGGCGACATGTTCACCGTGCGCCTGGACTGTCTGCGGTTGCGGTATCTCCGGTATATTCAGATCCAGATGCGGGAACAGCAGTTCGCCCACACGGTACGCCTCTTCCAGATGCGGATAGCCGGAAAGAATAAACGTTTCGATGCCGAGATCGGCATATTCCTGCATACGGGCGGCGACCGTCGGGCCATCACCCACTAACGCTGTGCCGGCACCACCGCGCACCAGACCAACCCCTGCCCACAGGTTCGGGCTGATCTCAAGCCGGTCGCGCTTGCCGCCGTGCAGTGCAGCCATACGCTGCTGGCCCACGGAGTCTGTTTTCGCCAGCGCCGCCTGCGCTTTCGCAATGGTGGCATCATCAAGATGTGAAATCAGGCGGTCAGCGGCCTGCCAGGCCTCTTCATTAGTTTCGCGCACAATCACATGCAGACGAATACCAAAACGTACTTTACGCCCATGCGCGGCCGCTTTCGCCTGAACCTGAGCAATTTTTTCTTTTACCTGTGCAGGGGGTTCGCCCCAGGTCAGATAAACGTCAACCTGCTCGGCCGCCAGATCCTGCGCCACCTCCGATGAACCACCAAACCACAGCGGCGGGCGCGGCTGTTGCACCGGCTTAAACATCAGACGTGCACCACGGACGTGTACATGCTTCCCTTCATAATCCACAGTTTCGCCCTCCAGCACCCGACGCCAGACGCGGGTGAACTCGGCAGACTCTTCGTAGCGTTCTCGGTGGTCGAGGAATACGCCATCCCCTGCCAGCTCTTCCGCATCACCGCCGGTCACCAGGTTAAACAGCGCGCGGCCATTCGAGAGACGGTCGAGCGTGGCGGCCTGGCGAGCTGCCTGCGTGGGAGAGATTACGCCGGGGCGCAGGGCGACAAGAAAACGCAGACGCTGGGTGACGGGGATCAGCGATGCTGCCACCAGCCAGGCATCTTCGCAGGAGCGGCCGGTCGGGATCAGCACGCCGCCAAATCCCATGCGGTCAGCGGCCTGAGCAATCTGTTGCAGATAAGCATGATCGACCGGACGCGCACCTTCATTCGTGCCTAAATATTTTCCATCACCGTGAGTGGGAAGAAACCAGAATACGGAAAGACTCATTGTGTAATTCCTCAATCAATGGGTTGACGGGCCATGCCAGATACGGCTGGAGATATCGACTTTAACCGGCATCAGATGGCTGCTGTAGAACAGGTCGGCAGTCTGCTGTTGCGCATGTGCCGTTTTTTCACTCACCAGGCTGATAGCCGTTGGCGGACGATGATCGAAATAGGTGGAAATCACCGCTTTAGGCAGTCCCATCGCCGTTGAAAGCAGTTGCACGCTCTCTTCACGATGGCTGCGCGTCAAAGCATCGGCCTGGCTGAAGGTGTCCAGCACCTGTTGCAGGAATGCGCCATTTTTCTCAGTGAAAGGGCGGGTGGCGAGGTAGAAAGAGCCGGTAAGATTTAACGTGTCGCCATTTTTCAGCACGCGCACACCACCCTGCTGAATAGCTGCGGAGTAATAGGGATCCCAGATAGCCCAGGCATCAACATCTCCCTGCTGGAACGCAGCGCGGGCATCGGCAGGCGTCAGAAAAGCAGGTTGAATATCGGTGAAACTCAGTCCTGCCTCTTTTAACGCGCGTAATAGCAGATTATGTGAGCTTGAACCTTTCTGGAATGCCACTTTATGGCCCTTCAGATCCGCCACGGTTTTCAACGGGCTGTCTTCACGCACCAGAATCACTTCGGATTTTGGTTTTGGTGGTTCCGAACCGACATACAGCAGATCGGCACCGGCTGCCTGAGCAAAGATAGGCGGTATATCACCGGTACTGCCCAGGTCAATGCTGTTAACGTTTAACGCTTCCAGCATCTGCGGTCCGGCGGGGAACTCTACCCACTTAATGCTGGTATGGGGGAAGCGCTTCTCCAGCAGCTGGTGGGACTTTGCCAGAACCATACTGACTGAACCTTTTTGATAACCGATACGTATCTGCTCAGGAGCGCCGGTGCTGTCTGCCGCCATCGCCTGAGCGGTGAGCAGTCCAGTGAGCAGTAGTGGAGTTAAAAAGCGAGAGAATAGAGTCATAAAGAGTCACCTGTTCAGACGGCAGCAGCCAGCGGTTGATGGCGGCGGGCCAGCGCATACCAGAATGTATCGATGGACTCAGCCAGCCGCTCTGCCAGCAGCGGTGAGAGTTCAGGTGTTCGATCGTAATGCGTGATCTGCGAATCGTCAGCAAATACACCGTGCAGCACTTCCTGGGCTTTCAGCGCATTGAGTACCGGTTTCAGCGCGTAATCTACCGCCAGCAAATGGGCCACGGTGCCACCCGTTGCCAGTGGCAGCACCACCTTATGTTCCAGGGCGCGCTCAGGCAGCAGATCAAGGAGGGTTTTCAGCGCCCCGGCAAATGAGGCTTTATAAACCGGTGTGGCGACAATCAGGCCATCGGCGGATTCAAGGTCTTCCTTTAACGCCAGCAGGGCGGGGGAATCGAAGCGTGCATAGAGCAAATCCTCAGGATTGAAGTTATGCAGGTTCCATGGGATAACCTCGACGCCACGTTTTTCCAGCGCGTGCTGGCAAATGGTCAGCAGGGCGGTGGAGCGTGAAGGAAAACGGGGGCTTCCCGCCAGAGTAATAACGCGCATAATCTCTCCTTATATACCCGCCAGAAACCAGGTTACAGGGGGGCGGCTTTCCTCGCTCACCCACACACTTACCTGAGTAAGCACATGAGGATTCGCTGTGTGGCCATCCGGCTGTACCTCGAATTTTTTTGGGCTTATTGATAACCAAAATTCAAGAAACGATGGAGTCATCCTGACAGAGGGTACAAAGACGCTTAAATGATTTATCCGGCATATTTAAGCCGTTTTGCACATATAGGCGGGCGAAGAAGCATTAATGAAGTAAAAAAACGTCGATTCCGGCCCGGTTTTGCGCAAGGTCAATTCCCTTTAACCGTCGAAACCCGGATAATACGACCCCGATTTTCCATCGGGACCTCAGGAGTGACCATGTATTACCCTTTCGTTCGTAAGGCGCTGTTTCAGCTCGATCCTGAGCGCGCGCATGACCTGACTTTGCAGCAGCTGAAGCGCATCTCCGGAACCCCGCTGATTGGCCTTATCCGTCAGTCGCTTCCTTTTAAGCCGGTAACCTGTATGGGGCTGACGTTTAAAAACCCACTGGGCCTGGCCGCCGGTCTGGATAAAAACGGTGAATGTATTGATGCCTTTGGCGCGATGGGATTTGGTTCCATTGAAATTGGTACTGTGACACCCCGCCCGCAGCCGGGTAATGACAAGCCGCGAATGTTCCGTATTGTTGAAGCGGAAGGGATTATCAATCGTATGGGGTTTAACAACCTGGGCGTTGATACCCTGGTGGAGAATGTCAAAAAATCCCATTACGACGGCATCCTTGGGATTAATATTGGCAAAAATAAAGACACGCCGGTTGAACAGGGTAAAGAAGATTATTTAATCTGCATGGATAAAATCTATGCATATGCTGGTTATATCGCCATCAATATCTCATCGCCAAACACCCCAGGATTACGATCTTTACAATATGGCGAAGCGCTGGATGATCTACTGGCGGCGATTAAAACGCGTCAAAACGATCTTCAACAGATCCACCATAAATATGTTCCCGTCGCTGTGAAGATCGCGCCGGATCTTTCTGAAGAGGAATTGATCCAGGTGGCAGACAGTTTAGTGCGCCATAATATTGATGGCGTGATAGCGACCAATACCACCCTCGATCGTGAACTGGTTAAAGGGTTCAGGCATGCGGAAGAAGCGGGTGGGTTAAGCGGTCGCCCGGTTCAATTGCGCAGTACTGAGATTGTCCGTCGCCTTGCGCAGGAATTACAGGGTCGTATTCCGATTATTGGCGTTGGTGGTATTGATTCTCTGGTTGCTGCGCGTGAAAAAGTCGCTGCGGGGGCCTCACTGGTACAAATATATTCCGGATTTATTTACAAAGGTCCGCCGTTGATAAAAGAAATCGTGACCTATCTCTAGGTAAATTCTGGCTTAAGGAGATCAGGGGCTTTATTTTCGCCCCTGTCTCGTTTATATTTTGTGCTGTTCAGACAATACTCAAATTTTACAGAGCAGGCTGAGAGTGTGAATGCCCCTCTGATTTCCGGAACGAGCTATTAATTTTCCGGCTTCTTATCACTCAGTATTAATACAGGAACCATCATGAGGATTAAACCAGACGATAACTGGCGTTGGTTTTTTGACGAAGAACACGACCGAATGATGCTCGACCTGGCGGACGGTATGCTGTTTCGTTCCCGTTTCCCTCGCAAAATGTTAACGCCTGATGCTTTTGATGTTTCCGGATTCTGCGTTGATGATGCCGCTCTGTTCTTCACTTTTGACGAGCGCTGCCGCGATGCCCGGCTGAATGCCGATCAGCGCGCTGAACTGGTGCTGAATGCACTGGTCGCTACCCGTTTTCTAAAACCACTGATGCCAAAAAGCTGGCACTTTGACAGCTATATTCAGGGAAACTGGCGCCCGGCAGAAGGTGAGCTGGTTAATGTCAGGGTTTCTGACAGTGGTGAAACTGCCAGCCTGCTGGTGGTTGAGTCTGGCGACAGCGCCGCGTTATGCCTGCTGGCGCAGCCGCAGTTAACCGTAGCAGGCCGTGGAATGGTGCTAGGCGATGCGGTGAAAATTATGCATGACCGCCTGCTGCCAATGGCCAGTGCCGATGGTATTCGTTTCGCACGCGCGGTGTAAGCCACCGCGCAGGCTGCTAGCGCAGAACCAGATCGCCTGCCGGAATACAGCTGCAACTTAATACAGTGCCATCCTGACGTACCGCGCCTTTCTTCATCCCCTTCACGTCGCCACTGACCAGCGTGACTTTACAGCTTCCGCAAATACCTGAACGGCATGAATAGGGCACTTTAATCCCCTGGAGTTCCAGCTGTTCCAGCAATACCTGCTGATTGTTACCGTTAAACTGCTGGCCTTGCCAGTTAATTACCACCTCACGGGTTGCATCCTTGGCAATATCCAGCGTTTCTGTCACCTGTCCGGCACCATAAGCGCGTGGAGTACCAGTGGTTAGTACTTCCAGCCGATCCCCTGCGCGTATGACGCCGCTGCTGCGCGCCACCAGATTAAGACCAAAGTCGATATCGCCGCTGCCATCCAGCGCACTGCGGAATCCTTGCAGAGTATTCAGCGGCTCCCCGCGCGGATGTTTACGCCCATGCTGAGTACTGATGGTAGTTAATACGCAGCGGCTACAGGGCTTGGGTACATCGAAGATAATCTCTCCAATACGCAGTGATGCCCAGCTATCTTCTGCCCATGCGCTGGCACCGCTCACCACCAGATTAGGGCGAAACTGCTCCATCTTCACACCGGCGGGGCAGCGCTGTTGCAGATCGCGCAGCGAGGCCTCGTTAACCAGCAGAAATGGATAGCCATCGGCAAAACCCAGCGGCACCTGATCCAGGCGTTTTACCCGGCGGGTCATCTCCGGCCCGACCCAGCGCAGCTGAACCTGACGCGGGAAAAAGCTGCTCAACCACTGATTAATAGCCTCCGGGGCGATTAACGCCGTAAACTGGCTGCCCCAGACTTCGGTTGGTGCAGGGGACGTCAGAAAATCTGCAAAACGCACAGTGGCGCTGCTGCCATCCGGCGCGCTGAGATGCAGACCATCAACAATCAGTGCCGGAGTAAACAGCACCATTTCTGGATACTGCCGCGCGGTAATAAAAGTACCATCGGGTTCGGTCAGCATAAAAATACGGTCAAATGCCAGGCCGCTGGTCAGCGCCTGCGCATGAGAAACCTGCATACCACGCATTGATTTAACCGGATGAACAAATAAACGAGACAGAGTGATCATGGCGATGCTCCATTGCGCCGCACTACACGTCCCTGTTGTTTACAGGGGGTTGTAGCAATAAACGCTAACTTTATGACATGCCGCGTTGATTAGCCATACGCTTTATCCAGTGAAATCATCTTCGCTTTAGTCAATTTTTCACGCCGAAATTCAGCCGTAAACCGATCGCCTGATAAGTGCCGGATTGCTGGCTTGCTGCAACTCCAGTGAATTCAGGTATAATGCGCAGCAATTTCTGATGAAGATAAGTGACGTTATGAATTCTCTGTTTGCCAGTACGGCGCGTGGGCTCGAAGAGCTGTTAAAAAGTGAGCTGGAAGCGCTGGGGGCCGAAGGCTGCCAGGTTGTCCAGGGCGGCGTACATTTCCAGGGCGATGATCGTCTGATGTATCAGAGTCTGATGTGGAGCCGCCTGGCTTCACGTATTCTGCTGCCATTAACCGAGTGCGGCGTCTATAGCGACCTCGATCTCTATCTCGGGGTGCAGGCGATTGACTGGCCAGCGATGTTTGGCAGTGATAAAACTTTTGTCGTGCATTTTAGCGGACTGAATGAAGTCATCCGTAACAGCCAGTACGGCGCACTGAAAGTGAAAGATGCCATCGTTGACAGCTTTACGCGAAAAAATCTGCCGCGTCCGAACGTGGATCGCGATCAGGCCGATATTCGCGTAAACGTCTGGCTGAATAAAGATACTGCCAGTATTGCGCTGGATCTGAGCGGAGACGGCCTGCATCAGCGCGGCTATCGCCAGCAGACTGGTCAGGCGCCGTTAAAAGAGAACCTGGCTGCGGCCATCGTGCTGCGTTCCGGCTGGCAGGTGGGGACGCCGCTGGTCGATCCAATGTGTGGTTCCGGTACGCTACTGATTGAAGCAGCCATGATCGCCAGCGATCGTGCGCCAGGACTGCAACGTAAGCACTGGGGCTTTACCGGCTGGAGCCAGTTTAACCAGTCGCTGTGGAGCGATGTGACGCGTGAAGCGCATGAACGTGCCCGTCAGGGTCTGACGGAAACCACCTCGCGCTTTTACGGTTACGATAATGACTCCCGTGTTATTGACCGTGCACGAGCCAACGCCCGTAACGCCGGTCTGACCGACCTTATCGAGTTCACCACTCAGGATGTGCTGAAGCTGACTAACCCGCTGGCACAGGGCGTAACCGGTACGGTGCTGAGTAACCCGCCATACGGTGAGCGTCTCGATAGCGAACCGGCGCTGATTGCGCTGCACGGCCAGCTGGGCCGTATTATGAAAACGCATTTTGGCGGTTGGAATCTATCGCTGTTCAGCGCCTCTCCGGAGCTGTTGAGCTGCCTGCAATTGCGTGCCGATCGCCAGTTTAAAGCGAAAAACGGCCCGCTGGACTGTGTACAGAAAAACTACCAGCTGGCTGAAAACCCAACCGGCGCGGTAGCGGGGCAGCTGGCAGAAGACTATGCCAACCGCCTGCGCAAAAACATCAAGAAACTGGATAAATGGGCGCGTCAGGAAGGGATAGAATGTTATCGCGTTTATGATGCCGATCTGCCTGATTACAATGTGGCGGTCGATCGTTACGGCGACTGGGTGGTGGTGCAGGAGTATGCGGCACCGAAGACTATCGAGCCAGCCAAAGCGCGCCAGCGCCTGTTTGATGTGATCGCCGCCACCCTGAGCGTGCTGGATCTGCCCGCTAACCGACTGGTGCTGAAAACCCGCGAAAAACAGAAAGGGAAAAATCAGTATCAGAAACTTGGCGAAAAGGGCGATTTCTTTGAAGTTGGCGAGTTTAATGCCAGATTGTGGGTTAACCTGACGGATTATCTCGATACCGGTCTGTTCCTCGACCACCGCATCGCCCGTAAAATGCTGGGGCAGATGAGTAAGGGTAAAGACTTCCTGAATCTGTTTGCCTACACCGGAAGCGCCAGTGTACATGCGGGTCTGGGCGGCGCACGCAGCACCACCACCATCGATATGTCACGTACCTATCTTGAGTGGGCAGAGCGCAATATGCGTCTCAACGGTCTTTCCGGCCGCCAGCACCGTTTAATGCAGGCCGACTGTCTGAGCTGGCTGCGGGATGCGGATGAGCAATTTGATCTGATCTTTATCGATCCACCGACGTTCTCTAACTCCAAACGTATGGAAGAGAGCTTTGACGTACAGCGCGATCATCTTGACCTGATGAAAGATCTGAAACGTCTGCTGCGTAAAGGCGGCACCGTGATGTTCTCGAACAATAAACGCGGTTTCAAAATGGATTTCGCCGGTCTGGAAACTCTGGGCCTGGCTGCTACTGAAATTACCGCGAAAACACAGTCGCAGGATTTCGCCCGTAATCGTCAAATTCACAACTGCTGGCTGATCACTCACGCCGGTAAGGAATAAGTTTTTATGTCACTAATCAGTATTCATGGCGCTTACCTCTCATTCAGCGATGCGCCGCTGTTGGATAACACTGAACTTCACATCGAAGAAAACGAGCGTGTCTGTCTGGTTGGCCGTAACGGGGCGGGTAAATCCACCCTGATGAAGATTATCAACCGCGAACAGCCGCTGGATGACGGACGCATTATTTATGAGCAGGATCTGGTGGTGGCTCGCCTCCAGCAGGATCCGCCGCGTAATGTGCAGGGTTCGGTGTATGATTTCGTAGCCGAAGGTGTGGAAGAGCAGGCCGAGCATCTGAAAGCCTATCACGCCATTTCGCACAAGGTGATGGAAGATCCGAGCGACAGAAATCTCAACGAGATGGCGCGCTTGCAGGGTATTCTTGACCACCAAAACCTGTGGCAGCTGGAAAGCCGTATTCACGACGTGCTGAAGCAGATTGGTCTGGACGGTGACGCACAGCTTTCATCTCTCTCGGGCGGCTGGCTGCGTAAAGCTGCGCTCGGACGAGCGCTGGTCAGCAATCCTAAAGTGCTGATGCTTGATGAGCCAACCAACCACCTGGATATTGAAACTATTGACTGGCTGGAAACGTTCCTGAAAACGTTCCAGGGCAGCATTATCTTTATTTCCCATGACCGTTCCTTCATTCGCAATATGGCCACCCGTATTGTTGATCTCGACCGTGGTAAGCTGGTTTCATGGCCGGGCGATTACGACCTTTACCTTGAAAGCAAAGAAGAAGCACTGCGCGTTGAAGAGATGCAGAACGCTGAATTCGACCGCAAACTTGCGCAGGAAGAGGTCTGGATCCGTCAGGGCATTAAAGCGCGCCGTACGCGTAATGAAGGGCGAGTTCGTGCGCTCAAAGCGCTGCGTCGTGAACGTTCAGAACGCCGTGAAGTGATGGGCAAAGCCAACATGCAGGTGGAAGAAGCCACCCGTTCAGGCAAGATTGTCTTCGAGCTGGAAAATGTCAGCTACGCCATTGCTGGCAGGCCGCTGGTACGTGACTTCTCGCGTCAGGTACAGCGCGGTGACAAAATCGCGCTGATCGGCCCTAACGGCTGTGGTAAAACCACGATGCTGAAACTGATGCTCGATCAGCTCAAACCCGATAGCGGTAGCGTACATATCGGTACTAAGCTGGAAGTGGCTTATTTTGACCAGCATCGCGCCGAGCTGGATCCCGACCGTACGGTGATGGATAACCTTGCCGAAGGCAAACAGGAAGTGATGGTTAACGGGAAGCCTCGTCACGTGCTGGGCTACCTGCAAGAGTTCCTGTTCCATCCGAAACGGGCGATGACGCCGGTACGTGCTTTGTCCGGTGGTGAGCGTAACCGCCTGCTGTTGGCTCGTCTGTTCCTGAAGCCAAGCAACCTGCTGATCCTTGATGAACCAACCAACGACCTTGATGTGGAAACGCTTGAGCTGCTGGAAGAGTTGATTGACGGTTATCAGGGTACCGTACTGCTGGTAAGCCACGATCGTCAATTCGTTGATAATACCGTGACGGAATGTTGGATCTTTGAAGGTAACGGCGATATCGGTGCTTTCGTCGGTGGTTATCATGATGCGCAGTCGCAGCGTCGTGCATGGAAAGAGAACCGGGCAGCAGCTAAAGGTGGTAACACTACGCCAGCGCGTCAGGAAAACACAAAAAATGAAGCAGCAAGGAAGCCAGCTGCTAAGTTAAGCTACAATTTGCAGCGTGAACTGGAACAGTTGCCGAAGAAGATGGAAGAGCTGGAAGCCCGCCTGGAAGCAATACAGGCACAGGTTGCTGATGCTAACTTCTTCAACCAGCCCCACGATGTCACCCAGCCTGTACTGGACTCATTAGCTCAGGCTGAACAGGAACTGGAAGTCGCTTTCGAGCGTTGGGAATATCTGGAGTCGTTAAGCAACGGCGCCTGATAGAGCTGTTCTGAAATCACCGAGGATCAGGTATGTGTTCGTCGCACCACGCGCATCAATGGATGCTTTGTCCACAGTGTGATCTGATGACACAGTTGCCAGAAATCCGGCCGGGCAGCAAGGCAAGCTGCCCACGTTGTCATACTACACTTCAGTCGAACTGGGTTGAGCCGCAGAAGCGGCCAACTGCTTATGCGCTGGCAGCGCTCTTTATGCTGCTGCTGGCTAATTTATTCCCATTCATCAATATGCGGGTTGCTGGTCTTAGCAGCGAGATCTCCCTGACGAAAATTCCTCAGGTGATGATTTCCGATGACTACAGCAGCCTGGCGACGCTGTTTTTGCTGTTTGTTCAGGCTGTTCCGGCCCTTAGCATGCTGATGATCCTGCTGCTGGTGAACAACATTCCACTGCCGCAGCGGCTTAAAATTGTGATGGCTCGCGTCCTGTT
Organism: Erwinia sorbitola; assembly: GCF_009738185.1. Taxonomy (NCBI): domain Bacteria; kingdom Pseudomonadati; phylum Pseudomonadota; class Gammaproteobacteria; order Enterobacterales; family Erwiniaceae; genus Erwinia; species Erwinia sorbitola. The sequence goes on along the minus strand of NZ_CP046509.1, from coordinate 2,980,479 downwards.
TCAGTTGAAGACCTGGGGCATGGCGGAGATCTTCCTCGCAGGCGTACTGGTGAGCTTCGTTAAACTGATGGCCTACGGAGAAATAGGACTCGGCACCAGTTTTGTTCCCTGGTGTCTGTTTTGCCTGCTGCATCTCAGAGCTTTCCAGTGCATCGATCGCCGCTCGTTGTGGCAGGGGATCTCCCCGTTGCCAGCGATCCCGCATACACCTGTGCCCGGTATAAGCGGTTTGAGTCAGGGACTGCGCTCATGCCGTTGTTGCACCGCAGTACTCCCGGTGGATACTCTGGAATGTCCGCGTTGCGGAGTTCACGGGCATGCCCGGCGTAAACATAGCCTGCAATGGACGCTGGCATTATTAGTGACATCAATACTGATCTATATCCCGGCCAATCTGATGCCTATTATGGTCACTGAGGCACTGGGTAACAAAATCACCTCAACCATTATGGCCGGGGTGATCCTGTTGTGGAGCGACGGATCCTATCCGGTCGCACTGGTGATCTTTATCGCCAGTATTATGGTGCCCTCATTGAAAATGCTGGCCATCGGCTGGCTGTGCTGGCATGCCAACGAGCGTGACAGCAACCGGGATGACAGTGACAAAATGCACAGGATCTATGAAGTTGTGGAATTTGTCGGGCGCTGGTCAATGATTGATGTCTTCGTTATCGCCGTGCTATCGGCGCTGGTGCGAATGGGGCAGCTAATGAGTATTTACCCTGCCAGCGGCGCGGTGCTATTTGCGTTGGTGGTAATTCTGACGATGTTTGCCGCCATGACGTTTGATCCCCGTCTCACATGGGACCGGATACAAGAAAAGAATACTAAGGAGCCTGCAAGTGACGGACAATAACCACGGCATAGCCACAGTAGATAAGATCAAGCGATGGTCGCCGGTGTGGATCATTCCCATCGTAACCGTCCTGATCGGTGCATGGATTTTGTTTTACCACTTCAGCCATCAGGGACCGATGGTGACGCTGATCACCACCAACGCCGAAGGAATTGAAGGCGGTAAAACGATGATTAAAAGCCGCAGTGTAAATGTTGGCGTGGTGGAAAGCGCCGTGCTGACTGACGACCTGCATCATGTGGAAATCAAAGCGCGGCTTAATTCCGGCATGGAGAAATTGCTGCGTGAGGACAGCGCCTTCTGGGTGGTGAAACCAGCCATTGGTCGTGAAGGGATCACTGGTCTGGGAACGCTGCTGTCAGGGGCTTATATTGAGCTTCAGCCGGGCGGTAAAGGTGAAAAGGCAGCGCAGTATGAGCTGCTTGATGCACCGCCGCTGGCACCGCTGGATGCAAAAGGCATACGTATTACCCTCGACAGCGAGAAATCCGGTCAGCTTAATGCTGGCGACCCGGTGCTGTTCCGCGGTTATCGGGTAGGATCTGTGGAAACCGGCGCCTTTGATGCTGATAAACGCATGATGACCTATCAGTTATTTATTGCCGCCCCATATGACCGCCTTGTAACCGATAATGTCCGTTTCTGGAAAGATAGCGGAATTGCCGTAGATATGTCTGCCTCGGGTATGCGGGTGGAGATGGGATCGTTGACGACGCTGTTCAGCGGCGGTGTCAGTTTCGATGTGCCAGAAGGATGGGAGAGAGGTCAGCCCGCAGAAAATAAAGCTGAGTATCGACTGTTTAACGATCAGCGCAGCATTCAGGATTCGCTGTACAGCGTGCATAAAGACTTCCTGCTGTTCTTCAACGACTCGATTCGCGGTTTGCAGAAAGGAGCTCCGGTGGAATTCCGTGGTATTCGTCTGGGTACCGTGGCAGAAGTGCCATTTACCATGCCGGGCATTGCCCAGCGTCTGAATAACGATTATCGCATTCCGGTACTTATCCGCATTGAACCCGATCGCTTCCAGAAGCAGTTGGGTAGTGATTTCAACTTCGAGCAGCATCTGAAAGATGGTATCACTCATGGACTACGCGCCTCACTGAAATCAGCCAACCTGCTGACCGGATCGTTATATGTCGACCTCGACTTCTATAACAACGCCAAACCGGTGAGTGGACCGAAAACCTTTGCCGATTATGAGCTGATCCCAACGGTGAGCGGTGGCCTGGCGCAAATTCAGCAGAAACTGATGGAGTCGCTGGATAAGATTAATAGTCTGCCGTTGAATCCACTGCTGAATGAAGCGACCGGAACGTTGAAAGAGAGCCAGCGTACGCTGCGTGAAATGCAGAAAACACTGGATAATCTCAACCAGATTACCTCCAGTCAGTCGATGAAAGAGCTGCCAGCGGATATGCAGAATACGCTGCGTGAGCTTAACCGTAGCATGAAGGGCTTCCAGCCTGGTTCACCGGCGTACAACAAGATGGTTGGTGATATGCAGCGTCTTGACCAGGTATTGCGTGAGTTGCAGCCTGTGTTGAAAACACTCAACACCAAGAGTAATGCGCTGGTATTTGAAGCCAAACCAGGTCAGGACCCACAGCCGAAGAGGGCGAAATAATGATGAAATGGATTCCCGTGGCCCTTGCGTTGGCACTGAGTGCCTGTAGCAGCAGCCCTAAAACTGCCTATTACCAGCTGCCCACAGCGGGCAGTACATCCGCTGTGATCGGCAAAACAGTTACCACTCCGGTATGGGTGGAGAGAGTTTCGGTGCCAGATTACCTCGCCGGTAATGGCGTGGTATATCAGAGTAATGATGTACAGTTTGTGATTGCTGCAAATAATCAGTGGGCCAGCCCGCTGGATCAGCAATTGCAGCAAACGCTGGTCACCAACCTCAGTAACGCTTTACCAGGTGCGCTAATCTCATCAACTCCTTTGGGGCAGCAGCATGACACGCTGAATGTTACCGTCACGGGTTTCCATGGCCGCTATGACGGGCATGCCGTCATCAGCGGTGAGTGGATACTGGAGCATAACGGGCAATTGCAGAAGCAGCCGTTTACTCTGGCGTTGCCGCAGGGTGAAGATGGATACGATGGTTTAGTAAGAACCTTGGCTAAAGGTTGGCAGCAGGTTGCAGGGCAGGTCGCTAATGCGATAATCCGCGAACAATAAGTAAAAATTAACTAAACCTCTAAGCCTTTGATTGTTGCAGAGTTCATTTTTTGCATCGTCGAAGGCTTTTTTATTGCTTATCAATAAGATAGTAAGCGTTTTCAATGTGTTTTTAGCGATTATTTATCGCAATTCTGAGGCAAAGATATGACATTGGCGTGAAATTTGCGCGTTGATCTTTGCAGTAAGTCGCGGTAGAACTTATGAGTGGTTGCGTGAAACGTAACCACTGTATCTTTCCACCAGATTCCACCAGACTAAAATGAGGGAAACGCGGCATGAAGAGACAGAAACGAGATCGCCTTGATCGGGCACAATCACGAGGTTATCAGGCAGGCATAACAGGACGCTCAAAAGAGATGTGTCCGTATCAAATGCTGGATGCCCGATCACACTGGTTGGGAGGTTGGCGACAAGCCATGGAGGACAGGTCGGTTACCGCGTAACAGCCTGTAAGAAAAGGGAAGAGCCTCCGCCATACGCGGAGGTTTTCATTTTAGCCGTCATAATTCACGCTGTACCTGCGTTGGCTGCTCTCAGTCACCCGAATCACTTACTCCAGTAAGCTCATCGGGATTCCTTCATTTGCCGCCTTGTTACAGTCCGAATTATTTAGGCTAACCAAACGTCATATTCACACTGTACCTGCGTTGGCTGCTCTTAGTCACCCACCCAGGTACAGCCCGAATTATTTCCAGATATCAGATACGAATTTAACTCTGATATTTAGAACGCAGTGGTGTCTTTGAACAGGCCCACTTTCAGGTCAGTCGCAGTATAGATCACGTGACCATCGACCAGCACTTCGCCATCTGCCACGCCCATCACCAGTTTACGGTTGATAACGCGTTTGAAATGAATACGGTAAGACACTTTTTTTGCCGTTGGCAGAACCTGGCCGGTGAATTTCACCTCGCCAACGCCCAGCGCACGACCTTTACCTTCAGCGCCTAACCAGCCGAGGTAGAAACCAACCAGCTGCCACATCGCATCAAGGCCGAGGCAGCCAGGCATAACCGGGTCACCAATAAAATGACAGCCGAAGAACCACAGGTCTGGATTGATATCCAGTTCAGCTTCCACGAAGCCCTTGCCGTAGTTACCGCCATCTTCGGTCATTTTAACTACGCGGTCCATCATCAGCATATTGCCAGCTGGCAATGGCGGGCCTTCAGCGCCAAACAATTCACCGCGACCAGAGGCAATCAGGTCTTCTTTAGTATAGGATTCGCGTTTATCTACCATATTTTCTATAAGCCTTGTTTTAATGAAGCAGGGAGTTTAGCTTACACGTGTACGCCGGACAAGTCCGATCAGCCTGGTGTGAACCAGTTCAGCCAGCGCAGCGGCCACGGACGGTGGCGTGGATCCGGATGCATCATTTGTGCGATGCGTTCCTGAATTGTACGAAGCAGACATGAGCCTGTTTCTTTATCCCACTCCACGCCAGTCAGCAGCGGCAGGGCCTCATCAACATTAGAGATGGCCCATAAATGGAATTTACCTTCACGAACAGCATCGACAACTTCCTGTTGCAGCGACAAGTGCCGCACATTGGCCGCAGGAATGATCACGCCCTGAGTACCACTTAACGTGCGTTGATTACATATATGGAAAAAGCCTTCGATTTTTTCGTTCAGTCCGCCCACTGGTTGCACTCGACCAAACTGATCGACGGAGCCAGTTACTGCCAGCTGCTGGTTGATTGGCTGTAAGGCGAGCGCACTGATCAGTGCACAAAGTTCAGCCAGCGAAGCACTATCCCCATCCACTTCGGAGTAGGACTGTTCGAATACGACTGAGGCAGAAAATGGCAGCTGTTGCTCCAGTTCCAGTTCTGCTATCAGCCATGCCTGCATGATCATCATGCCTTTCGCATGAATATTACCGCCCAGTTCAGCTTTGCGCTCAACATCGGTAAATTCACCATCACCTACATGAACCACACAGCTGATACGTGAAGGTTCACCAAATGCGCGCGGATGGCCCGGGAACTCCATAACTGACAGGGCATTAATCTGACCGATCATTTCGCCTTCAGTTTCGATTAATATCTGATCAAGCAGAATCTCATCGCGAATACGCTCAGGGAGGAAACCTTCACGCCACTCACGCGTACTGAGAGCGTCCTGAAGGTTCGCAGCAGTAAGCTGATTATCCTCACTATAAAGAGCAGCCTCCTGGAGCTGGCGACCAAGCCATTGTGGATCAAGCGGAAGCGTATCCTGATCGCCGGTGTAGCGTGCGGCTTCGCGGATTAAGACCGGCCAGAAATCAGGCGCAGGGGAAGGGTAGCCGAGACTGTGCGACACATTTTGTACCCACTGCAACCAATTGCTGAACTCTTCGTCATCCACCAGTTGGATATTATCTTCGAACTCACTGTACAGTGACATTGATGCCAGTTCTGGCTCCATCTCCTGAAAATCAGCCAGCACATCACGCTCACCAATAAGCACCAGGCGGAACTGCATTGGCATAGACGGGATCGATAACGGCAGAGGACGGCTTTCGTCCTGGGAATACCAGTCAAAACGCTGGTTCACCATGATCTGTTTCAGTCGCAGCCACAGCAGCGGCTGCGCCATCAGTGCGCGCATGGACAGTACCAATACTCCGCCATTTGCACGATGTACCAGACCAGGAGAGAGTGTAATTTTCGACTGGTGAATGCGGACACAGCCGAAAAGCTGTTCGGCTTCAATCCATTCAGCCTGATGTACACCGCCTTCACTGGCGAAGTTATCAGCTGCGGCTTGCGCCGGACGCCAGCTTATAGCGTCATCGCTTATGTCATAATGACCGCCGTATAAGGTCGGATTATCATCATCGATAAGAGATGAGAGAATATCCTGTAATAGAGCAAGATATTCAGCACTCTCAGGGCTCTTGACCAGCATTAGCGGTATTTTGGCCGGGGTTTGCATAAGCAGGCTCAGGCCATTAAACAGGCGTGCCTGCACGGATGCAAAGCACTCTGTATCGGCAGTAAAGGCCTGCGAGAGGAGATGCTGGAAGCGTTCTGTATCGGGCTGTAAGGCGCGCCACTCTAATCGGTTGTTGGTCAAAGTTATCGTATTTTTCTGAATGAATAAAAGTGGCATTATACAATATTTCAGCCTGTTAAGCACAGCAGACATGCGTATTCGCGCTGCTTGCGTTAACATTGACCCTGATGTCCCTGTTTTCTTTGCAGCCTGATGAAAAAAAGCTGTTATTCTTAATTCGTTATGTGGTCAGCATGAGATTCCGATGAAATATCAGCAACTGGAAAATCTTGAAAGCGGATGGAAATGGAAATACCTGGTCAAGAAGCATCGTGAAGGTGAATTGATCACGCGTTATATCGAGTCAAGTGCAGCGCAGGCAGCCGTCGATGAGCTACTGGTGATTGAGAACCGACCGGTGGAGGTATTGAAGTGGATCAGCCAGCATATTAACCCGGCGCTTGAAAACCGCATGAAGCAGACTATCCGTGCGCGCCGCAAACGTCATTTTAATGCTGAACATCAGCATACGCGTAAGAAGTCTATTGACCTGGAATATTTGGTCTGGCAGCGTCTGGCGGGTCTTGCCCAGCGCCGAAATAGCACATTGTCTGAAACGATAGTGCAGTTGATTGAAGATGCAGAGCGTAAAGAGCAGTACGCAAGTCAGATGTCATCGTTGAAGCAGGATCTTAAAGCAATTCTGGGCAAGCCTGAATAAAACCGATAAACCTTTTTCATTTATTCTGACTTGAAGATTGTCTGCCAATAAAAAACCCCGCCGGAGCGGGGTTTTTTTTAACGAGATAACTTAAGCCTGTGGCTGAGTTACAACGTCTTTGATGCCTTTAACTTCGATTTCTACGCGACGGTCTGGCGCCAGGCAGTCGATCAGGGCATTACGGCCTTTCACGCTGTCACAGGTGCTGCCGGTAACAGGGTTAGATTTACCCTCGCCACGTGCAGAGATCTTGTTAGAAGGGATGCCTTTAGAAACGAGGTAGTCTACAACAGACTGAGCGCGTTTTTCAGACAGTTTCTGGTTATACTGCTCGGAACCGATACGGTCGGTGTAACCCAGCACTACAACAGAGCCATCTTTAGGATCCAGATTACTCAGCTGGGAGTACAGCTGATCCAGAGCCTGCTGACCTTCTGGTTTCAGAGTGGCTTTGTTGAAGGTAAACAGAACGTCAGACTTCAGGGTGAAACGCTTGGTTTCAACAACTGGAGCTGGAGCTGGAGCTGGAGCAACAACTGGTGCTACTGCATCATCCTGACCGAAACGGTAGGAAACGCCAACACTCAGCATTGAGTTATCAGGACGCGCACCAACGGTACCTGCGTCACCGATGTTGTTAACCCACTGGTAGTCCAGACGGGTTGCCCAGTTTTTGGTCACTGCGTATTCAACACCAACAGCAGCCAACGGAGAAACGCCAGTATCATGGTCGCTGATACGGTTACCGTTAGCATTCTGCTGGGTAGAGTCTGCACGCCATACCATACCACCCAGACGGGTGTAAACGTCCAGATCGTCAGCTACTGGGTAGCTTAATTTAGCTGCCAGCTGAACGCCCTGTGCTTTGAAAGCGCCGTTGACGTTGTTGCCTTTGTTAGGCATGCGGCCTAACCAGTCATAACCCAGCTCGAAGCCCAGGTACTGGTTTGCCTGATAGCCACCAAATGCACCAGCACCGAGCTGGCTTTCATGAGTTGGACCATCGTTATCTTGGTAACCGTTACCGTAGTAACCTTTGTCATGGTACTGAGACCAGCCCAGTTTAGCACCGGTATACCAGGTGTCATCTTTAGGTGCGGCCTGCGCTACGGTAGCGAAGCCAGCCAGTGCCACTGCAATTGCGATAGCTGTCTTTTTCATTTTTGCGCCTCGTTATCATCCAAATAGGCAATGAGCTTTAAAGTAGCTCTTTGGTTTAATCCTTCGCCGGGTTAAAAAGCTCGATTATGACTCTTCCAAAAGGAGGTTATTGAGCACCCTGGCGAGCTAAAGTCTACAACGTACCAGCAAACTTACAAGTATGATGTGAGGACGGCACGCAAAAAAACAGCGTTTCATACACATTTATTAACATTTAAGGGTGAATTCTTTGCTTAAAAACAGGTCAGAGATCTCCGCTAAACCATTGCTACGCCCCGTCATAACATAATCATACGGTTAAGACAGGGCAGGCAGGGAAAAAATTTGAGAAAATTCTCATTTTTACTTAATGATACAAAGATGAGTGAATTCTTAGACCGTTCAGAGGTCTCCCTGAGGGAAAAATGCTATTTTCTGAACGCATTATTAACCCTAAAGCCTGGCCAGAACTTGCAGCTTCTTGCAAACGGCGACGATCCACTTCCGATATATCTTCTGCAAGCCAGCCTAAAACCACACTATAGTTCCCTGTCTGTAATGCCTTGATCATTGCCTCGACGGTGTTGATGGCACCAGAGGATGGAGACTGCATCACTTTATCCAGCGGTAACCCAGAGCGCTGTAGCCAATCACGACTGAGTTTCTGTGGTGGCGTCAGCCATAGTTGCCAGCGAGACTGCGTCCCCAGTTGCTGCAATAAAGGCAGTAGCAGCAATTGAGTCATGCCGGGTTGATTCTCACTGTAAATCAGTTCGCTGATCTGGCCACTGGCACACGGGGCTGTGGAAGGCACAGATGCAGCAGCGTGCAAGGTACGACTAACAGATTGAGATTTCAGGGAATGAGTACGCATAATGTCTTCGCTCATCTGGTTACTGTATGGATATACAGTATAGCCATGATGAACAAAGATCAACCTTTAATCTTCCTTCCTCGCACAGGCTGAACCTGGCAAAACAGGCTGAGGCTATCTCGCTGAGTCAGAAGTTCCATAAAGTGATATCCATAATGTAGTGGGCACCTTCCTGAAAAAAATTAAAATCGATAATATTTCATGGGATAATAGTTGGTTATCAATTTCCGTCTCCCTTTTTACGCCTGCTTTCGAATGGTGATTAGGTATCATGTCAGCAGCTGTAACGCGTCAAGTTAATTAACTCTTCCCTGTGATCTGGATCTGATAATGGTAGCAGGATGGTCTTTCCTGGAGTTTTAAGGAAAGAGTATTCATAAAGATTTTCTTCTTTCTCAGGTTTTTGAATAAACATTAAAAATAAATCGCTGCTATCCACAATGCATCAGTATTGAGGAAAAGGCCCGCGTGGCCTGCTTCCGTGCAGGGTTCTCCTGGATGATCCGCCCTTAAGACCTGGCACTCTCATTGACAATGACATCTAAAAAAAACGAATGCTGTATAGGTGCTATTTTTATCCGGAGGTAAAGGTTGTTTATGAATAACGGTCGCATCTGTAGTGTCTCATTGCAATTTAACTTCGCGAAGGCATTATTAATCGATGATATATTTTTTGAAGGGGGAAAATCGCTGGCGTCTATTTAAAGTTGATTGTTTTTTTCGTAACGCCTCGCAAAATTACAATGAAAATGGGTGAAATGCCAATTATTCATTGAACCTGTAATGAGTATTGCTTATTTTCTATTGCGTTGTTTTGAGGTTTGGTAGGCTATTTTATCAATAAACTTGGGTGAGAATATGGATAATTCTAAACGTAAAATCGCTGAAGCGAAGCAACGGCTTGCCGAGCTAGGTGACGTACAATCCCGTACACAATTTGGCGGTTATTGCCTTGCGGTGGAAAAAACCGTGTTTGCGGTGGTTGCAGAAGGGGAGCTTTATCTTCGTGCCTGTGAGCAGGCCCAACCCTATATTGTGGAGCGCAAAATGGAACCTTTAAGCCTCACCAAACGCGGTGTACCGGTGGAGCTCAATTACTATCGTGTTGATGGTGCTTTATGGTCTGACAACGAACAGCTGTTGGCTCTCTCCCAGCTTTGTTTACAGGGAGCTAAAAAGCAGCAAGAAGAACGCCAGAATAACCGACGTCTTAAGGATTTGCCTAATATGGGAATCAGGATGGAAATGTTATTGCGACAGGTGGGCATTCAGACGATTGAGATGCTAATTCAGAAAGGTGCAAAGCGAAGCTGGTTGTTGTTGCGTTCCTGTAATAAGAATCTGGGGCTGAATGTATTGTATGCATTGCAGGGTGCCATTATCGGGCGTCATCAGGCTGCGTTGCCGCAGGCGATGAAAGAGGAGCTGCGCGTATGGTTCGAATATAACGAGCAGCAAGAGAGAAAAAAGAAACGTGAACAGAATTAGCTATGCAGGGAAATCTGCTTTTTCAGGCGCGCAATTTCAGGCAATAGGGCCACCAGTAAGCCAACCTGTTGCAATACCAGTGGCTCTTTCGTTTCGGCATTGGCTTTACTGTGCTGAATGCGTTCCGCCAGGCTATCCATCATGCGCTGTGCTTTCGCTTCATCGACGATGTCGATATGGAGGATATCATCGACATAACAGACAGCGTCATCCATTAGTTGCAGCATGGCATCGCTTTCCAGCTTTTCGCGATGTGCACCGAGAGCAGAAATATAGCTCAGGAACGAATGGTTAAGGCATAGCAGCCGGAAAGCCGCTTCCCGAAGCGCCTGATCGGATTTATTTTCTACCGACATATTTGAAACGACGGATGCCAGCTCCGCATCGCCATTATGAGCATCGCGCCGGGCAATACGATAATCCAGCCGGTTATCTTTTCCCTGGTGATATTGCACCAAAATGGCATCCAGATAGCGGCAGTTGGCATTCAGAGTTCGTTCAGCAACGGCAGAAAGTCGGCGGAAACGCCAGTCAGGCCAGATAAATGTCACTGCCAGCCAGGCAATACCGCAGCCAATCAGCGTATCAACAATTCGTGGCAGGGCAACCTCAAAGCCTTCTCCCAGCAGGTTGAAACACAGCAATACCAGCAGGGTGATAAACATGGTTGCATGTGCATATTGTACATTGCGAAACGCAAAGAACAGGACACCGGTGACGACAATCATCATCAGCTGGCCTTCAATAGACGGAACCAGCCAAAGGAGCGGCAGCCCAAGCACTATACCGGCCAGCGTACCAATAATACGTAGCGCCAGGCGTCGGCGAGTTGCACTGTAATTAGGCTGGCAGACAAACAGACTGGTTAGCAATATCCAGTAGCCGTGCTGTAAGCCGGTAATCTGGATAATGCCATAGCCTGCACACAACAGCAGCGACATGCGCACCGCATGACGGAACAGCGCAGACTCCGGGCTAAGATGGCGGCTCAAACGCAGGCGAACATCGCTCCAGCCTTTCAGTCCTTCGCTGGAAAGTGTCTGATCGTTGTATGTACTGCCCTCAGCCAGGATCTGCTCTGATTCGATGGTAGCGAGTTGGGCATCGATCGCTTTCAAATTGTTAAGCAGATAGGTCATCGCCTTGACCTCTGCACTGTCAGGCTGCTCGACTGCAAGCCGATGCAGCGCAGCGTTGAGATTAACAAAAACTTTCTCGAAGCGTGCATTATGCTGGTAGGGTTCACGCAGCAAAATTGAGCGTGAGAGTCGCTGACAGGCCTGAGCCTGAAGCGACAGCAGGCGCTGGAAACGGAACAAAATATCACTGGAACCCCAGGCTTTACGCAACGCGTGATACTCAACGTGCGAAGAGCTGGCGCGCTCATGGATATCCTGGGCAACGAAATAGTAGTGCAGAGTCCGGCGGGTTCCGCGCTGACCACGATCTCCTCGCAGGCGTGACTGAATCGAGGCTTTTGCCTGGTTAAGCAGGGTAACTAACTGGCTGTTGGCCATTGCCACATCCACCAGCGTTTGGCGATCGTCATCTTCAATATCAGGATCGAACAGGTTTGCTTTGGCTTCAAGGTAGCGTGCCAGTTGCGCAAAGCAGCGAGATATATTTTCCTGCAAAGGACGTATAGGGAACAGCAGATGCCCGGATAACGTCAGCAGGTTGTACCACACCGCCCCCAGCAACAGCAGGGCAGGTTGTAAATACCACTGCGGAAATAAATTAATGCCCAACATGGTATAGATTGCGATCAGTAGTGCACCGAAGGCGATCGTAGCGTAGCGCGGGCCCAACGCTCCGAGCAAAATAAATCCCCAACTGGATATCGCCAGCCCGACTATAAACAGCCAGGGGTGAGGGAAAAGTAATTCCACTGACACTGAAGCAATACAAAAGCAGACCAGTGTGATTAACAAATTACGCAATCGTCCGGCCAGACGATCGTCCAGGTCTGTTAGCGCAGCTGCAACGACACCCAGCGTCAGCGGGATGGTCCAGGTGATTTGATGCAGCCACCATGGCACAGCAGTGGTGCCTGCCAGCGCCAGGGTAATGCGGATGTTATACAACCAGGTACTGTTGAACGCGTAGCGTCGCAGATTGCCGATCATGTTTTTATTCATTGCTGTGACTTAGCGAAAACGTGCACGTGCGTTCGCTTCGCGAGCCGCCTGCGCGACCTCGACAGAAACAACGCGGCGACCAACTGGCCACAGAGCAATCGCAGCAATTTTGAAGTTCGCGATCCCCACGGGAATACCAATAATGGTAATGCATTGTGCAATGCCTGCCATTATGTGCATAACGCACAGCCACCAGCCAAAAAAGATCAGCCATAAAATGTTCAGCAGCGTGCCGCCCGAGTTTAGCAGTGCATTTTTTCCAGAAGGATTCAGTTCATCAACATGTACTGCTTCGTTACCATAAGGGAATAAAGACAGTTTGGTAATTTCCCAGCAGGAGCGAGTCAGCGGCAAGGTAAAGATAAAAATAATGCTTACCAGTGTGGCCAGCAGCCAGGAAAACGTGGTGAGAAATCCACCCAGCACAAAATTAAGAATATTTAAAACGGTGCGCATAAACGAGTTCACCTTTAGCTGATAACGGTTAATAAGCGACAATTGCTTGATTGTAACGTGTTTTAGCACTGGAGAGGTACACGTCTGCCAGTTAAACTGTCTGATGATGAAAATAACCGCAGCCAGGGCACCGTAATGGAACTGAAAGCAACATCGTTGGGTAAACATCTGGCACAGCATCCCTATAACCGGGTGCGGCTTTTGACCGCAGGTGTAGAGGTCAGCGGTGAAAAACATGAGTACCTGATCCCATTCAATCAGCTGCTGGCAATTAAGTGTAAGCGCGGGCTGGTATGGGGTGAGCTTGAATTTACGCTGCCCGATGAAAAAGTAGTCCGTCTGCATGGTACCGAGTGGAGTGAAACACAGCGTTTTTTCCACTATCTCAGCCAGGAGTGGCAGCAGTGGAGCAGGGAAATGAGCGAGGTCTCAGCCAGCGTGCTGTTAGAGCAACAGCTACAAATCCAGCAGGGAGAGCGGCAGGATAAATGGCTCAAACGCAGCGACATCACAGCCTGGCAACTGGCGATCCGTAAAGCATTTGATGCCGTGCCGCTTCCAGCCGATCGCCTGGATGAGTTTGACAACTGTCGTGAACCCTACCTGTATTGCCTGCAATGGTTGAATAACAGCGATGCCCGACGCGTTCAGCGTAATAATGAATGGACTAACCGTATGCTGGAACAGCACGCGGACTTCTTCAATCAGGTGGAAACATCGCCGCTGAATACATCGCAGGCACGCTCTGTGGTTAATGACGAGGATGCTGTACTGGTTCTGGCCGGGGCGGGTAGTGGTAAAACCTCAGTGCTGGTGGCAAGGGCTGGCTGGCTGATGATGCGCCGTCAGGCCAGTGCAGGGCAGATCCTGCTGCTGGCCTTTGGTCGCAAGGCTGCTGACGAGATGAATGAACGTATTAAAGCGCGCCTTCATACTGATGATATTCAGGCGCGCACCTTTCATTCTCTTGCTCTGCACATTATTCAGCAGGGCAGTAACAAAGCCCCGACTGTTAGCAAGCTTGAGACCGATCACGGGCTGCGCCAAAAATTATTAATTGATACCTGGCGGCAGCAGTGTAATGAGAAAAAAGCACATGCAAACGGCTGGCGTCAGTGGCTGACAGATGAGCTGGAGTGGGAGCTGAGTGAAGGCAGTTTTTGGCAGGATGATGGCCTCGCACGCAGGCTTTCCAGCCGACTGGAGCGCTGGCTGGGGTTGATGCGCATGCATGGTGGAGCGCAGGCCGCGATGATCGACAGCGCGCCAGAAGAGGTTCGCGACCTGTTCAGTAAACGGGTAAAACTGATGGCACCTCTAATGAAGGCCTGGAAGGCAGCGCTGAAAGAAGAGGGTGCGGTTGATTTCGCCGGACTGATTCATCAGGCGGTAAATATTCTCGATAAAGGGCGATTTATCAGCCCCTGGAAGCATATTCTTGTTGATGAATTTCAGGATATATCGCCACAGCGCGCGGCACTGCTGGCAGCACTGCGCCGTCAGAATACACAAACCACACTGTTTGCAGTAGGGGATGACTGGCAGGCCATCTATCGTTTTAGCGGCGCTGAAATGAGCTTAACTACCGCTTTCCATCATCATTTCGGTGAAGGAGAACGCTGTGTTCTGGATACGACTTACCGCTTTAACCAGCGCATTGGCGAAATAGCCAATACTTTTGTTCAGAGTAATCCTCATCAATTAAAAAAGCCGCTTAACAGCCTGAGCAAGGGTAACAAAAAGGCGATTTCGCTGTTGCCTGAAGAGCAGTTGGAAGCACTGATAAATAAACTTAGCGGCTATGCTACAGTCGGTGAGAGGATCCTGGTACTGGCACGCTATCACCATCTGCGACCGGATATTCTGGATAAAGCCGCGACCCGCTGGCCTAAGCTCAATATCGGTTTTATGACTATTCATGCCAGTAAAGGACAGCAGGCGGATTACGTCATTATTTTGGGCTTGTCAGAGGGTAAAGAGGGATTTCCGGCAGCGGCAAGGGAGTCAGTGATGGAAGATGCGCTGTTACCAGCACCGGAAGATTTCCCGGACGCAGAGGAACGCAGGCTGGCCTATGTTGCCATAACGCGTGCGAAGCAGCAGGTGTGGTTGTTGTACGATCGTGCCCATCCATCGGTATTTGTAGCAGAATTTAGCCGTCAGGGCGTGCCGGTATTGCGCAAACCCTGACAGCCAGCGCCTGGATTATTTCAGGCGCTCTTGCAGATAACGTTCATAATCCGGGATTTGAATATCCACCTGCCGGGCAAAGAGTGGGGACTGGATAATAAAGTCAGCGGTTGCGCGGTTAGTGGCCACCGGAATGTTCCATACGGTCGCCAGGCGTAGCAGCGCTTTTACATCAGGATCGTGTGGTACGGCATTTAATGGATCCCAGAAGAAAATCAGCACATCAATTTTCCCTTCCGAAATCAACGCACCGACCTGTTGATCGCCTCCCATCGGGCCACTAAGCATCGCCGTTACCGGCAAACCGGTGGCGCGCTGTACGAGGTTCCCGGTGGTTCCTGTGGCGTAAAGAGTGTGGTGCTGCAACTGCTCTTTATGAACATCTACCCACTGCATTAAAGCATTTTTACAGTGGTCGTGAGCCACCAGGGCAATGTGTTTTTGGGGCTGTAGAGTGCGGGTTGTCTGATCCATTCAGTATCCTGGTTGGGTAGGGTCGGGCAATAGGAACAAGTAAACAGAAGGGTGAGTGTAGCGCCGGGTATAATTGGATATCAACTGGTATGCAGGGCATTCATCAACATCACAAATCGTTGACGGGTTGCAGAATCAACCTGAAGGTACCAGAGTCGCAGCATACGTTCAGCCGGGTGCTGATGGTTTGTTATATCTGGCTCAACAGAAGCGGCTTGCGAGGTGCGACGTAACGGCTGGGCAAAACGTTGCACGGAGGCTGCGTGACCTTCGAGGTTATACTGCACCATCGCCTGTTCAAGGTTACCCTGAGCCTGCGGATGAAGCGTGTCATGTTTACTGCTGACTTCGGCACCGTGCTCATCAACCAGAGTAATTTGCGGTTTTTTATCAAAAAGTTTGCCATCACGCAAAGTCTGC
This sequence comes from Erwinia sorbitola, assembly GCF_009738185.1. Taxonomy (NCBI): domain Bacteria; kingdom Pseudomonadati; phylum Pseudomonadota; class Gammaproteobacteria; order Enterobacterales; family Erwiniaceae; genus Erwinia; species Erwinia sorbitola. The sequence continues at coordinate 2,964,548 of NZ_CP046509.1, read as the reverse complement.
AATGCTGGCAGCTGGATAATGACCGACTTGGTACGGGCGGTAAACGTGACGATCTGAGGCACTGATATCCAGTTTACCGTGTCCTGTGCATTGCGGCTTACCGTGCGCTCGACGCGAAACAGTAACTGATGTTCGCCTCGTTCCAGTTCGAGGCCTTCAGCACCTCTTAGCAGTGACCCTGAAATTTTATGCCCATCCAGTACCAGCAGGTCAATATCGGTAGAAAGCTTCAGCGTCGTTGCCTGTGAGGTTGCGGCAATCAGCATCGCTATCAGCCCGGTGATGACCATACGCAGCTTCATTGTTTCTCCAGCAGGGTAAAGGATATTAAAGAGTTTGAATGTATCAAAGTCTTTCAGTATGCCAGCATATTAACATTTAAAAATACTTAATCGTGCTATAAATCAAGAATCGCATAGGTTGCGTTTTTTAATGTGGTGAATAAGCCACACTTAGCGACAACAACGCCAGTAAGGCAAATGGAGGCAACAATGAGTGATAAGACCATCGCTGATGTTCTGACATCGACAAAAACCATCGCACTGGTGGGCGCCAGTGATAATCCGGCGCGGCCAAGCTACAGGGTGATGGCTTACCTGTTGTCTCAGGGGTACGAGGTTATCCCGGTAAGTCCGAAACTGGCAGGAACTGAATTACTGGGGCAGAAGGTCTATGCCGAACTCAGTGATATTCCTCATGGTATTGATATGGTTGATGTCTTTCGCAATGCGGAGGCTGCGTGGGGAGTTGCGCAGGAGGCTATTGCCATTGGGGCGAAGTCGCTGTGGCTGCAAATTGGAGTGATCAACGAGCAGGCGGCCGTTCTGGCAGCAGAAGCGGGCTTAAAGGTCGTGATGGATCGCTGTCCGAAAATAGAGATCCCGCGTCTGGGTCTGGAAAAATAGCCATAAAAAACCCCGCGTCGGCGGGGTTCTGTTAGTGTCTCAGACCTGGAGCCTGAAGCTGCTGACGAATTGTGGCGGCCAGTTCATCCAGTGAAGACTGCTCAGGATGTTCGCCGGGTAATTCCCATGCAATTTGCGCCTCTGCCAGATAGGTTTGCACCCTCTGCCCATCATCATCTTCCATCACCACGTGATACCAGGGGGCGGAGCGGAGCGTTTCGCCACCTTCAACTTCTTCAATCGCGGGATCGGTTAAAGAGTACTCCGGGTCGACATCAACGATAACCCCAAGGAAACCGAGTAGCTGATGGCGTACCTGTTGTCCGATACCAAACTTGCTGGCAATCATCATCGTAACCTCCTGAGAAACTTTGTACTTACTCCTCTATATTGGGGCAAGAACAGCGTTTTCAAGTCACAGCACGCGACAGGCAAACCCTTTCAAATACATTCCTTCCGGATAGCTGGCGATCACCGGGTGATCGGCTGCCTGACGGAACTGCTCAATAAACTGAACATCGCGCTGGGCATCAATGGCGGCATCAGCAATGATCTTCTGGAACAGATCGGTTGCCATCAGGCCTGAGCATGAGAAGGTCATCAACATCCCGCCTGGGTTCAGTAACTGCATCGCCAGCATGTTGATGTCTTTGTAGCCACGACAGGCACCCATCAGCTGATTTTTATTCTCAACAAATTTCGGCGGATCCATAATGATCAGATCGAACTTCTCGCCTTCCTCGCGATAGCGACGCAGTAATTTGAATACGTCATCGCGCTGGAATTTGGCTTTATTCACATCCAGACCGTTTAGCTCAACGTTCTGACGAGCCACATCCAGAGCTGCCTGTGAAGTATCAACACTGATCACTTCTGTACAGTTGCCCATTAGCGCCGAAACTGCGAAGCCTCCGGTATAGGAGAAGCAGTTCAGTACCCGGCGGCCTTCTGCATAGCGGCGCGTGGCCAGGCGGCTGTCACGCTGATCAAGGTAGTAACCGGTTTTATGTCCGGTTTGAATATCGACCAGCAATTTCATACCGTGTTCAGTAATAGGCAGCAATTCAGGAGGAGTGTCGCCAAGCACGACGCCCTGAGTCAGCTCCAGTCCCTCTTTTTTGCGCACGCTGACATCAGAACGGTCGTAGATAGCGCAATCCGGGTAACAGGTCTGGAGAGCGGTGATTAACGGCGCGCGCTGATACTCAGCACCGGCTGATAACAGTTGCAACACCAGGAAGTTACCGAAACGGTCAATAGTGATACCCGGTAAGCCATCAGACTCACCAGCGATCAGGCGATAGCTGTCCAGGTTATCGCGCACGGCCAGCCAGTCACGCAGCTGCTGTGCGGCGCGCAGGCGGCGTACAAAGAAGTCGATATCAATCGACTCGTCCTGCTGCCAGCTCCAGACACGGGCGCGGATCTGGGATTCCGGTGACCATGCGGCACGCGCCAGCCATTTACCATGGCTGTCACAAACATCAATGGTTTCACCAGACTGGGCTTTACCTTCTATACGGGCAACCGCTCCGGAGAACACCCACGGATGGCGACGAAGTAAGGACTTTTCACGTCCTTTGGCAAGAATCAAACGAACAGTCATATTTTGCTATGCTTACACTCAGAGAATCAGGCGATATTGTCCGGTGCCGACAGCTAAAAAGCAATCGGTGTTGGTCAGAGGAGAAAAAATGGCAATCATCTGTATCAGGGCATGGGTTCACGGGCTTGTTCAGGGAGTGGGGTTTCGCTACAGCACTCAGCGTCAGGCAAAGGAGCTGGGCGTGACGGGTTATGCTAAAAATCTGGAGGATGGCAGTGTAGAAGTGCTGGCCTGCGGTGAGTCACAACAGGTTGAGGCGCTGCTGGCGTGGTTGAAAGCAGGCGGGCCACGCAACGCCCGCGTTGATAAAGTGCTGGCGGAACCACATCATCCACCGCACCTTCCACACGGATTTACGACAGTTTAACGCCTAAAGGCACTTGGCGGGTTTTGGCAGCCCGGCAATTTTAGTGGCCTGCTTTGCGGGCCCTTTTGGAAACAGCCGGAACAGATAGCGGCTGTTGCCTTTCTCTTCGCCATATTTTTGTGCCATCGCTTTTACCAGCATCCGCACCGCAGGTGAGGTGTTGAATTCCAGATAGAAGGCGCGCACAAAATGCACCACTTCCCAGTGGGCCTCACTCAATTCAATCCCTTCTTCAGCCGCCAGCAGCGGAGCCAGCCCCTCACTCCATGCTGAGGAAGATTTCAGGTATCCCTGCGCGTCACGCTCAATCTCTTTACCGTCAAACTGCACTGTATTACCTCACTATGTAAACCTGCGGCCAGTTTACCAAACTTTTGCTTCAGCAAAAATAAAGCCCCGCAGTGCGGGGCCTTATAGAATGACTGTCAGTCAATTTACTTAGTTACTGCGTGACATACCCAGCAGACTCAGCAGGCTGACAAAGATGTTGTAGATAGAGACATACAGGCTGACGGTGGCGCGAATATAGTTAGTTTCGCCGCCGTGAATAATATTGCTGGTTTCCCACAAAATAGCCCCGGTAGAGAACAGCACAAACAGTGCACTGATCGCCATATGCAGAGCAGGAATATTAAGGAAGATATTAGCAACAACAGCGACCAGCAGCACAACAAAGCCTGCCATCAGCATTCCGGACAGGAACGACATGTCTTTACGGGTGGTCAGCACATAAGCCGAGCAGCCGAAGAAGACCAGCGCAGTACCGCCCAGCGCCAGACCGATAACATCACCCATTCCGGCGGACAGGAAACTGTTCAGGATCGGGCCAAGGCAGTAACCGAGGAAACCGGTAAAGGCAAAGGCCGCCAGAATACCTGCCGGGCTGTCAGCTAAACGATAGGTCAGGAACATCAGACCGTAAAAACCAGCCAGCATCAGTATAAATCCAGGCGCTGGCAGGGCGAAAACAGTGCTCAGTGTAGCCGTCAGCGCGGAGAAAGCTAAGGTCAGGCCAAGCAGGAAATAGGTATTACGCAGAACACGATGCGTACTTAGTAACGAGCTTTCGCGTGCGGAAGAAACGATGCGATCCATAAATCACCTCATAGGGTCACTAAAACAATACTCAGTCTGTCACGCAGCATAAAGAGCATGATGTAGTAGGGAAAGGCGTTTTACCCTTCTTTACTCGCTAACACGCTGATACTTTGTACAAGATGGCGATATTATCAGCGATCGCAAGGGGGGAGGGATTTTTTTTACGCAGTTGATACAAAAGCTACTTTACAAGCCGATCAGGGATGTTTATAGTGCGCCCCATTGTGGAAGCGTGGCCGAGTGGCTGAAGGCACCGGTCTTGAAAACCGGCGACGGGAAACCGTTCTAGAGTTCGAATCTCTACGCTTCCACCATCAAATCCAACGGGTCAGCGTAATGCTGGCCCGTTTTGTTTTGTGCGCAATAAATATCTTCTCCCGCCAGAGTTATTACCGTTTTTCTTCCTTATTAACGCCCATTGCTGATTTTTAAAGCAAACAATCATAAATGCTCACTAAATCAACAAAGTAGCGAAAAATAGTGTTGGCAAACCGAAAAACATCCCCTATACTGCGCTCCATCAGTTAGCGAGAGTCTTCTTAAGTAAGCTGATAACCGTGTGGAAGCGTGGCCGAGTGGCTGAAGGCACCGGTCTTGAAAACCGGCGACGGGAAACCGTTCTAGAGTTCGAATCTCTACGCTTCCACCATCAATTTTGACCCCGGGCTTGTAAAAGCCTGGGGTTTTTTGTTTTATCTGATTCCATTCAGTCCGTGTACCACGGTCGTCGGATATATACGGAAGATATATACAGAAGTAGTCTTTCTCTATATCCATAAATTCAGCCAGACGTTAACACCCTTCAGTTTTCGCTCTCTTCCTGCTATTTTCTTCCCGGGCGTGCGATTAGATCAATCCTAAAAACATCTTGTTTCTTTTCAAACCCCTGAAGCCACTAAGCCGCCGGGGTCAGAGTCTGCTATATTCTCACTATTAATAAACCCGTTATTGGATAATTTCGGGATTAAGCGAGCCTCTGGCCTATAACTCTGGAGAGCGGTGGTGGTGAGTCAGTGCTGATACACTGTTTTCTTGCTGCGCTGCATACTATGCCGGTCAGCACGTTCACCCTTTCGAATCAATGGAATACACACATGATCAAAAAGTTTAGCCTCTGTGCGTTAGCCGTTTGCTCCGCACTATCCGGAATTCCTGCCTGGGCTGCTGATAGTGATTATCAGCTGGAACAAGTACTGATGATGAGCCGTCACAACCTGCGGGCTCCTCTGGCAGATAATGGCAGCGTCCTGTCGCAGGCGACGAAAAAAGCCTGGCCGAAATGGGATGTCCCCGGCGGGCAGCTAACCACGAAAGGCGGAGTGCTTGAAGTCTATATGGGCCGCTATACCCGTGAATGGCTTGCGCAACAGGGGCTGGTTAAAGAGGGTGAGTGCCCGGCGTCCGACGATGTTTACGCCTATGCAAACAGCCTGCAACGCACTGTTGCTACCGCGCAGTTCTTTATTACCGGCGCTTTCCCGGGCTGTGATATCGCCATTTCCCATCAGGATGAGATGGGTTCCATGGATCCGGTGTTTAATCCGGTGATTACCAACGATAGTGAAGAATTTAATAAGCAGGCGCTGACGGCAATTAACGGCCAGGGCGAGAAGCTGGCGCTTAAGCCTGCCTTCCAGCGTCTGGAAAAGATTATCGACTATAAAAACTCCCCAGCCTGTAGCGGTAAAAAACAGTGCGATCTCTCCAGCGATAATCAAAACAAATTTAGTGCGGAAAACGGCAAAGAGCCAAATGTCTCTGGCCCGCTGAAGGTGGGTAACTCGCTGGTGGATGCCTTCACCCTGCAATATTATGAAGGTTTCCCGATGGAGCAGGTGGCCTGGGGGCAAATCAAAACGCCTGAGCAGTGGAAAGAGCTGGCGGCGATCAAAAATGGCTATCAGGACACGCTGTTCACCTCTCCGGTTGTAGCTCGTGAAGTTGCTGCTCCGCTGGTGGACTATATCCGCAGCATGCTGGTCGACCAGGAAAAAGCCAGCGCACCTAAAGTGACCTTGATGGTTGGGCACGATTCGAATATCGCTTCGCTGCTGACTGCGCTGGATTTCAAGCCGTATGAACTCCCAGGTCAGAATGAGAAAACCCCAATTGGTGGCATGGTTCAGTTCCAGCGCTGGCACGATAAGAAAAACGATCGTGAGTTGGTGAAAGTCGAGTATATCTATCAGACATCAAGCCAGCTGCGCGATGCAGAAGCACTGTCGCTGGATAACCCGCCGAAACGTGTGACGCTGCAAATGGCAGGCTGTCCGACGGATGCCAATGGTTTTTGTTCGTGGGATCAGTTCACACAGGTTCTGAATAAGTCACTTCAGGGTACGCCGTTGCAGGTGACTGAAAAGGCACCGGCTGTAGCACCAGCTCCGGCAGAAAAAGCAGTGGATGAGAAGGCCGTGGTTAACAAGACGCTGGCTGATAAAGCAGCCGCAGACCAGGCTGCTGCTGATAAAGCCGCGCAGGCAAAAGCTTCTGCTGAGAAAGCAGCCGCTGACAAGGCCGCCGCCGATAAAGCAGCAAAAGATAAAGCCGTTGCGGATAAAGCCGCTGCGGATCAGGCTGCAAAAGATAAGGCCGCAGCTGATAAAGCTACAGCTGACAAAGCCACAGCTGACAAAGCTGCCGCAGATAAAACCGCAGCAGATAAAGCGAAAGCAGATAAAGCCGGGGCAGAGAGCCAACAGGACGCTAAACCAGCAGCGCAACCTGCGACTAACTGATGGTGTCGGGGCAGCCATTAGCGGCTGTCCATGTTCTGATGTGAAATGTTCTGATGTGAAAAGGGGCGGCCTGGTTAAACAGGCCGCCCCTTTTTTAATCGTGCGAGGGTAATTCAACAGTTACAGCAATCTGTTAATCCTTGCTGATTACCACCAGTTTCTGGTTCACAAACTCTTTAATACCCAGATCGGAGAGTTCACGACCGTAGCCTGAACGTTTTACTCCACCGAAAGGCAGCTCGGCTGAGGTGTTAGTCGCCGAGTTGATATACACCATTCCGGTTTCAATGCGTGACGCCAGTGCTTTACCACGGGCAATATCTTTGGTGAATACTGAACCGCCCAGTCCGTAGTGCGAATCATTGGCGAGTTCAACCACTTCGTCGTCGTTTTTCACCACATAGATCTGCGCCACCGGACCGAAGAACTCTTCAAAATAAGCCGGATTGTCGCGGGTGATGCCGGTCAGGATAGTTGGCTGATAGAAACAACCTTCACCCGGAACCGGTGCACCTCCCAGCACGATTTTAGCGCCTTTCGCTTTTGCCTGCTGAACCTGTTTATCCAGCGTGTCGCGTGCATCAGCAGAAGAGAGCGGGCCGAGAGTCGTGCTGGCATCGAGAGGATCGCCAATTTTTACCGTTTTGAAAGCCTCGGTCATTTTTTCAAGGAAGCGATCGGCCACCTTTTCATGAACCAGGAAGCGTTTAGCGGCAGTACAGACCTGGCCGCAGTTGCTCAGTCGGGCGCCTACGCCAGCTTTTACGGCTTTATCCAGGTCGCTGTCGTCCAGAACAACAAATACATCATTCCCGCCCAGTTCCAGCGTGGTTTTCTTCAGGTATTTACCGGCCTGCTGTGCAACAGAACTACCAGCCCGCTCAGAGCCTGTCAGGGCAGCGCCCTGCACGCGATCATCAGCAATCAGGTTCGCAACCTGATCATTACTGGCAAAAATGTTAGTCCAGGCCCCGTCAGGTGCGCCCGCCTCTTTTACCAGTGATTCAAACAATACTGCGCAATGCGGAACATTTTTCGCATGCTTGGCCATAACCGGATTACCGGCGGCAAGGTTGGGTGCCAGTACACGCATCAGCTGATAGAACGGGAAGTTCCACGGCTCTACGGCAACCAGCACGCCAATTGGATGATTTTCAACCCAGGCTTCGCCCAGCTCGCTGGGGTAGGAGGTTGGAGCCAGAAAACGCTCGGCATTCTCAGCGTAGTAACGAGCAATCTGTGCACAGAGCTGTACTTCGCCCCGGCTTTGTTCAATCAGTTTACCCATCTCGATGCTGGCAGCTTCGGCCAGTTCATCAACGCGGCTGTCAATCAGATCAGCCATCTTTTTCAGCACCTGCAAACGGGGCTGAATAGCACCTTTAGACCAGTCAGAATGGTACAGCGCATCGGCAGTGGCCAGCGCTTGCTCAATCTGGCTGTCGCTGTGGTCGGGCCAGGACTTGATCAGCTTATTACTTGCGGGATTAATCGTCTGGTACGGCATTACGCCTCCTTTGGATAGTGTCAGTAATCAGCCGGGTTCTGGCTGTCAGTAGTGAAACCCAATATAAGCGTAGACGACATATTGACGGGCCGGGACGTTCTCAGAGGAGTCTCACTGGCAGGCTTTACCGGGGGAACCGGCGGGTGCGGGCACCCGCCTTAATGTCAGACGTTTTTTCGCTCAACCACCTTGTTATCCCAGGTCAGCACATCAGCATCAGTCTTATCAAAGGCGCGCAGCAGCACTTCATCACTGCCCTGTTGCTGCCAGATCCCTTCAGCCAGCCGCTCATCATAATTTGCGACTTCAAAGATAGCTTCGGCGATTTCGGGGGAAGTACCGCGCAGAGTTGCCCATTCGCCAACGTGATGCTCTTTCGATTGTTGTGTTGCCATAACGATCTCCTGTTTTTTCTGTTGTGCGTGTTGTGCCTGAATTTTCAGTATAGAAGAGACTGCAATGCCTGCCCGTGAGCCACTCTGCGTTTGCGTGAAAATTCAACGAATGCGCATTTCTTTCCATAAAGCATTAATAAAATTAAGCGGACAAATCAGTGCATTCGCATCGTCATACGCATTAATGGGCCGGTTACGAGCGCGCCGCAGTTTGAATACACTATGCTTAACAGCACGGCAGGCAGTCGTACCTGTCGCTGTCGTTGCCGGAATAACCGGGATATATCGGCAAAATGCAGAATGATGTCTTAACTATTCGGAGGTAAGAAATGGCAGAACATCGTGGTGGATCTGGGAATTTCGCTGAAGACCGTCAAAGAGCATCAGAAGCGGGGCGTAAAGGCGGTAAAGTGAGCGGCGGGAATTTCAAAAATGACCCTAAGCGCGCGTCTCTCGCTGGCGAAAAAGGTGGCCGTAATAGCCGCGGCGGTAAGAGTAAAACGGACGATGTTGAATAAGCCTGGATGCCGCCTGCCGCCGGTTTTTCCGGTGGCACAGTAAGTATCCCTCGCACAGTGCTTGACCCTCCTCAACCAGACCAGCACACTGACGTTAAAACATCAGCAGAGTGCTCCAATGTCCGGTTTCTTTTCCCGTTATAAATTTGCAATAAATCCTCAGGAAGGGGTACTGATCCTCATCACTATGGTCTGGGGAGGCACCTTCCTCGCAGTACATCATGCGATGACCGTCAGCGGCCCGTTTTGGTTTATCGGCGTGCGTTTCGCTACTGCGGCTGTGCTGCTCGGAGTGATCTCCTGGCGTGTACTGCGCGGCGTTACCTGGTATGAAATAAAAGCAGGGGCACTGATTGGTCTGGCGATTGGCCTTGGCTATGGTTTACAAACTTACGGCATGCAGACGATCGCCAGCAGCAAGTCTGCCTTTATCACCGCGCTCTATGTTCCGCTGGTACCGCTGTTACAGTGGATATTTCTCGGAAGAATGCCGGGGCTGATGTCATGGATCGGTATCGTGCTGGCATTTGGCGGCTTGCTGCTGCTGGCCGGGCCGGAAGGGGGTGAGATAGCCTTTAATGCCGGTGAGATCGCCACGCTGCTCAGTACGCTGGCGATTGCGGCGGAAATTATCCTGATCAGCGCCAGCGCAGGAAAAGTTAACGTACAGCGGGTCACGGTGATCCAGCTTGCTGCGGCCTCGATTTTTGGTTTTATTATGATGGTGCCTAACGGTGAATCGGTGCCGCCGTATACTCCTTATCTGCTCTACAGTGCCGTCGGGCTGGGAATGGCAAGCGCACTGATTCAGGTAACAATGAACTGGGCGCAGCGCAGCGTGTCGCCAACCCGAGCCACGGTTATCTATGCCGGAGAGCCAGTGTGGGCGGGGATTGTAGGGCGTATCGCCGGGGAGAGATTACCGGGTATCGCGCTGCTGGGGGGAGCGCTCATCGTTCTGGGCGTATTAATCAGTGAACTGAAACTGAAGCGTAAAAAGAAGGTAAAAAGTCACCCTTCGCCCTCTGCACCGCAGTAGACACGCTCTGTTTCTCATTGAATTCTGCGGGCCGGTGATATCCTCACCGGCCCTTCTTTTTGCGATCTGAGCGATTACAGATCCTGAGGCACCACGCTACTGCCGCTCAGTGCTGCGGCACGTTTATGGCTGAGGAGTGCATTTAGTAAAATGGCTCCGAAGGTTGCCGTGCCAATGCCGCCGAGGGTGAAACTACCAATTTTCAGGGCAAAATCTCCTGCTCCCAGCACCAGGGTAACGGCGACCATAATCAGATTACCGTTCTGACTGAGATCGACACTGTTCTGCACCCAGATACGGGCACCCGCCACCGCAATCAGACCGAATACCACAATCGATGCGCCGCCGATGACCGGGCCTGGAATAGTATGGATCAACGCGCCGAATTTAGGCGAAAATCCCAGCACCATGGCAATCAGCGCCGCTGCGACGAACACCAGTGTGGAATAAACCTTGGTCACGGCCATCACGCCAATATTCTCGGCATAAGTGGTGACACCGCTGCCGCCAACGCCGCCGGATAACATTGTTGCCACCCCGTCGCCGACGAATGCCCGGCCCATATAGGGATCCAGATTGCGCCCGGTCATACCGGCCACTGCTTTGATATGCCCGAGGTTTTCAGCCACCAGAATGACGGCTACCGGGGCGATCATTACCATCGCCTGGGTACTGAAGGTCGGACTGGTCACCAGCGGCATTCCAAACCACGGCGCATTGGCCAGCAGGCTGAAGTCCACGGGTTTCCCTAAGCCAAGACCGTTGGTCAGCAGCGCATAGATCGCCCAGGCAACAATCAGTCCGACGAGGATCAGCAGGCGCTGCACCATTCCCCGGGTAAAGACAGCCACCACGCCGATGCACAGCACTGTCATTACCGCCATCCAGCTATCAAACATCGATGCCGAGACACCACGCACGGCTATCGGTGCCAGATTCAACCCGATGGCCATCACCACTGCGCCGGTTACCACTGGCGGCATCAGTTTTTCAATCCAGCGTGTACCGGCTTTCATCACCAAAAAACCGATCAGGGTGTAGACCAGACCACAGGCGATAATGCCTCCCAGTGCGACGCTGAGATTGGGGTTCAGTCCCTGACCGTTGAAGCCGGTTACTGCAATGACCACCCCAACAAATGCTGCGCTGGAGCCGAGATAGCTGGGTACCCGTCCGCCTGTGATCAGGAAAAACAGCAGTGTACCCACCCCTGACATCAGGATCGACAGATTCGGATCCAACCCCATCAGCAAGGGCATCAGCACCGTAGCGCCAAACATGGCGACCGCGTGCTGCAAACCCATTACTACCGTTTGCCCGAAGGGCAGTGTTTCATCAGGTGCGACAATACCGGTTGTCGACGCCGTCGTTTTCGACCATTGAGGGAACCAGGAACCTGCCATCGTTATCTCCAGAATGTGAGCACTGCATTGACCGGCCGAAGGCGCGGTATCAGAAACTACGAAGTGGTAACGGGTGGTAGCCGCGATCGAAATAGATCAGGCCATGACTGCTGTCGCTGAAAACCAGCGCCTGAGCTTCGCACACCAGAATGTCGTGGGTGCCGACGCTCATCACCTGCGTCACGACACAGTCAAACGAGGCCAGCGCATCGCTGAGGATCGGCGAACCGGTTGCCAGTGTTGACCAGTCGGCGGCGATAAAGCGCTCTGCCATCGGCGTCTTACCGCCGAACAGGTTGGATAAATCTTCATGTCCCGCCGCCAGCGTGTTGACACAGAGCTGCATATTTTCCCGGAAGGCTGCATAGACCGATGCAGAGCGATTCAGGCACACCAGCAGGGTAGGTGGTGTATCTGTCACGCTGCACACCGCCGAGGCGGTAAATCCGGCGCGTCCGGCGGGGCCGTCAGTAGTGATGATATTTACGGCAGCCCCCAGGCGTGCCATCGCGTTACGGAACTGCTGCTTCTCCACGCCAGTGGCGGGGGCAGCAGGGGTCAGCGTATTGAAGGTTTCTGCCATAGTAACTCCATATCAGTGGTATTAGCGGCCAGGCTGTCATCTTGCAGCCAGCTCATCAGCAGGTGATTAAAGGTGGAAGGGTCGGTGACGCTCATGGCGTGGCCACCCCAGTTCATGCGTTGCAGTGTGGCCTGCGGCAGTGCCGCCAGCAGCTCCTCGGAGCAGACCCATGGCACCAGCAGGTCGTCGCGTGTGCAGAGTAAAAGCACCGGCTGGCTAATCTGAGATGCCAGCCCGCTGTAGTCGCAAGCCATCAGCGCATGCAGACGTTTGAGCAGGTTGTCCATGCCCTGGAAATGTGCGGTATGCAGCGTATCTTCGGCTTCAATACGAGCCTGATGCGTCGACAGCCAGTCCGCGGGATACAGAAACAGCGGCTGGGCGCGGACATAAGCCTCGACGCCAACATTCAGCAGCAGATCCTGACGTACGCGGAAGCAGCGGCGGGTATGCGCATCCAGCCGCAGCCAGCCGTTGACCAGCACCAGGCGTGAGACGCGTTCGGGATAATCAAGCGCCAGCTGCATCGCCACCATACCGCCAAGCGCGTGACCAACAATATCGAACTGCGTGATATTGTGCTGCTCCAGCAGATTTGCCAGTTCGCTGGCCATCTCCTGCATACTGTAGACTTCAGGCAGGCTATCCGGGCTGCGACCGGTGCCGCGCTGGTCGTACACCACCACGCGAAACGCCGCGCGCAGCACGTTCATCTGAGGCAGCCAGAAACTTCCCAACCCTCCCAGCCCGGCGGATAACACCACGGTTCTGGCCCCGGGTTCGTCGCGTCCTGATAGCTCAATATGCATCAGTGATTCCTTATTTTCCGATATGGGCCACGCTGGCGATTTCAATCAATGCATCGGCTTTCACCAGCCCGCACTGAATGCAGAAACGAGCGGGTTTTTCGCCGGGGAAATAGTCGGCATACACCGCATTGACCGCCGCGTAGTTGCTCCAGTCGGTAATAAAAATGGAGTTAAAAGTCACGTCGTTCATCGTGCCGCCAGCCGTTTCAATGACGCTCTTAATGGTTTCCAGTACGTGCCGGGTTTGGGCCGCCGCATCTCCAACATGAACTACGTTATTATCTTTATCGAACGGTAGTGTTCCGGACACATACACCACACCGTCGGCCAGCGTTCCCGGTACAAAAGGAGCAATGGGTACGCTGGTGCCCGGCGGGGTAATAATGGTTTTTGGCATGGTCTGTTCTCCGTCAGTAGGTCAGGGTTAAGCCGTCTGTTTCACGGCAGCGGGTTCAGTTTGCAGCGCAGCACAAAAACTGCCGACGTCAGAGACCCAGCCAAAGAAGGTTTCAATATTGAAAATGGCCGCCTGCTGGGCAAACAGTGGCCCTGCCTGGTAGGTGGCGTCTTCCAGCACGATGCCGAAATACTCAAGAAAGAAGCCATCACGTAGCGTTGATTCCACGCAGACATTGGTGGCTATGCCGGTGAACACTAAATGGCGGATGCCGCGGCTGCGCAGCATGCTGTCTAGTGCGGTATTAAAGAAGCCGCTATAACGCGGTTTTGGCAGTACAATATCGCCCGGCTGCGGCGTCAGCTGATCGACTAACTGATAATCCCATCCGCCTTTTGCCAGCAGCGTTCCCTGTAATTCCGGATTCTTGCGCATTGTTTTTAGCGCGTTCGACTTGTGCCAGTTTGGTGAGCCAGGCCCGCCTGCCTCAACGTACTGATCGTCCCAACCATTCTGAAACCAGATCACCTGGATCCCCGCCTCGCGTGCGGCCTTTACCGCTATGTTGATCTGTTCGATCACCGGACGCGTAGCTGAGACATCAAATCCGGCCAGATCAAGGTAGCCGCCGGGGGTGGCGTAGGCATTCTGCATATCGACTACAATCAATGCAGTCTGCTCTGGCGGAAAAACAATGGATTCCGGACGTGCGGGCAGGGTAATCGCATTCTGCATTGAGGCGGTGGTGCAGACAACGGCGGGTTTCGCGTTCATTATGCTACCTCCTGAGCAGCTTCAATGACATCAATACGGCACTGCATCAGCGGTTGAATGCGTTCGCCAAAGTTCTCAATTCCTTGCAGGAAGTCATCAAAGGTCAGCAGCACACCCTGGGTGCCTTCGACGGTGGCAACCTCGTCCAGCATGCGGGCCACATTGGCATAAGAGCCGACAAGCGTACCCATATTGATATTGACCGCAGAAGTCGGATCCGCCATCTGGCGGACGTTAGTATCGCTACCGGAACGTTTATCCTGCTGGCTTTGTGTGGTCAGCCATGACAGCGCTTCTTCATCGGCTCCGGCTTTGTAGTGTTCCCATTTGGCGCGTGCCGCTTCATCGGTTTCATCAGCGATAATCATAAACAGCACGTAGGAACCGACATCCCGGCCCTCTGCATCGGCGGCAACTTTCATTCGCGCCGCCGTTGGAGCGAATGCGCAGGGAGTGTTCACACCCTTACCAAAACAGAAGTTGTAGTCGGCGTGTTTGGCCGAAAATTCCATACCAGCATCGCTCTGCCCGGCACAGATCACCTTCATCGGTTTCTGAGGCTGTGGGCTGAGTCGGCAATCATTCATGGTGAAGAATTCGCCTTTAAGATCGGATTTGCCGGTGCCCCACAGGTCGCGCAGGACGCTGACGTATTCGGTGAGATAGTCATAGCGACGGGAGAAGTATTCATCGCCAGGCCACAGACCCATCTGGTCATATTCGGGTTTCTGCCAGCCGGTCACCAGGTTAACGCCAAAACGGCCACCGGAGATAGAGTCGATGGTCGACGCCATGCGGGCGACAATGGCGGGTGGCAGGGTGAGTGTCGCGGCAGTGGCATAGATCTCTATACGCGAGGTAACGGCCGCCAGGCCTGCCATCAAAGTAAAGGATTCGAGGTTGTGATCCCAAAACTCGGTTTTGCCACCAAAGCCACGCAATTTGATCATCGATAATGCAAAATCGAAATGATAATGCTCTGCCTTCAGTACGATAGCTTTGTTCAGTTCAAAGGTGGGCATGTACTGCGGCGCGTTGTTGGAGATTAACCAGCCGTTGTTGCCGATCGGGATAAAAACACCAATTTTCATATGACATCCTCTGCGTGAGTGAAAGATTGAATCCCGGCGCTGCGATGCATCCTGCATTTTCCTTTGAAGCGGCGCTGTTAATCAGATTGCAAAGGCTGTGCCAGTTTCAGAAATGTTATTAAAAACAGTTGGTTGTTTATTCTTTGTAAAAGAATAGCTGGAGCGGATGATCAAAATCAGACCATTTGGTAAAAACAGGTGCACAATAAAAAGGCGCTGATGTGCAATAAAAGTGCACTCTCAATAACTTCATGCTGTGGCACAGACCGTTCTCCAGGGACGCTGAGGCCGTCTGCATAGCTGCGGTACGGAACATTGAGGGTGTAGCTCTGATTAGGTATGTCAGGAGTGATTTGTTATTATCCTGGCAACCCACATGGATCATGGAGTCACGGTGAATTCTACTGATAAGTTACCGGCCAAAGCCCCGACGCGCCGTGCCCGCGCAGTGGCAGCAAAACGTTCCGCTATCCTCTCTGCGGCGCTGGAATTTTTCTCGCAATATGGTATTCACGGCACCAGCCTGGACAGAGTGGCAGAGCGTGCTGACGTATCAAAAACCAATCTGTTGTACTACTTCCCTTCAAAAGAAGAGCTTTATATTGCGGTACTGAAAGACCTGCTGGATGTCTGGCTGGCACCGTTGCGTGCTCTGCGCCACGATCAGCATCCGCTGGAGGCGATACGTGACTATATTCGGCTTAAACTGGAAGTTTCCCGCGATCACCCTCAGGCTTCGCGCCTGTTCTGCATGGAGATGCTACAGGGCGCGCCGTTGTTAAAAGCAGAACTGGCGGGAGATTTACGCCATCTGGTTGAAGATAAGGCCGCAGTAATTGAGGCCTGGGTACAGCAGGGCAAGCTGGCTACTATTCAGCCAGACCATCTGATTTTTATGCTGTGGGCCACCACCCAGCACTATGCGGATTTTGCCACTCAGGTGGAGGCGATTACCGGGCAAACCCTGAATGATGAGCACTTCTTCAATCAGACGGTAGAAAACGTGCAGCGCATGGTGATTGAGGGTATCCGCGTACGCTAGAGTCAGTGGCTAACAGGGAGCGATAATGGATTCCGTTTCACAACTTGTTCTCGGAGCATCGGTCGCGGTGGCCGTAATGGGGCGTAAAGTCCCGGTTTGGCAGGCGGCAGCAGTGGGGGCTGTCTGCGGGACATTGCCCGATCTTGATGTTTTTATCGACCATGGCGATGCTATTCGCAATATGACCCTGCATCGCACCGAGAGCCACGCGTTGTTCTGGCTGACGCTGATTTCCCCTGTGCTGGCGTGGCTATGCGGCAGAATCACCCGTCAGCCGCACATTTTTGGTCGCTGGTGGTGGGCGGTATGGCTGGCGCTCATTACCCATCCGCTCCTTGATCTGACCACGGTGTACGGTACCCAGCTGGCGCTGCCGTTTACCGATCGGCCCTTCGCCATTGGCAGCATGTTTATTATTGATCCGCTCTACACACTGCCGCTGCTGGCCGGGCTGGTGGCGGTGCTGGTGTGGAGAAATACGCATGGACGACGCTGGAATATGCTGGGTTTAAGCCTGAGCTGTCTGTATCTGGTGTGGAGTATGGTCGCACAGGCCTGGGTCACCCAGGAGGTGAAGCAGCAGCTTGCGCAGCAGCATATTAAAGCAGAGCGTTTGCTGGTGACCCCTACGGCGTTTAACACTTTGCAGTGGCGGGTTGTGGCGATCACCGCAGAAGAATATCAGGAAGGATTCTGGTCGCTGTTAAGTCAGGATAAGCCGCTGGTGCTGACTGCCCATGATAATGGCCGCGCACTCTATCAACAGTTCAGGGATAACTGGTACGTTCAGCGCATGGCCTGGTTCAGCGGTGGGTTTTATGCGATGAAGCGCGTGGGAGATCATATCACTATCACCGACCTGCGGATGGGCGAAGAGCCGGACTACAACTTTACCTTTGATTTAGGCCCTGAGCCGCTTAAGAACGGGCCATACAAGCCGGAGCGCTTACCGGTTCAGCGCCTGCCGCTCGGGCAGGCGCTACATAAGCTGTGGTCAAGATTTTAACGGAACGGGGCAGGTTAGCCTGGCCCGTTATCGGTTATCCAGCTTTACGTTTACGCAGGAACCATCCTACCGCCAGCATGATAAACCAGAGCGGCGTTACCATCAGCGCCTGACGGGTATCCTCTTCCAGGGTCAACAGCACCAGCACAAAAGCAAAGAAGGCCATACACACCCAGCACATCAACTTGCCAAGCGGCATTTTATAGCTGGAGGCTGCATGGCGTTCCGGATGCTTCTTGCGGTAGGCCAGGTAGGAGCAGAGGATAATCGTCCAGACAAACATAAACAGAATGGCAGAGACCGTAGTGACCAGCGTAAATACCGTCATCACATTCGGGATCAGATAGATCAGCGCCACGCCTCCCAGCAGACACAGGCAGGAGAAGAACAGGCCAGTAGTCGGCACTGCCCGGCGTGAGAGCATACCAAAGCGGCGATGCGCCACACCCTGCTGCGCCAGACCGTACAGCATACGGCTGGTGGAGAAGATGCCGCTGTTTGCTGACGAGGCCGCCGAGGTCAGCACCACAAAGTTGACGATGCTCGCCGCTGCCGGCAGGCCAATCAGCATAAACATTTCAACAAACGGGCTGCGATCGGCTACCACCTGATCCCACGGCGTGACCGCCATAATCACCATCAGCGACAGCACGTAGAACATAATAATACGTAACGGGATGGCGTTAATTGCACGCGGCAGAACAGTTTTCGGGTCATGGGTTTCCGCTGCGGCGGTTCCCACCAGCTCAATGCCAACAAAAGCAAACACCGCAATCTGGAAGCCAGCGAAGAAGCCGCTTAACCCTTTAGGGAACATACCGCCGTGATCCCAGATATTGCTCAGTGAGGCAGTACCGCCACCCGGTGACGGATAGTGCATGGCCACCAGCACGATGCCCGTAGCAATAAGCGCAACAATGGCGACGATTTTAATAATCGCGAACCAAAACTCCATCTCGCCGAAAAGTTTAACTGTAGCGATATTAAGCGACAGGAACACAACGATACAGAGCAGGGCGCTCATCCAGATCGAAAAATCCGGGAACCAGAGCTGGAAATATGAACTGATCGCCACCACATCAGCAATACCGGTAACTACCCAGCAGAACCAGTAAGTCCAGCCGGTAAAATAGCCTGCCCAGGGGCCGAGCAGGTCGGCGGCGAAATCGCTAAACGATTTGTACTCAAGATTGGAGAGCAGCAGCTCACCCATCGCGCGCATGACGAAGAACAGCATAAAACCGATGATCATGTATACGAATATGATCGACGGCCCGGCAAGGCTGATGGTTTTCCCCGAGCCCATAAACAGGCCGGTACCGATTGCACCGCCAATAGCGATAAGCTGAATATGACGATTATGCAGATTACGCCGGAGGGTGTCCGGTTCTTCTTCTGAGGCGACAGCCTCTTTTAATTGATCAACCATTAACGGGTTTCCTGTCCAGTGGTGATGATGTGAAAGCTCTGATGGCTTTTCGTGTGTCTGATGTTGTCGAGGTTAGTGCGGTCAAGAGCTTAACGTAAAATCCCGGCTGAGAAAGCAAAAATGCGACTAAACTGCGATAACGCCGCATCGGCTGGTTAAAAACCGGGCACCCATCGTCGTGTCAGGAGTAAAGTGGGGGAGAAGTGATCTATAACCGGGATCCTGCTGCTGCTGAAACGTCCTGACCAGTAAATTATCTGGTAGCAATAAATTGAACGAGGGCGGGAGAATAATGAGCGGATAACTGTGATAAATATTCAATACGACGCTATTGCCGGATCAGGCAGCCTGAGCAGAGCACGAGTCGTGCTAACTTCCGGGTAACCGCTACGACTGACCCGATCGTATAAAAAGAGGGTGATATCCGCTGTGTAACAAATTGTTAAGTCCATACTGAGAGCATGGGATTACCTTAAGCTGCTCCAGGGCATCTAACCTATTGCAGAAAAGCCAAATACCGCAATGCAGGTGATAATTGATAATAATATCAGCATGTTTTAACTTTTTTTGAGCAGAGTACTTTTTTGCTACTAAGTTGAGGTCGCATGATACTGTAAAACTATTGTGCATAAAGCCTGTAACAAATGGGTCAAAATTATTGAATGTTTATAGGAAAAATCCTATTCTAACCCAGCCAGGTCAGGGTGGCGTAGAATCGATGTATCCCGGTGACGGTGCCGGGGATAAATGATTACGCAAGTTATTATTGGTCGGTGACCGTTTTTTAAGGTTTATTTTCAGGATGATTTTTATGCCTGTAATCACTAAATCCTGAGCTTAAGGAATTGTTTTTTTCCCTGAGACAACGATTAGCAATTAGATTTTTTACTCGATTTCATTCATTTTTTTACTGCCATATTTACAATGACAATTATAATCAGGACGGGGTCTTTCTCCCCTGTTGGACTGAGGCATTAATGACATCTGAGAACTATTTCAGTTGGCGAAGCGAGATACAATTGGCTTTTCGTAAGGGAAGCGAAGTCGCTCATATTACCAGGATAATTGAGCAGCAGGCACGGGAGTTAGAATTCGATTTTTATGCACTGTTTATACGTCATCCAGTGCCTTTTACCCGGCCTAAAACTTTTTTTTACAGCAATTACCCGCAAAAGTGGATTGATTATTATTTACGTAAAGACTTTATGCAGCTGGATCCGGTACTAAAAAACTGTAACCAGCCGGGCATGATTTGGCTGTGGGAAGGGGATGCCACTTCCGCTGGCCAGCGTGTTTTTGACGCTGCCCGCACCCATGGCATTTATCATGGGGTTTCTTGTTCGGTGATGGCTAAAAACAGAGCCGTGGGAATCCTATCATTTTCGTCGGGCAATCCATCTAAAATGATAGCATTAACCACTGAATTTGAACTAAAACTCCAGTATATTTCGGATCTGTCGATGGCAGCTTTGATCGAGATAAATGATATTTCGATGCTATCAACACGACTGGAGCTCAGTGAAAGAGAGCTGGAAATTCTCAAATGGACGGCAGAGGGGAAGACATCAGCAGAAATATCACTGATTCTTTCCATCTCGGAAAATACGGTCAATTTTCACCAAAAAAATATGCAAAAACGATTTAATGCACCAAACAAAACGCAAATTGCCTCTTACGCCGCAGCAATCGGTTTAATCTGAAAGAGGATGCAACTACCAAATTTGGTAGTTTCGAATTGCTATACGGTTGTCTACCCTGCGACAGGGTAACAACCCTGCCCGAACCGTCAGGAGCGGCGCTCACGAGGGAATGCGACAGGGGATCATGAATGAAGATTATCCAAACTAAGCTGAAGGACATGCCGTCATCGTTATTGGCAGAATTAGGAAGTTATCGTTACAGCGTCTTCGCCAGAGGTGAAGGTTGGTCTATTCCGTCACGTCTTAGTACGCCAGGCCAGGAGTACGATCGCTACGATCGTTCCGATGTTATCTGGCTGATTGCCTGGACGGCGCAGCATGGAATCTGTGGCTGTGCCCGCTTAATGGCATGGCAGGATCCCGACAGCGGCCATACAACAGCAGATCATAGCAGTAACGGCATCAACAATGTTAATGGCAGTAGCGCAAGTGATGCCAGTGATACTGTCTGGGAAATGTCGCGTTTTTCCGCCCGACTGGAAATTGATGAGGAGCTGCCGCTTAACATCTTATGGCACGCGGTGCAGCTGGCAGAGCAATCCGGCATAAAGTATCTGTACAGTGCGGCGACGCCGATGCTGGAGCAGATGTTTGAGCAACATCAGGTGAACTACCATCCGCTAACGCCGGGAGTTATTCAGTCGGAAGATAACCTGTTCGCGGTAAAAATTCCGGTTACCCAGCTAAAACTTGCTGAAAAGTTCCATGGCGCACGACGCTTCCGGCCTGAAGAGGTTCTCCCTACGCTCGGAGTCTCTGTTCCCTGGGGGACACGCGGACGCTAAATTTATTGTCCATGCCATTTTGACCACAGCGTAATCAACACCCACGCTGCCACGCCCCAACACAAGACGGCTGCCAGCAGAGCCAGCGGCAGCCGCATCATCGCAATAAAATACCAGAGTGCCAGCAGATAAACGAAGTAGGGCACAATAGCCCACATGCCGAAGATAATCGTTGTTCGCAGCGCATCAATGCCGCGCTCGCTACCCACAATATAATGGGCTATCAGTGCGAAGGTGGGAAACAGCGGAATCAGTCCGGCAAGATAGTAGTGACGGGTCTTCGACAGCAGCCCGATTAACACGACTACTGCCGCCCCAAGTAGTGCTTTGAAAAGTAAGCCCATTGCTCTGTTCTGTCAGTGAAAAGGCTAAGGTGTGACAAAATCATGAAAAAAGCAACGGGCCTTTTGCCTGACTGAAGGTGCAGGCGTGCTACTGACGATAGGCGTGTTTGATCTGTTTAATGGTATTGCTAAACACTTCCGCCTGCTGCTGGTCTTCCAGTTTGGCGATATAACGCTCCATATTGATGATGACTTTACCGGCATCCGCCTGGCCCATGCCTTTTAGCATTAGTGTGACAAGCGCTTTCATACACGTCACTTCGTTAGCTAATGCCTGCACTTCCTCGCTGGTTGAAAAGTCAGTCTCG
Organism: Erwinia sorbitola; assembly: GCF_009738185.1. Taxonomy (NCBI): domain Bacteria; kingdom Pseudomonadati; phylum Pseudomonadota; class Gammaproteobacteria; order Enterobacterales; family Erwiniaceae; genus Erwinia; species Erwinia sorbitola. The sequence goes on along the minus strand of NZ_CP046509.1, from coordinate 2,942,704 downwards.
CTCATGATTTCTCCCTATAGGCTGTAAAAAACGGTGCTTCCGGTTCATTTACCAGGCACGTAAAGTGTTTGAAAGTATATCATATAATGGCATGAACAAGTTGCAGTACAGGTTAGCTGAACCGATAACAGCCCGGTGAGTTGTTGAGATAAACTCTTACGAAGACCATTACTTTAAGTAGCGTTATTTCCAGAGATATAGGTTTGTGTTAAAGCTTGTGGTTAATTGATGCACAATAATTTTTCATTAAGTTATTGTTATAAAAGCTCTATTGCTATTGTTGCGCTCAGTGCTGTAAATCTTTATTGCCATGATAATTAATGTATTAATGTTACGTTTTTACATTACAGGAATGTTTGAAGTCTATTTAAACTCATCAGGTAAATTAGATTCCGCATGTAACTTTGACATTATTTCTGTTCAATCAGCCGTGAAAAAGTAGTAACATCATCAGCCTTCCAATGTGATTTTCGCCACCCGCCTTAGCTACTTAGGGAGCATCGTTTGATAACCGTTTTTCTTGTTGATGACCACGAGCTGGTACGCGCAGGTATTCGTCGCATCCTGGAAGATATCAAAGGTATCCAGGTTGTCGGGGAAGCGAACTGCGGCGAAGAGGCAGTTAAGTGGTGTCGTGGTAACAGCGCTGACGTTGTGCTGATGGATATGAACATGCCGGGAATTGGTGGGCTTGAAGCAACGCGTAAAATTATCCGTTACACGCCGGACTGCAAAATTATCATGCTGACCATCCATACGGAGAACCCGCTGCCAGCGAAAGTCATGCAGGCCGGGGCTTCTGGCTATCTCAGTAAAGGCGCAGCGCCTCAGGAAGTCATCAGCGCCATTCGCTCGGTGAATGCCGGTCAGCGCTATATCGCATCAGACATCGCTCAACAGATGGCGTTAAGCCAGATTGAGCCGCAAAATGCTGAATCGCCGTTCAACAGTTTGTCGGAACGCGAATTGCAGATTATGCTGATGATTACTAAAGGTCAGAAAGTGACGGAAATTTCCGAGCAGCTGAACCTGAGTCCTAAAACCGTTAACAGCTATCGTTACCGTATGTTTAGCAAGCTAAATATCAGTGGTGACGTAGAGTTAACGCATCTGGCCATTCGTCATGGCCTGTTCAGTGCGGAGCCGTTAATCAGTAGTGAATGATCAGTTTGATGCAAAGTATTTTCTGAAAACCGTTACCAGCCAGCCCGGCGTATACCGGATGTATGATGCTGGTGGCACGGTTATCTACGTTGGCAAAGCCAAAGATCTCAAAAAACGTCTTTCAAGCTATTTTCGCGGCAACCTGGCCAGCCGTAAGACTGAAGCGCTGGTAGCGTTGATATGCCAGATTGACGTTACGGTGACCCATACGGAAACCGAAGCGCTGCTGCTTGAACACAACTACATCAAACTTTATCAGCCACGTTACAACGTGCTGCTGCGTGACGATAAATCCTATCCTTACATCTTCCTGAGCGCGGATACCCATCCGCGCCTTGCCAGCCATCGCGGCGCTAAACATGCGAAAGGGGAGTATTTTGGCCCTTTTCCCAATGGTTATGCGGTGCGTGAAACACTGTCTCTGCTGCAAAAAGTTTTCCCGGTACGCCAGTGCGAAAACAGTGTCTACCGCAACCGATCGCGTCCGTGCCTTCAATACCAGATTGGCCGCTGTCTGGGGCCTTGCGTTGCAGGGCTGGTATCAGAAGAGGAGTATGCGCGGCAGATTGATTACGTGCGGCTGTTTCTCTCCGGTAAAGACGACCAGGTACTCAACCAGCTGGTGACCCGCATGGAGCAAGCGAGCCAGGATATGCGCTTTGAGGAAGCAGCACGCCTGCGCGATCAGATTCAGGCAGTACGGCGCGTTACTGAAAAACAGTTTGTCTCCAATCAGGGGGATGATCTTGATGTCATCGGCGTGGCGTATGACTCCGGAATGGCCTGCCTGCACGTGCTGTTTATTCGACAGGGAAAAGTGCTCGGGAGCCGCAGCTATTTTCCCAAGGTGCCCGGTGGTACGGAACTTGCGGAAGTGGTGCAGACTTTTGTCGGACAGTTCTATTTGCAGGGCAGCCAGGCGCGCACGCTGCCCGCTGATATCTTGCTGGACTTCACTCTGCCTGAAAAAGATCTGCTGGCTGACTCACTGACAGAGCTCGCAGGGCGACGCATAGCCATTCAAAGCAAGCCACGCGGCGATCGTGCCCGTTATCTCAAACTGGCGCGTACGAATGCCGCTACGGCGCTGGTGACGCGTCTTGCGCAGCATTCAACTATCCATCAACGGCTGAAGGCTCTTGCCGAAACGCTAAAATTACCTGCCATACGCCGTATGGAATGTTTTGATATCAGCCATACGATGGGTGAGCAGACAGTTGCATCCTGCGTGGTATTTGACGCCAACGGGCCTTTGCGCAGTGAATATCGCCGCTACAATATTACCGGTATTACACCGGGCGATGACTATGCTGCAATGAATCAGGTATTACGCCGTCGCTATGGCAAAGCCATTGAAGAGAGCAAAATTCCGGACGTGATTCTGATCGACGGCGGCAAAGGGCAGCTTTCGCAGGCAAAAGATGTTTTTGCCACACTGGATGTCCCCTGGGATAAAAATCATCCTCTGCTGCTGGGCGTGGCAAAAGGCACCGACCGTAAGGCCGGGCTGGAAACGCTGTTCCTGGAGCCGGAAGGTGAGGGGTTCTCGTTGCCACCTGACTCACCGGCGCTGCATGTTATCCAGCATATTCGTGATGATTCTCACAATCATGCAATTACAGGTCACAGAAATAAACGGGCAAAAGTGAAGAATACCAGTGCACTGGAAACCATCGAAGGGATTGGCCCAAAACGGCGTCAGATGCTGCTCAAGTACATGGGGGGCCTGCAACCGCTAATGAATGCCTCTATGGAAGAAATCGCCAGCGTTCCTGGGATTTCACACGCGCTGGCAGAAAAAATCTTCCATGCGCTGAAACACTAAGCATTGCAACCCCCGTGGCAATGTAGGAACATAGGGACAAATTCTACTCTGTCCAAACAGTTAGCGTAATTATGCCATTTAATATTCCGACCCTACTTACCCTGTTTCGTGTGGTATTAATCCCGTTCTTTGTGTTGGCTTTTTATCTGCCATTTCAATGGGCTCCGCTGGCGTGTGCGCTGATTTTCATCTTTGCTGCCGTTACTGACTGGTTCGATGGCTATCTCGCGCGTCGCTGGAAACAGACCACCCAGTTTGGGGCGTTCCTCGACCCGGTAGCCGATAAAGTGATGGTCGCGATAGCGCTGGTGCTGGTTGCCGAGCATTTCCATGCATGGTGGATAACACTGCCTGCCGCCACGATGATTGCCCGTGAAATTATCATCTCTGCCCTGCGTGAGTGGATGGCTGAAATCGGCAAGCGCAGCAGCGTAGCTGTCTCGTGGATTGGCAAAGTAAAAACTACAGCGCAGATGATGGCGTTGTTTGCACTGTTGTGGCGTCCGAACAGCCTTGTCGAAGGTATTGGTGTTGCTGCCCTGTACATTGCAGCGGCGTTAACCTTCTGGTCAATGTTCCAGTATTTAAGCGCTGCGCGTAGTGATCTGCTCGATCGGTGATCGAAGCGACTTAAAAAGCATCAAACAGTCAATCAAAGAGGATAATTTGGTTGACTCACTGCGCCAGAACAGTAGAATGCAACGCATCGAAAGGCAGCTCAGGCAGCCAGAAGATAAAGCAAATCAGCAGGTTCTGTTGAGAAGTTTCAAAGCAGAATCAGACGTTGATAGGCCAAGCGGGAATAGCTCAGTTGGTAGAGCACGACCTTGCCAAGGTCGGGGTCGCGAGTTCGAGTCTCGTTTCCCGCTCCAATTATTGTCACAGTACGCGCGTTAAGTCGTACATTTGAAAGTTTATCGTTAATAAACTCTTTCTTGAGCTTATTGATAAAAATGATTAAATGATGATAATTTTAAATCTCCTCAAGCAGGAGATTTTTTTGTTTTTACGGATCCCATCTCCAGCTTTACACCACTGTCACAAACTAACCCCTCCATAAAAAGTCTGAATACTCTGCTCATCTTACTTGTTACGTCAGATTTAAATTCAATCACCATATTAATTTAACAGCTTCTGCCATACTTACCTGCCACAATTATGTTCTGCTTTAAATAAGCGGCGCCAGGGAGCCTGGGCGGCCTGTAAGCATCCCACTGTTAAAAGTAATAAGGGGGGACAAATCATGTCCCCCCTTTGTTATCAATTCATCAGGCTTCGATTGGAGCACGCCAGTCATCTGCACCAGAAGTGCCAGCCGTGGTATGTTCCCAGTTAATTTTACGGTAGGCCAGTGATACGCGAACCAACTGTGTAAACTCAGTCTTGGTCATATCCTGACAGTGTGGCATTCTGCAGTCGATATCAACAATAGTGGCATCTTCCAGCTTAGTGGTGAAAAAGTGTTCCTGCTTACCTTCAATTGAGGTGCGATACCACTTCAGTTCTACTTCCGTCAACATTTCACCTGAAGCCAGAGCGTTATAGAGTAAAGGTACCGCCTTGTTAAACGCGACCGTAAAGCGGAAAGGTTTATGTGCGCGCTGACCAGATGGCTGGCCTGACTGAGGATCGGTAGGTACAGTAACAATATGTTCGAATTCCTGAACCATCATCTGGTCTTCGTGTCCCTGAACATAAATGTTACCTACTGATTCGGCCGTAAAGGCACCAGCGGTAATATTACCCTGAGTTTTCCCGGTGATTGAAATATAAGCTGGAGTTGGCATCTTAGGTTTCCTTATAGAGATGTTTTCTCGATGTAAATAATTATCACTGCTTTTTTATCAAACGAAAAAATCATTTAACCAAGGTAGTGACATTATTTTGAGCCAAGACTATATCTCTTTTTAATATAATAAAAAGAAATTTCACTGCTAAGTTTTTTTTGGTTTATTTTTTTTCGATAATAAAAATTATAATGATTGCCCTTTATGGTTTTTTTATCTATTTTGTATATTCGAAGGCGGATTTAAATTTAGTAGAACCAATAAAAACACGCAGTAACTGTTTTCATTATATTGATTCTATTGGGTTTTATATGTTGGTGGTGGGTTGGTTTTATGATCAATGACAAATTGTGATGTCTGTGGCAAATTATCGCTAAATGTATGAGTGTGTTTTTCTGTATTTAAGTTCGGCTCGTCATTATTATGTGATTTTTGAATTGTATTGGATTTAAATGAACGGCTTTACACCTGAGTCAGCCTTGATTCAGGTTCAGATAATGGTGATAAAAAGGGAAGAATCATGAGTAAAAAGGACAGAAGTAGTGTTGCACCAAAAGAGAGAATCAATATCAAATACGTGCCGAATACACTGGGGCAGGTGGCCGAGGTGGAGCTGCCGCTCAATCTGTTAGTCGTCGGCGATCTCAACGGTGCCCGTGACGATACGCCTATTGAAGAGCGTCAGCCAGTCTCCATCAATAAAAACAATTTTAACTCAGTACTGAATGAAGCACATATCAATCTTTCTTTCACTGTGCCTAACCGTCTGGAAGAGGGCGCTGATGAAGATCTGCCGGTGACAATGGCAATTGAATCACTTAATGATTTTTCCCCAGATCAGGTTGCCAAAAAAGTTCCTGAATTAAAAAAACTTCTCGAGCTGCGTGAAGCACTGGTGGCATTAAAAGGCCCTCTGGGGAACATTCCTGCATTTCGTTCACGCCTGCAAGAGTTACTGAGCAACGAAGCGGTACGCGAGCAGTTACTGAAAGAGCTGGAGATGATCAACCCCAAATAATTCGAGTAGCAAGGATGCAAATAAATGAGTGAACACTGGGCTTACGCTGATATTACTTATGAAAGAGCGAAAGTAACCAACGCATCTTTTGCACGAAGCATGATGGGTATAAATAAACATTTATTAAGTGGTCAAGAAGGAATTTTACCTATGTCTTTACCTGAAGAAAATACTGTTTTAGCAGCTGAACCTGTCAGTTCGACATCACTGCTTGATGAAATAATGTCTCAGACGCGTATGACGCCGGGCAATGATGGTTATGACATCGCTAAACAGGGAGTCGCCGCCTTTATTACCAGCATTCTGGATACCGGAACTCAAGAGGAACCGATAAACAAGCCGCTGGTTGATAGTATGATCATTCAGTTGGATAAAAAACTCAGTGCTCAAATGGATGAGATCCTGCACGCACCAAAGTTTCGTGAGATTGAGTCATCCTGGCGGTCGTTAAAACTGCTGGTAGACCGTACAGATTTTCGCGAAAACATCAAAATCAGTATTATGCATGCGACGAAAGATGAGCTGCTGGAAGATTTTGAATTCTCGCCAGAAATTATTCAGTCAGGCTTCTATAAACACGTTTATTCATCAGGGTACGGACAGTTTGGCGGTGAACCCGTTGCGGCAATAATCGGTAATTATGCCTTCAGCAATACCTCTCCCGATATGAAACTGTTGCAGTATGTCAGCGCCGTGGGTGCAATGGCCCATGCGCCATTCCTTTCCAGTGTTGCACCAGACTTCTTTGGTATTAACAGTTTTACTGAGTTCCCGGCAATAAAAGATATGAAATCAGTCTTTGAAGGGCCTGCCCATACCAAATGGCGTTCACTGCGTGAGTCTGAAGATTCCCGTTATCTTGGGCTGACAACCCCCCGTTTTCTGCTGCGCCTTCCTTACTCTGCGGTTGAAAACCCGATTAAAAACTTCAATTATTATGAAGACGTCAGCAAAAATCATGAGCATTTCCTGTGGGGTAACACAGCCTTCCTGCTGGCTTCATGCCTGACTGACAGTTTCGCCCAATATCGCTGGTGCCCGAATATCATTGGCCCACAAAGTGGTGGCGCAGTTCACGATTTACCGGTGCATCTGTATGAGGCAATGGGGCAAATACAGGCCAAAATCCCGACAGAAGTATTAATCACCGACCGACGCGAATTTGAACTGGCTGAGGAGGGCTTTATTACCCTGACAATGCGCAAAGGCAGCGATAACGCCGCATTCTTTTCCGCTAACTCGGTGCAAAAACCAAAAGTTTTCCCCAATACGCGTGAGGGGAAAATGGCAGAAACAAACTATAAGCTTGGAACGCAGCTTCCTTACATGTTCATCATCAATCGCCTGGCACACTACATCAAAGTATTGCAGCGAGAACAGATTGGTTCCTGGAAAGAGCGTCAGGATTTAGAGACAGAACTTAATAACTGGCTCAAACAGTACATTGCCGATCAGGAAAATCCACCGACTGATGTACGAAGCCGTCGTCCACTGCGTTCAGCACAAATCAAGGTACTGGATGTGGAAGGGGATCCAGGCTGGTATCAGGTCGCGATGCAGGTTCGGCCACACTTCAAATATATGGGCGCGAGCTTCGAGCTTTCGCTGGTAGGGCGGCTGGATAAGGAATAGCGATTATGGCTGCACTTCTTCACTGGGAACGGGGAAGTTCTGCCAGCTTGTTTGAACGCATCCAGAATAAAGATTCAACCCGCTATACCCATAGCTGGGTTCTGGAACTGGTGCGTTCAATTAAGCGGCATCTTAATCTTATCCTGAATTCGCGTCCCGGTGCCTGTCAGAGTGCTGCTGCGCTGGGAATTATTGATCTCAATGATGCGGCAGCTGGCACATCTGATTTTCGCAAGAGAATTGAGGAATCAATTCGTGAATGCATTGAAAATTATGAGCCGCGGATATCTGCAATCACAGTAAATTCGTTAATTGATGACGGAGAGCCACTTCAGCTAAGTTTTTATATTAGTGCCGTCGTGAATTTCGACAATATTGAAGATGCCGTTGAGTTCACTATTTATTTAGATAATAACCGTCGTTACTGCCTCAATGAGGAAGCTTAATGTCGTTTGAAAAATACTACCGTGATGAGCTGGATTACCTTCGACAGCTGGGGCGAGAGGCTGCGTTAGAGCGCCCTCATCTCGCTTCTTTTTTATCTGAACAGGGTACCGACCCGGATGTTGAACGGTTATTGGAAGGTTTCGCTTTCCTGACGGGTAAACTGCGTGAAAAAATTGACGACCAGTTTCCTGAGCTGACGCATGGGATGCTGAATATGCTATGGCCCAACTATTTGCGGCCTGTTCCCAGCATGACTGTGCTTCAGTATCAACTGGCAGAGAGTGCCATTACTGAAGCGACCCTGATGGCCAGCGGTAATACAGTGCTCAGTATTCCCGTTGGACAGAGCAGATCCGCTGACAGTGAAGAGGAAAAAAATACTCAGTGTAAATTTACCCTGTGTCGTGACATCTGGTTATTTCCATTGGATATTCAGGATATTTCTGTTAACAACAGCAACGAACAAAGCATGCTTGGCATACATTTTTCTGCCAGGGCTGCACTGAATCTGAAGGACTTACAGCTGGGTAAGCTGCGTTTCTACCTGGGTGACGATCAATACACCCGTACCCAGCTCTACTTCTGGTTAACGTATTATTTCGAAAGGGCAGAATTGAAGGTCAATGATTTAACCATTCCTCTGCCCGATTTAGATTTTACTCCGGTTGGATTTGAGCGCGAAGATGCGCTATTGCCTTATCCAAAAAATGCCTATGCAGGCTATCGCATCTTGCAGGAGTATTATTGCTTCCCGGAAGGGTTCTTATTCTTAGATGTTACCGGAATGATAGATTTTCCGCCCGAATTGAACGCCAGTGAATTTACGCTCAATCTCTATTTCTCGCAGCCATTTACTGCGGAAATGAAAATACGCCCTGATACGCTGCGTCTGAACTGTACGCCTGCGGTGAACCTGTTTTCACATGATAGTGAAGCGATAGAAATGACGGGAACCAGGGCGGAATATTTATTGAGTGGTAGTTATTCCAGACCGGATCATTATGAAATATTTTCCGTTGACCGGGTTGAGGGGCGGCTGAGTGAAGAGGGGAAAAATAAAGGTCGTAGCCGTGCTGAAGGCAGGGTCTATCCCGCGTTCGAAAGCTTTCATCACCAAATTGAAAAGGCACAGAAAAACGATACTCGCTATTATCGGCTCAGAGTAAAAAATAGCCCATTCCGTCAAGGGTTTGAACACTTTCTCTCGTTTGTACGCAGTGATGAATCAGAGCTGGCGCTGACCGGAGAGAATATCTCCATCAGTATGACATGCACCAACCGCGAGTTACCGTTGTCATTAGGTATTGGCGATATTTGTGAACCGATGAAAGGCAGCCCGTCGTTTGCTTCATTTCGCAATATTACCCGGCCCTCGGTACCACTGTTTCCCAGCCTCGACGGCAGTTTGCACTGGTCATTAATTTCCAATATGTCACTTAACTATCTGTCATTGCTGGATAAAGATGCGCTAAAACAGATTCTGCATACTTATGATTTTCCTGGGCAATACAGTCGCCAGTCTGCTCGTATATCGCAGAAAAGACTGGATGCGATTCAGCGCATTGAAACACAACCCGTTGACAGATTATTCCGTGGCTTACCAGTACGGGGGCTACAGAGCACGCTGTGGCTTGAACAAACACCTTTCACCTCCGAGGGGGAGATGTATCTCTTTGGTACGGTTCTGGCTCAGTTCTTTTCGCTCTACTCCAGCGTTAATTCCTTTCACCTGCTGAAAGTCATCAATCTCGATAATCAGGAATGTTACGAATGGCCGGAACAGATGGGGCAGCACGCGTTGATGTAAATGCCACCGTGCAAGAAGGGACAGAGCCGGTAATAGATGTATCCGGATACAACTTTTTCCAGCTAGTTGAATTACTTAATCAGATAGCAGTAACGCGAAAAAACAAAGCGGGAACTCCCGGGTCAGCCAGTGAAGCCATTCGCTTCAAATCAACCGCGAGCCTGGCATTTCCCGGTCGCGATATTATCGGGTTGAAAACCTCAGAACGCGGGCAGTTTGAGCTGGAAGTGTCGTTTATCGGCCTGCATGGCAGTCAGTCGCCGATGCCCGGCTATTACCTCGACTCGCTGGCCTGGGAGGATGCTCACAATGAGAATCGGCTGACGGATTTTCTTGATGTATTTAATCATCGACTCATCACCTTACTGCATCAGATCTGGCGAAAATATCGCTATTACGTCTGTTTCACACCGGGTGGGGACGACGATGTTTCACAGCGTATGTATGCGCTGGTGGGGCTGGGTAGCAGGGTTATTCGTCACAACCTGCAAATTAACCATAGCAAAATGCTGGCATATGCTGGCTTGCTGGCCAGCCCCGGAAGATCTCCTGAGGTGATGTGTAGCCTGGTTTCGCACTGCTTCAGCTTAAAGGATGTCTCGATACGTAACTGGCAGCTGCGCAGGGTGAATATTATCCCTCAACAGCAAAATCGGTTGGGTAAAAAGGTGAGAATCCGCGGCAAAAGATATCTGGAAAAATCCGTACTTGGCAGCAACTTCTCCATTGGTTCCTGGGTGGCAGACCGCCGGGGCAAATATGTGTTGTGCATTAACCAGCTTACGCGGGAGGAGTTTCTCACTTTCCTGCCGAATGGTTCGAACTATTCGTCGCTAGTGATGTTCGTCGCTTTCATTATGCGCGACCAGTTCGCGTGGGATTTGCGTTTAGGGCTGGCGGAGCGCCAGGTTGGCGGCATGATTCTGGGCGTGGAGCAAAATACCCTCCTTGGCTGGACCAGTTTTCTCGGGCAACCCGAACAAGAGCCTTACGTCAGTATCTGTGTGCAGGAATAAGTCAGAATTCAGGGAATGAAATCATGGAAAAACAGCAACCATCGTTGTTATTAAGGGTCGTAAACGGCGACAAATTGGAAAGCGGGAAACAGGCCAGATGTCGCTTTCAGCCATCGGGTGGCAGCATCGGCAGCGATGCCAGTAATCACTGGTCGATCCAGGATCAGGGCGGCAATATTCTGCCAACCCAGTTCGTGATTGAGTGGCGCGATGGTTACTTCTGCCTGCGGCTGACAAGCGGCAGCATCACTATCAACCTGTCAGAGCTGACAACCAATAGCGGTTATGTGCGTGTTCAGCAGGGCGACGAAATTACTCTGGGAGACCTGCTGATAAAAAGTGATATCAGTCACTCGGCCTCGGAGGTAAACGATGCCCTGATGGCCTCACCGGAATCGCTGGTTTCCAGTTTTCACAATCCACTGGAAGCGATGCTTGAGGGCGGCTCTTCGCGCGCCAGCCACGGCAAAACAGAAAACCAACTTGCTGAGACGGTCGAAAACGGATCGAGTCATGATCCACTGCATGCGCTGCAAAACGAGACGCTGACGTCCAGGCAACCTGATTCGGCCTCTGATAGCTCACAGTCTCTGCATCAGGATCACAGCTTCGCCCCTCTGTTTTCTGCTCCATTATCCGATGTCGCCAGCAGCAGCGGCATGGTGCAGGACTTTATCGATCTCCCACAGATTAAGCCGTCTGCTAATCGGCATGATCTGCCAGACGGTGATATGGAACCTCAACATATTGCGATCACGCCGCTGATGCGCGGAATGAGTGCGCGTATTCCAATAAGCAACAGCCAGGAGGCCAGCGACTTCCTTGAAGAGGCAGGAAAAACTCTGCGAGCGGCGATTGAGGGACTTTTGGCGATACAGCACAGTCAACACGGACTGCGCGATAAACATCTGCGGCCAATTGAAGATAATCCACTCCGTCTGAATATGGATTATGGCACCACGCTCAGTCTGCTATTTGCCGAACAGAAAAGCCCGGTTCATCTCGCGGCTCCTGCTGCCGTTGCTGAAAGCCTGCATAACTTACGTCTTCACCATCAGGCTAATCAACAGGCGATCGCCCGGGCGTTGAGCACCATGCTGGATGCTTTTTCTCCGGATAGTTTACTGAGCCGTTTTAAACAGTATCAGCGCAGTAATCAACGACAGGATCCTGATGCTGCCTGGGCATGGAAAATGTACCAAAACTATTATCAGGAGCTGGCTTCCAGCCGCCAGCAGGGGTTCGAAAAACTATTTGGCGAAGTCTACGAACAAGCCTACGACCAGGCACTACGCCAGGGCATAAAGGACAGCGAACGATGAGCCGGGGCAGGGGATATCTCGGAATACTGTGTCTGGCATGGCTGCTAACGGGATGCACAGCGTGGAAGGTCACTAAAAAAGTAGGTGAAGTGGTGATGAACCCTGACGTACCGGTGGGTAAGGCCTCCGACCAGCCATCCACAGTGACACTGGCCTTGCTGGCAGAGCCGGACATTAATCCCAATGAGAGTGGAGAAGCGACACCAACGGAAATCGTCGTCATTTACCTGAGTGAAGACTCCCTGCTGCTGGCAGCGGATTACGATCCGCTAAGTAATGACCAACTGGAGAAAACGCTGGGTAAAAATTACCTCGACCATCAGCAATATACCTTACTGCCTGACCAGTTTAAGCCGTTGCCGCCGATCGAACTGGAAAAGAATACCCGTTTTTTAGGTGTTATTGCCCGCTACGCTGATGCAAGCCGAAGCGAGTGGAAAAAAATTATAAAAATCAAAGGACAAGGTCATCACTATCAAGTTTTGATCCATATCAGATCTCATGAGATCGAACTCAGGAAGGAGGGAGAATAACCATGCGAACCAGAAATCGGGTGATTTGGCGCGAAGGTTTGTTTGTAAAGCCACAGCATTTTCAGCAGCAGCAACGCCATAACGATTATCAGCTGCAATGTCAGATCAATGCACTGCGGGATTATAACCATGGGTTTAGCTCTCTCAGCATTAACCAGGAATTGTTGCAACTGGGGCGCATAGGTTTGAGTGCTGCCAGCGGGATAATGACCGATGGCACGGTGTTTAATATTCCCTATCAGGATTATGCGCCTAAGCCGCTGGATATTCTTCACTGCCACGATGCCGCAAGCCGTGACATCTACCTGGCCTTACCAATACATAGTGATGCCCTGAATGAGGTCATCGGCCAGCAAAGCCTGAACGCGGGGGCGGTGCGCTACCGCGAAAACCGTGAAGATATACGCGATTTGCATACTGAGGGGGGAGATGTCAGCCAGCTGGTACTGGCGCAGTTAGTGCCTAAGCTGATGCAGGGCTCGGAAGATCTCAGTGCCTGGGCAACGCTGCCACTGTGCCGTATTCGGGAAAAACGCCCCGATGGTTCCCTGATCCTTGAAAATGAGTTTATTCCCACCTGCACCACGCTCAGTGTGTCAAAGCAGTTAAAAGACTTTATGGATGAAGTGCAGGGATCGCTGGTAGAACGCGCACGTGCGCTGTCGTTACGTATTGGCTCTCCCGGTCAGCAGGGGATTGCGGATGTAGCAGAGTTTATGATGCTACAGGTTTTTAACCGGCTACAGCCTCTGTTTACCCATCTGGCTGCGCAGTCGGTGATGCATCCGCAAGACTTTTACTGTCATCTGATACAGGCCTGCGGGGAACTGCGAACCTTTACCGATGAATCACGGTTGGCAGGCGAATTTACCGGTTATAACCACGACAACCTGACGGACAGCTTCCAGCCACTGTTTCGTGCCGTACGCCAGGTATTAAGTACCGTACTGACACCACGTGCATTCTCTATTCAGCTACAGCCCCAGGCACATGGTATTCGTGTTGCCACCATCAACGACAGTTCGCTGTTGCGTAACGCTGATTTTGTTCTGGCAGTGCGTGCGCAGATCCCTCTGGAGCAGCTGCGCCGCCAGTTTGTGCAGCAAACCAAAATCACTTCGCTGGAAAAAATACGCGATCTGGTCAGCGTACAGCTACCAGGCGTACCGCTACAGCCGCTCTCGGCGGCTCCACGTCAGCTGCCTTACCATTCGGGATATACCTATTTCATGCTGGACAGACACAGCGCCGCATGGAAAGAAATCCAGCAAAGTAATGCTATTGCCTTCCATGTGGCCGGAGATTTCCCGGAGCTGGACATGCAGTTCTGGGCTATCAGGAGTAATGAATGAGCATGGATGCACTAACTGACCCTGCCTCATTCTCGCCGCAGGAAACAGTAAGCCATTGGCGGCAGTACCAGCTGCCGTTACGCGGGGAAAGCCTCAATCCGATGGTGGATGCAGCAACCCCACTACTGGGCATGGTTCTGCGCCTTAAAGATATGGAGAACCAGCCATTGCCAGAACAGCTGTACCAGCAGGTGGTAGCGGATATCCGCGCCATCGAACAGGTGCTGCAAAACAAAGGCTATGAACCGGGAGCGATTATCTCATTCCGCTACATGCTCTGTACGTTTATTGATGAAACTGCATTGGGGCATGGCTGGAACAGTCATAACGGCTGGCTGCAACAGTCCCTGCTGGTGCAATTTCATAATGAAACCTGGGGCGGCGAGAAGGTCTATGTGCTGCTGGATCGCCTGATGGGTGAGGCGAAACGTTACCAGGACTTACTGGAGTTTATCTACCTCTGTTTCTGTCTTGGCTACCGGGGGCGCTACAAAGTTACGGTCAATCACAGTGATGATTTTGAGCGGCTGTTCCGCCGTCTTCATCAACAGCTCCAGCAGCTGCGGGGCGAGGCGCCGCCTACCATTCTGCATCTGAAACCGTCGGTTATGGGGGGACGTTATCACCTGCGGCAGCGTTTAACGATGAAACAAGTGATATGGGGAGGATTAGCGCTGGTAGGGGTGATCTACCTGTTCTACGCCCTGAGCCTGAATATCCAGACTCAGGATGTTTTGCATCAGCTAAATAATTTATTGAGCAAGGAGAGCGCATATGATCCAGGTTGAGTTATCCACTCTGGTAGACCGTCTCAACCCGCTGGCACGTTACGCGCTGGAAGCGGCAGCGGCGCACTGTGTCAGCCAGCAGGATGCTGAAATTACCGTATCGCACCTGCTATTCCAGCTGGTTGCAACGCCATTATGCGACGTCAAACTGATACTGAGTCAGGCGGGTGTCGATGGCGATGAACTGCGTGCGATCCTCGATCAGCCTATTTCTGCGCCTCAATCAGTAACCCAGGCTTACCCTGCTTTTTCTCCTTTGCTGGTGGCATGGTTGCAGGATAGCTGGCTGCTGGCATCCATTGAGATGGCGCATTCTCAGCTGCGCAGCGGCGTGATGCTTCTGGCTCTGCTTTACAGCCCGCAACGCTATCTGACGCCCGCCGCATGCCGTTTGCTCTCTGTCGTTAATCGTGAACTGCTGAGGCAAAATTTTGCCGACTGGACCGCTGGCTCGGCTGAAATCATGGTGGAGGAAGCAGCGGCTGGTGGCGAAGGAAAGACAGCCGCCCATGGCGACAGCCTGCTGGCACGTTATGCCACGAATATGACCGGGCAGGCCCGTAATGGTCAGTTGGATCCCGTGCTGTGTCGTGATGAAGAGATCGACCTGATGATCGATATTCTCTGTCGCCGCCGTAAAAATAACCCAATAGTGGTAGGGGAGGCCGGAGTCGGCAAAAGCGCTCTGATTGAAGGGCTGGCCTTACGCATTGTTGCTGGTGTCGTGCCGGAAAAACTGCGTAACAGTGAGCTGATGACGCTGGATCTGGCAGCGCTTCAGGCCGGAGCGGCGGTCAAAGGAGAGTTTGAGAAGCGCTTCAAAGGCATCATGGCTGAAATCGCCCAATCTGCGCAGCCCATCATTCTTTTTATCGACGAAGCACATACGCTAATAGGGGCGGGCAATCAGCAGGGCGGGCTCGATGTTTCCAACCTGCTCAAACCGGCGCTGGCGCGTGGTGAAATGAAAACTATTGCAGCCACGACATGGAGTGAATATAAAAAATACGTAGAAAAGGACGCTGCACTTTCGCGGCGCTTCCAGCTGGTCAAGGTGGCTGAACCCAGCGCGGAAGAAGCGACAATTATTATGCGCGGTCTGCGCACCGTGTATGAGCAGGCCCATGGTGTACTGATCGACGATGAAGCCTTACAGGCCGCCGCCGTAATGAGTGACCGTTATCTTTCCGGGCGCCAGCTTCCTGACAAAGCGATTGATGTCCTTGATACCGCTGCCGCACGTGTAGCGATCAATCTTACGGCTCCGCCACGTCAGCTCTCTGCACTTAAAACCCGCTTACATCAGCAGGATATGGAAATTGAGCTGCTGAAGCGCGAACGGCAACTCAATCTCAGCAGTCCGGATACGCGCTTAACTGCGCTACTACAACAGAGAGCAGAAGATGAGGAACAGCTAACAGAGCTGCATACCTGCTGGCAGCAGCAGCTGGAGCTGGTAAAGCAGATCATTGCTTTGCGCGTACAGTTACTGGCGGATTCTGAGCAGGTAGCCGAAGAGCAGGCTGCGAGCCTGGCGGTGCTGAGTGAACAGTTAGAGCAATTACAGCAGCATCAGTCGCTGGTCTCACCTCATGTTGATAAAAGCCAGATCGCGGCAGTGATTGCCGAATGGACAGGGGTGCCGTTAAACCGGCTCTCGCAGAGCGAACTGGCGATAGTCACTGAACTCCCTGTTTACCTCGGGGAGCAGATCCAGGGGCAGGAGCTGGCTATTCACTGCCTGCATCAACATCTGCTCACTGCCCGGGCAGATCTCAGGCGTCCGGGGCGTCCGATGGGGGCATTCCTGCTGGTGGGGCCTAGCGGCGTGGGTAAAACCGAAACGGTGCTTCAGCTGGCAGAGTTACTCTATGGTGGCCGTCACTATCTCACCACTATCAATATGTCGGAATTTCAGGAAAAGCATACAGTTTCACGCCTTATCGGTTCTCCTCCAGGCTATGTCGGTTACGGTGAAGGCGGTGTTTTGACTGAAGCTATCCGCCAGAAACCTTATTCAGTTGTGCTGCTGGATGAAGTCGAAAAGGCGCATCCGGATGTTCTCAATCTGTTCTATCAGGCCTTCGATAAAGGGGAGCTGGCAGACGGTGAAGGCCGGGTGATTGATTGTAAAAATGTGGTGTTTTTCCTCACCTCTAATCTGGGCTATCAGACGATTGTTGATAATGCCGGGGCGCCCGCACAGCTTCATGAACGGTTATACCCGGAGCTGGCGGCATTCTTCAAACCTGCTCTCCTGGCTCGTATGGAAGTCGTGCCATACCTGCCGTTAGATCAGGAAACCCTCCGTACAATTATTCACGGGAAACTAAATCGTCTGGCATCACTCCTGCGTCAGCGTTTCAATGCCAGGGTAGTCATCGAATCTGGAGTCGATGATGAGATCCTGCAACGCGCTACCCGTGCAGAAAATGGTGCACGTATGCTGGAATCAATCATCGACGGGGCACTATTGCCGCCGCTTTCGCTGCTGTTACTACAGAAAATGACTGCCGGTGAATCGATCACCGATATCCGTATTGCGGCAGAGGACAATGTGTTTAGCGCTGAGGTGGAGGGAGCGCCATGAGGCATCGTTTCCAGGGGGCGCTGACATTGCTAAAGAATGACTCCATTGACCAGCTGATTCAGCGTTTCCTGACGCTGCATCACAGTCGTCAGCGGGTCAGTGCACTGATCGTGGCAATGTTTAATGCGGATGAACGGCGGCTCACCTGTTATCGCCAACCAGACACCCGGCAGCAAACGCAGTTACAGCTTGATACTGATATTGAAGATATCAATCATCCGCTGGTACAGGTTCTGCGTACGGGGCAGCCGATGGTCTGGGAGGCCCTGAGTCAGGGGGTACGCATTGAAAATGAAGCGTTACGTAACTTCATTCAACAGCTGCCAAATGAGTGCGGCTTATTCGCGCTTCCGCTGTTTGATTTTCAACATCGCGCCTGCGGTGTTATTGCCGTTTTTGCAGAAAATGTCGCCCGGATTGCTGATGTTAATGGCATGTTTGGCGTTTATTGCGAGGTGTTCCAGCACCAGCTATGCCAGCTCCAGGAGCGTGTACAGCTGCAAACCCAGTCGGGCCAGATTCGTGCTCTGTTAAAGGCACACCAGCAGCGTGAAAAACAACTGGATGAGCTGTTCGCAACCATCGCAGCTTCTGAGTCACAGGCTGCCGCCGGACTTTCTCATGATTACAGCCAGATAAACGACCTCAACGATGCTGTTGCTGCCTATGAGTGTGCGGTACTGCGTCAGCGCCATCATCAGTGCGGTGGAAATTTAAGCCGTATGGCCGACAGCCTCGATCTCCCGTTACGCACGCTGAAATACAAATTAGCCAAACACAGGTCACGGCTATGAATACTTTACTACTGCTCAGTTCCTTGCTGCTTGTCGGCAGCAATACCGTGTTTCAGTGGGTGGCAGAACACCCCCCGGTCACCTCCGCCAATATCGGGATCGATAGCGAAAAATTGTCCCTTGCGCTGCACTGTCGCCGTGAAGTCTCACCGCTGGTACGGCTGGAATGCTATGACAATGTGTTCTCGCAGGGGGAAAAAGCGACAGGCAGTTTAGTAAACGCTGGCCCAGCCTGGCAAAGGGCCATGAACCAGGAGAAGAGCAGAACCGACCACTCTACTCAGTTCCTGTTCAGCCAAAGCGAGGGAAACAACCCGGAGGTGGTGCTTACTACGCCCGCGCTTGGTGTACCGCCGCCGCGACCGGTGCTGATGTTGAGCTGTATCGACAATATTACCCGCTTGCAGGTGGCGCTGACGCAACCGCAAACACAGGGTGCAGTGGTACTAACGTTTGGTAAAACGCGCATTGAAGAAGGATGGTTTTTACGTGAAAACGGCTTTTTACTTGAGTCCAGCCGCGGACTGGCTGGTATTGAAGAAATCAAACGTCTGATGCTGGCTGATAGCGTAACAATTGCGGGGAAAAATGGTGCCTTTACCCGCCTGACTTTCAATATTTCTCAGCTGCCGCAGGCATTAAAGCCATTGCGTCAGGCCTGTGGATGGTGAGGGAAATGGACATCACATCACAACACCCATGGCATGCTTTGCTCCAGACGCCGCTAACGCCTGAACAAATAACCCAGGCGCTCTCCGAGGATGATCCCCAGTGGGATGCAATCGACAGCCAGATGGTGAAGCTCGGTTCGCTCACTCATTCCTCATTGAATATAGCGGAGCTTCAGCTGCAAGTGATAACGCTGCTGGCTGAAAAAAGTAAAGATTTTCGTCTGATGGTACATCTGTTACGAACCCTGCAACATGCGGGAAAACCAGACGAATTAATGCTGGCTGTCTCACTACTATCCACCTATGTGCGGCATTTCTGGGACAGCGCCTGGCCACAAAACCGACAGCATAAAAAACGCTTTGCCGGGCAAATCCTTAAGCGTTTTGCGGGCGCTGACAGCAAGTTCCGAATGTCTGCCAGCGATGTGCAACGTGAAAATATGCAGGGTTTACTGGCCCACCTTGCCCAGGTCTGGCATTCGCTGGAACCCGATCTGGCGCAGGAAGTGGATGACCTCCGTAGCGGCTATGCACGGCCGCCGGAACGCTTAACTGCCACACAGGAGAAAGCTGAAGCCCCCGCAACAGCATCTGCGCCACCCGCTGTGGATACCAGCCCTGTGCTGGCTATCGACCGCTCCAGCGATAAAGCCTGGCGGCAAACGTTACTGCAAATGGCCGATACGTTGTGTGAAATACAGCCTGATGCCGCCATCGGCTACCGTGTGCGCCGTTATGCGGTGTGGGGAGCACTAACGGCCCCGCCTGTAGCGCAGGCCGATGGTCGTACTCCGCTGGCGGCGGTTGCCTCTGATCGTACGGCGGATTACCTGGCGCGCATAGCCAATGCCGACCTCACTTTATGGCAGCAGGTAGAGCAAAGTCTGACGCTGGCACCTTACTGGCTGGATGGCCACGTGCTCTCTGCGCAAATTGCCCTGCGCCTGGGATATGAGCAGGTAGCTCAGGCTATTCGCGAAGAACTGCGTGACTTTTTGACGCGCATACCGGCACTTGCCACGCTCTTTTTTAGCGATATGACGGCGTTTCTTTCCGCTGATTCTGCGGACTGGCTACAGCAAAAGGAGGAGCCAGCAGGAGGAAGCAGCGTCATTGAACAGGATGAAATCTGGCACTGCTTCCAGCAGCAGGGACTGGAAGCTGCTCTACACCGGCTCAATACACAGCCCCAACAATCCGATCCGAGAGAGCACTTTTATCGTCAACTGCTCGGCGCGCAGCTGATGGAAAAGGCCGGGCTTGCCTCGCTGGCGCAGCAGCAGTATCAGAGTTTGTTGCAGCTGGGGCAGCAAATGCAGTTAAGCACATGGGAACCATCATTGATCGTCCTGCTGACAGAAAAACAGCGTCAGTTAAAAACATGATCGCCAGGGAAAGGAATACCAACGCATGAAATTACCTGCTTTTATTCGTATCGCCAAACCGGCTATACCGCGTCTGAAGGCTTCAATACCTGTAGTCGTGGCGTTACTGGCCTGCGTGGCGCTTATCTGGGTGTGGATCTATGGGCCAGAATGGCAGTTAAAAGGCCACCATCCGTTCGAAACTCAACTCAGCCGCTGGCTTGTCACCGCTCTCTTTACACTGCTGGCAGTGTGCTGGCTGACTCTGAGAGCTTTTCGGCGCTTACGATATTTAGAGACGCTCCAGCTCCAGATTAAGACGCAGGCTGACGACCCGTTCAGTGCCGATGTGGCAAGGCAAACAGAGTATCTCAATGCCTGGAAACAGCAGCTACAGCGCCATTTTCATACCCCGGCATTTCTCTATCGTCTGCCGTGGTATCTGGTCATTGGTGCCAGCAACAGTGGTAAAACTTCCCTTATAAAGGAGGGATGTAAGCTGGTCGATATTGCGCCAGCGGAGCGTTTACCGACGGATGATAGTGGCGATCTTCGGTTGCAATGCTGGCTGGGGGAACAGGCAATCATTATTGACCCAGCCGGAGAACTGATTGAACAACCTGCGTCCGGCCAGGATGATAACGCCGCGCTATATAGCCGTCTCTGGCAGAGCCTGCTGACCTGGTTACCCGAGCAGCGCGCGCGCCAGCCGCTGAATGGCGTCATTCTGACCGTCGATCTTCTTCAGCTACTGACGGAAGACAAAGCGCAGAGAGAGGCTTACACCACCGCAATCAGCCAGCGTTTACAGGATCTGTTGCTATCTCTGCACTGCCGCTTACCGCTGTATGTGGTGTTCAGCAAACTTGATCTCCTGTATGGCTTCGGCGCGATGTATCAGAAGCTGGAGAAGGCCCATCGTGAATCGATACTCGGGGTAACTTTCAGCCTCAAAACAGCCGATCCTGATATCTGGCGCTCGGAGTTAGAGCAGTTCTGGCAGCAGTGGATGGCGCGATTGAATGGGGCGATGCCGGATATGATGCTGAACAGCGTTGATCCCGGGCAACGTAGCCAGTTATTCAGCTTCACCCGTCAGATGCAGGGGCTTTACGAAGCTGTGCGACAGTTGCTGGAAGCTATTGTCTATCGTGGCGAGGGGACGCAGATATTATTACGTGGTGTTTATCTCACCTCGGCCCGGCAGCGCGGGCAAATGGACGATATATTTACCCAGTCTGCTGCGGTGCAGTATCGCCTGACTCCACAGGCCTTCCCGACATGGCCGGTTACGGATACAGCCCCCTGGTTTACCCGCTCACTGTTTAGCGAAGTGCTGCTGGCTGAACCTAACCTCGCCGGTGAAAACAGAGTCTGGCTGCGACGTGCCAGAAAACGTCTGGTACTTTGCCTGGTCACTGGCGGGGTGGTGTCGGCAATTTTGTGGAGCTACTGGCATTATTACTACCAGCGAAACTACCGTGCCGGGCAGGAAGTGTTGGCTCAGGCGCGCACTTTCCTCGCCATACCGCCAGCAAAAGGCGACGATCTGTACGGCGATCTGCAACTGCCGCTGCTGAACCCGATCCGCGATGCCACCCTGGCCTACGGCAACTATCATGACAAAAACCCGCTGTTTGCAGAGATGGGCCTGTATCAGGGCAATACCATCGGTCCGTATGTAGAAAACACCTATCTGCAACTGCTGCGCCAGCGCTTCATTCCGGTGCTGATGAGTGGCCTTTTGAATGAGCTGAATGCCGCACCTAAGGGCAGCGAAGAGAAGCTGGAGATCCTGCGCGTGATGCGCATGCTGGAGGATGGTAGTGGTCGCAGTATCCCGCTGGTAGAGCATTATATGAGCCAGCGCTGGAGTCAGCGTTTCAAAGGGCAGCGCGAGCTGCAACAGCAGCTGATGGGGCATCTGAACTATGCACTGAAGCATACCGACTGGCGTGCGGCTCGTGCGGGCAACGATCGCCACGCTATCAGAAGTTTTGCCCCTTATCAGCAGCCTATACAGCGGGCGCAACAGGAGCTGGGCAAGCTCTCTATTTATCAGCGCGTCTATCAGAATCTGCGGCTTAAAGCGCAGGAGATGCTGCCACCCGCACTGAATCTGCGCGATCACATCGGGGCCAGCTTCGATAGTGTATTTGTCTCCGCAAACGATCGGCAACTGACGATCCCCCAGCTGTTGACCCGCAACGGTTTACAGCGCTATTTCGTCAACCAGCACGATCGTTTGATTGAGCTCACGGTGATGGATAGCTGGGTGCTGAATCACAACAAAAATGTTCAGTACAGCGAAGCCGACCGTCAGGAGATCCAGCGGCAAATTACTGAACAGTATATCGGTGATTACGTTGCTACCTGGCGCGGCGCGATGAACAACCTCTCGATAGTTGAGTTTGACGGCTTGCCGGAGGCTATCAGCGGTATTGAACAGGTGATTAGCGGCGATCAGCCTTTCCGCCGTGCATTGCAAACGCTGCGTGACAACACCAGTCAACCGGTGCTGGCGGATACCCTTACGGGGCAAGAAGGCCAGGCTCTGCTGGAGAAAGCAGACTACCGCCTGTTGTCGCGTATTAACCGTGATTTTGCACCTGAAACCGCTGCTCTGGTGGAAAATAGTGACCGCACCAGCCTGTTACAGAGCGTTTACCAGAAGCTGATGGAGCTTCACCGCTATCTGCTGGCTATCCAGAACTCGCCGGCGCCAGGCAAAGCCGCTTTAAAAGCCGTGCAACTCAGGCTGGAACAGAACAACAGCGACCCTATTTTCGAAGTTCAACAGCAGGCAAAAAATCTGCCAGAACCGCTGAATCGTTGGGTGGGGGGGCTGGCAGACCAGGCCTGGCGCGTGGTGATGATGGAAGCAATCCAGTCACTGGAAGTAGAGTGGAACGACACGGTAGTCAAGCAGTATCACACCTTCCTTGCAGGGCGTTATCCATTCGATCCGCAGGCAAAACAGGATGTTCCGCTCAGTGAATTTACGCGTTTCTTCGCGCCAAAAGGTACGCTGGACAGTTTCTATCAGCAGAATCTTAGACCTTTTGTTGAGAACAACCTGGCTAACGGCAGTGACGGTCAGCCGCTGATCCGCGCTGACGTGATGCAGCAGCTGGCTCAGGCACAGAAAATCCGCGACACCTTTTTCTCTGCGCAAAATGGTCTGAGCACGCAGTTTGCCGTGGAGCCGGTTATGTTGAGCGGCAGCAAGCGACGCAGCGTGCTCAACCTTGATGGGCAACTACTGGATTACGCCCACGGGCGCAGCAGTCTGGTTAATCTGGTCTGGCCAAACTCCATGCGTAACAGTGTGGAAAGCAGGCTGACGCTGGTGCCGGGTGAAACAGGAAAGTCACCTCGCAGCATCAGCTTCAGTGGCCCATGGGCGCAGCTCAGGCTGATCAACGCCGGTGAATTGACCAACGTCACCAGTAATTCGTTCGATGTTCGCTTCAGCGTGGATAGTGGCGAAATGACCTATCGCATCTGGGTTGATGAATCGGACAACCCGTTTGCTGGTGGTTTGTTTACCCATTTCACTCTGCCGGAAACGCTTTACTAACCACAGGAAGGCGTCTCTCTCGCAATACCGGGAGGGACGTCCTTAAGGATGAGCATTCATGAGCGATAATTCGCAAAGCATCATCATTCAGACTGGCAGCGATCCGCGCCAGCGCGCGGAATTCAGTGCCATTCGCGAGGAGATCAATAAGATCAATCACCCTGCGCGCCCAGAGGTGAACTGGAACCAGATTGAAACGCTGGCGCTCACCCTGTTCCGTTGCCATGGCGTTGATCTGCAAACAGCTGTCTATTACAGCCTGGCGCGTACGCAGAGGCACGGGCTGGCGGGATTTACCGAAGGCTGCGAGCTGCTGGCCGGGATGATCGTAGGCCAGTGGGAGCGGCTATGGCCGCAGCAGGAGCTGGCGCGCACCGAAATTCTGGATTGGTTCAATACTCGCGTGGGCAATCAGGTGCGTCAGCATCACTTCGTCAGTGGCGATTTACGGCTGGTATATCGCGCAGAACGGGCTTTGCAATTGATGTGCGACAAACTTCAGCAGGTGGAACTAAAGCGTGTGCCGCGCATTGAAAACCTGCTCTATTTGATGCAGAACAGCGCAAAGCGTCTGGAGGCGAACGCTGAGGAAGGCAGAATCGCTCAGTCATCAGCATCAGACACTCCAACCATGGTGTACCTCTCTATCCCCGGAACTGAACCGGCTCAATCTACAACTCAGCCAGCGGCAACGGAATTAATACCGGGCGGTGTGACCGTACATTCTTCCTCTCCGGCCAAAACGATCTCTTCGGCGCTGCGCGGCTTTGTTTGCGGCGTATCGTTTTGCCTGTTAATGGCGGCGGCAGGATATCTGGTCGTGATTCGACCCGCGCAGCAACAGCTTACGTTACTTGCTGAAAGGCCCGAAGGCGCTGTAGAGCTGTGGCTCAGTCAGCCGGATATCGCAACATACAGCGAACATCTTCGTCAGCTGGAAAATCTCTCCCCCTTATCTGCGCTGCAAACTGCCGATAACTCGCTGGCGCTGGCACGCGAACGCTGGCCGAACCACGCAGCCCAGCTTGCGGCCAGCCAGCGCTGGGAACGGGTGAGACAGACCCGGCTTGGTGCAGAACGGGCTGAGAATAGCTATTTCCAGCTACAGCAGCAGTTACAGGCGTTATCGAAAAAACTGATTGAACAGGAACAGGCGCGCGGCAGCCTGACCATCTCCTGGCTGAAAACTGCCGTTTACAAAATGCAAAGCGAGCTGAACCGTGAAACACCTCTTGAAGAGCTGCTTCGTCAGTTTGCGGTGGCAGCAGAGCAGGATCAGCCCGTTCCCCCGGTTCTGATCAAGCAAATTGACGATCGCCTGAATACCTTACTCAGTCGTTATCACCAGCTAACGCAGCAGGCGGAGCCTGCGCGTTAATTTCCAGGAAGGAAAAAAGATGTTTTCTGATAATTCAAATAGTCCTGCCGCGTTCGCTGGCAGGTCTCCCAGCGGCCTGCAATTTACGCTCACCCCGGCGGGCCTGCCACCGGGCACCCTGGCGGTGGTCGATTTTACCCTGAAAGAGAGTTTTTCCACCCCGTTTGAGCTTAACGTCAGCCTGGCGAGCGCGGATCCGGCCATCGACTTTGCTGCGGTGCTCGATCTTGGTGCCACGCTCTCCGTCTGGCGCGACGGTGAGCTGCAACGCAGCGTTAACGGCATTGTGACCAGCTTTGAACAGGGCGACACCGGCTTTCATCAGACCCGCTACCGCATGGTTATCCGGCCCTCCCTCTGGCGCACCACGCTGCGCCGCAACTCGCGTATTTTCCAGCTGGAAACCATTGAAAGCATCATCACCACGCTGCTGAAAGAGAATGGCATCATGGAGGTGGCATTTGGCCTGTTTCATCCGCACCCGGCGCGGGAGTTCTGCGTGCAGTATCAGGAGTCGGACTTCGACTTTATTCAGCGCCTGACCGCCGAAGAGGGCATTTTTTACTATTTCGAGTTCGACGGGGGCAAAAATACCCTGGTGTATGCCGATGATTTTGCCGTGCTGCCGGACGGCGCCTCGCTGCCCTATAACCCTAACGTGGCGGCCCAGGCGCAGGAGCTGTGCATCACCACCTTTACCCGAACCGCGCAGGTACGCCCGGCGGTGGTGCAGCTAAAAGACTACACCTTTAAAAATCCCCGCTGGGCGGCGGAGTTCAGCAGGCAGGCAACCGGGCTGGAAAACCAGCGTCCGGACTACGAACATTTTGATTTCCCCGGTCGCTTCAAGGACGAGCAGCAGGGCAGGGATTTCACCCGCTACCGGCTGGAGGCGCTGCGCAATGACGCCAGCACCGGCAGGGGAAAAAGCAACGATTTTGCCCTGCAACCGGGCAGGCTGTTCAGCCTGTACAACCACCCGCGTGAAGACCTGAACTGCCCCTGGCAGCTCCTGAGCAGCATTGAGCATACCGGCAGGCAGCCGCAGGCGCTGGAGCAGGAGTCCGGCGGGCAGGGAACGGTGCTGGATAATGCGTTTGTTTTTCTCCCGCGCAATCAGCACTGGCGGCCCACGCCGCTGCCGAAACCGGCGATGGACGGCCCGCAGATAGCGAAAGTGGTCGGGCCGCCCGGAGAGGAGATCTACTGCGACGAATTTGGGCGGGTGAGGCTGCAATTTCTGTGGGATCGCTACGGCGAAAGCAATGACGGCAGCTCGTGCTGGATCCGCGTCACTCAGCCGTGGGCGGGCCAGGGCTGGGGAATGCTGGCGATCCCGCGAATCGGCCAGGAGGTGGTGGTGGACTTCCTGCACGGCGACCCGGATCAGCCCATCGTGACCGGGCGGACCTATCACGCCAGCAATATCCCGCCCGGTTCGCTCCCCGCCAGCAAAACGCAGATGGCGTTCCGTTCAAAAACCCACAAGGGGGAGGGTTTCAACGAGCTCAGATTTGAGGATGCGAAAGGCCGCGAAGAGCTGTTTATGCATGCCCAGAAGGATATGAACACCACGGTACTGAATGACAGAAGCACCACCGTAATGGCAAATCACACTGAAAATGTGACCTCTAATCAGAACATTCAGATTGGAGAAAATCAGTCCGTTAAGGTGCTGGCAAATCAGGATATTCAGGTTAAGGAAAAACAGAGCACTCTGGTGGGCGGAGATCAGATTACCAATGCCGGTGGCGGAATTCTTCTGGCCTCTGCAAAAGGGCTGCGGCTGGCCTGTGGCGATGCCGTCATCGATATGGATGCGGAGACCGGCAATATTTCCCTTATCTGCAACAGCTTTACTGTTTATGCCAAAGATCTTGGACAGATTACCGCTGAGGCCTTACTTGACTTAAATATGGACGGGGCCCAGCCGGGAACCCAGACGGGGCCGGAAGTGGAGGAGATTAACACTGCAATAGCTATTGCTTTTCCAGAGGACGGAGGGAGCAGGACATAATGTATTATATGAATGAAGGCACGTTAACGCTGCCGTTTGATTATACAGATCACAGCATCACGATTTTAAAATTCCCCGCTGAAAAATCCAGCCTGACGATTGTCCGGGGTGAGATGCCCGCTGAACTCTCATTATCCGCATCAGTGGAGTTACAGCGAAATCTATTCCGGCGGGAGTTTAAAACCGTCGTGCTGGGGGATCCTGAGTCAGTACGGCTCGGCAGCTCTCCCTCTTCAGAGGCAACAGAGTTTTTCTGCCTGTTTGATAAAGCCGGCATCAGACAGTATCAGATGAATTTGCTGATGAAACACGGTGCCAGTTTTATTACCTTCTCCTATACGCAGCTGCGCGCATTCACCAGTGAGGATTTATCGCACTGGGCAGCGATAAAATCTGATTTTGTTATTGATCCCC
Source organism: Erwinia sorbitola (assembly GCF_009738185.1). Taxonomy (NCBI): domain Bacteria; kingdom Pseudomonadati; phylum Pseudomonadota; class Gammaproteobacteria; order Enterobacterales; family Erwiniaceae; genus Erwinia; species Erwinia sorbitola. The sequence continues at coordinate 2,915,205 of NZ_CP046509.1, read as the reverse complement.
GGTGGTTTCAGACATTAACGGGGGCGGGCCATGAGTGACGCTAAATATCTAGCCGCCCGGGAAACGGACGTCCTGCTGCACACCTCGCTCCTCGCTGATTTTGTGTCCGGCGTGGTGAAGGGGGCCATCTATGCCGCCGCCGGGGCGGTCGCCTGCGCCGCCATGGCCGTCACGTTTCCCGCCTCACTGCTGGTCGGGGCCGCCGTGGGCGTCGCCGTCGGCTTTGTGTTTGGTGAAGCGGTGGATGCCGTGGCCGACACGGTCGCCGGCTGGTTCCCGCCTTCGGAAGATGCCCGCATTGTATCCGGCTCCGCCACCGTCCGCATCAGGGCGCTCCCCGCCGCGCGCGCCGCAGGCAAAATTCAGCGTGACGTGCTGTTAAGTCAGGCCGCCCCGGACGCGGAAGACCCCTCCGGGGGCCGGGCGGCCCGGATAGCCGAGGGCATTTTCCGCAGGGGATTAACCCTGCTACAGATGGCGGCGGACGCCGGCCCGCTTATCCCGCTGAACGCCGCCGCCGCGGCGGTGAAGGCCGTCAGCCGGGAGGGAGATGCCGCCGGCGCCGGCGGCCGCGCCGGTGACGACAGCGCCGCGAAGCCCGGCTTTCTGGCCTCGGCCGGCAGCAGCATCCTGTCGCCGGTGGTGGCCGGCGCGCATCCGGCCTCCTCCCCGGCGAACCTGGACAGGATTATCTGCACCAAATGGCATTTTAACGACGGCGGCCCCTATCTTGCCGAGGGGGCAAAGCGGGTGCAGATCAACAGCCAGCCCGCCTGCCGTACGGACGACCGCAGCACCTGCGAGGCCAGGATTGCGCCGGTGCAGACGGGCGGCAAAGTCCGCATCGGCGGGGACAGCGTGGTGGTACGCGACATCCGCAGCGGTAAAAACCCGTTTGCCGCCGCGGCCGGTGAGATTGCCGGGGGCCTCGCCGTGGGCCTCGTCGCGGCGGGCCGCCAGGCCATCATGACCTGTATCAAAACCACCGCATGCAGCTTCGTGAAAGAGGCGCTCGTGACGGCGGTGACCGCCGTGGGCTTCGCGGCCGTCGGGGAGGCGGTGTCGCGCATGATGTCCTCAGAGCATCCCGTGGACTATGCCACCGGCAGCAAAATCCTGGCGGGCGATGCGGAGCTGGATTTTGTGCTGGAGGGGCCCGTCCCCCTGCTCTGGCAGCGGATGTATCACAGCGGGAACTCCCGCCGGGGCGCGCTGGGAAAAGGCTGGAGCCTGCCGTCCGACGTCTCGCTTGAGATCCGCGATGAAAACGGCGAGGAGGCCCTTTACTACCGGGATCGCTCCGGCCGCGAGCTCGGCCTGGGCGTGGTGCCGGAGGGCATGAGCGTCCGCTACGTTGACGAGGGCTTTACCCTGTGGCGCAGCGTGCACAATCAGTTCCTGCTGCAGACCGCCGCCGGTGAGTTCTGCCTGTTTGAAGACCATCCCCTCCGGCCCGGCCACTTCCGCCTGCGCTGCGAGCTGGATCGCCATGAGAACGGCCTGGAATACCTGTATGACGCGCAGGGCCGGCTGCGGCAGATAGCCGGAGACCGGCAGGAACTGCGGGTGAACCTCAGCTATGAGCCGGAGCGGGATCGTCTGATCCGGGTGACGCAGGTTATCCGGCGCGGGGAGGAGGAGGCGGAAAGGCTGCTGGTGCAGTATCACTACGGCGATGCCGGGGAGCTGATCCGGGTGAGTGACGCCGACCACGTGACCACCCGCCGCTACGCCTGGGATCCTGAGCACGGGCTGATGACCGGCCACGCCTATGCCACCGGGCTGGCGGCGCGCTATCGCTACACGCTGTTCCCTGAGCGGGGCGGCGAGCCTGCGCACTACCGGGTGACTGAGCATACGCTGCTGGACGGCGACAGCCTGCTGGAGTCGGTGCGGCTGGAGTATGACCTCGCCTTCAGCCAGGTGGAGGTCACGGTGGAGGGGAAAGGGAGCAGCTACCGCCGCTGGGGCCGCAACGCCCTGATCACCGGCTATGTTGACGAGCTCGACAACGTCTGGACGTTCGAATGGAGCGAGGCGGACAGGTTAACCCGGGTGACCGACCCGGATAATAATGCGTGGACGCTGGAGTATGACCTCAGCGGCAATCTGACGCACACCACCGATCCGGAGGGGCAGAAAACCCATACCCGGTGGCATGAGGACTTTGCCTTTCCGCTGGTGCGGGTGATGCCTGACGGCGGCACCTGGCGGTACCGGTATAACGACCGGGGGGATCTGGTGGCGCAGACTGACCCCCGCGGCGGGGAAACGCTGTTCGTCCGGGACGACGCGGGCCACTGCATCTGCCGGCGCGACCCGGGAAACAACGAGACGCACTACCGCTACAGCGCCAGCGGCCGGCTGCTGAACCGGACCGACTGCACCGGCAGCGTGACGCGGTTTATATATGATGACTACGGGCAACTCAGCCTTATCCAGAACGCCCTGCACCAGACGGAGCGGCTGACGTTTTCCCCCGCGGGGCGGCTGCTGACGCAGCGGTTTGCCGGAGGGGGCGTGCGGGAGTACCGCTACGCGCCCTCCGGGCTGCCGGAGTGCATCCGCGGGGACGGGGAAACCCGGGTGCGCTACCGCTATAACGCGCGGGGGCAGGTGACGGAGCGGCGGGAGGACGGAAAGCGGGTGCGCTTTAAGTATGATAATTTTGGCCGCCTGAGCGCGCTGTACAATGAGAAGGGCGAGCCCTTCCGGTTTGCTTACAGCGCGCTGGACGGGCTGATGCGCGAGGTTCGTCCGGACGGCACGGTGCGGGAGCTGACCCGTAACCGGCTGGGGGCGGTGGTGAAAGAGAGGCTGCTGGGGACGCAGGGCGGCGAGCTGTGCACCACCCTGGTGCGCGACAGGGCCGGGCGTCTGGTGCGGCGGGAGGGGGCGGACTGCCGTACCGAATATGAGTACCGGCCGGGCTCGCTGCACATCCGGCATGCCGGGCAGGCCGCCTGCCGGGCGGCGCTGTCCGCGGGGCAGCCGCCTGAGTACCGGACGGTCTCCTTTGACTTTGACGCCGCGGGGCAGCTGGCCGGGGAGCGTAACCACGGGGGGCAGTACCGGTACGGGTATGACGCCGGCGGCAGCCTCGTCAGCACCGCCTACCCGGACGGGAGCCGGCTGCTGCACTGCCGCTACGGCAGCGGGCACCTGCTCCAGAGCGAGTTCCTGCACGGGGGGGAGCGGCACACGCTGGCGGAATACGCGCGCGACCGGCTGCACCGTGAGACGGAGCGAACCCTGGGGGCGCTGACGGAGCGGACGGAGTACGATGCTGCGGGGCGCATCACGGCGAAAACTGCCGGACGGCAGGCGGCAGGCCGGCCCTTCCGCCCGGTGCTGGCGCGGCGCTGGCAGTATGACCGCCGCCACCGGATGGTGAAGATGACGCTGACGACCGGACAGGAGGCGGGCGGATACGGGGTGAGGCAGGACACGCGCTGGGAGTATGACGGGGCTGACCGGGTGCTGGCCCGGTACGCGGAGGGGCGGGAGGAGGCGTTCCGCTGGGACGCGTCGGGTAACCTGCTGAACGGCGGGGCGGTGGCGTGGAACGACCAGGTGAGCCGGGCGGGTGATTACCGCCACGAGTGGGACGAGTTCGGGCGGCTGGCGCGGCGCATCAGCGTGAAGGACAGCGCGGTGCAGCACCTTCACTACGACGGCGACGGGCGCGTGACGTCGGTGACGTTCAGCGGGCATCCCCGCTACCGGGAGGTGTGCTATGACTACGACGGCCTGGGGAGGCGGACGGCCAAAACGGTGAAGCATGTGAGCCCGTACGAGCCGGATAAGCGGACGGATTTTTACTGGCAGGGGATGCGCCTGAGCGCAGAGCAGGGGACGCACGAGGCGCTGACCTTCCACTTTTATCACGGAGAGAGCCACACGCCGCTGGCGCGGTATGACAGCGGCGAGGGCGGGATGCGGTACGTACATGCGGAAGTGAACGGGATGCCGCAGGCGCTGAGTGACAGGGAGGGAAACACGGTGTGGCGTCCGCTGCATACGGGGCTGTTCGGGGTCATCAGAAGGGAGGAGAGCCGGCTGTCGCCGTACGCGGCGAAGCAGAACCTGCGTTTTGCGGGACAGTATTATGACGAAGAGACGGGGCTGCATTATAATACGCTGAGGTACTACGATCCGGGGAGCGGGAGCTTCACGCAGCCGGATCCGATAGGGCTGGCGGGTGGGCTGAATTTATATGCTTATGCGCCGAATCCGTTAAGTTGGATCGATCCTTTAGGTCTCAAATGTCATGGACACCATTCCGATCCTAAATTTATGGGGGGGGATCCCAAACAAAAATTGACAATGCTTGATGAAGTAGATCATCGTCAGCTTCATAAAGACTTAAATGATTTTTTAGTAGGTAAAATCAAAGTTATAAATGGCGATACTGTTCATATGCGGCCACAACGTGGAAATAGTGGTGCGGTGATACAGTCCAATTTCACAAGAAAAGAATTGTTAGATGCATTGTCCGAGTTTTATAAAGAAAATGCTTCTAAGTATACTGATGTAGTTCAGGATTTTTTCACACAACATCCGGGATTAAAATGATGAGTAGCTCTATTATTGTTGGATATAATTTGAGTGCTATTGGGAATCATGCTTATTTTTTTGCTGATGCACCTGATAGCATTTTTTGTGATAACTGTGGATGCTGCATTGATGATACTTATCTTCCTGAGAATTTCAAGTCAAGTAATAAAGCAGATATTGGTGCAACATATGATAGAAGATTCATTGTTTCTACAAGGTTTAAAGATTATATAAATGGCCTTGACTTTAATGTGAATTTTTTACCAGTAAATCCAAAAGAAACTTTATTTCTAATGAAACCACTGGAAATAATTAGATTTTCTGCACATCAAATGGAAAACTATTGTGATAAATGCCATCAATATTCAGATCAGGTTGCACCAAAACCAGATTTTTATTATGAGTCAGGTAATATTTTAAATAATGGAATATTTTTCACATCAACATCATTTGGTTGTGGGAGATCTGCTTCACCTTCAATTATTTTAGGAATAGAAACCGCAAAGGTTATTAGTGATGCAGTAAAGGCCTATAAGTTCAGAGGTGTAGATATCAGTAAAATAACTGTTAAAGTTAACTGATATAGAAAAGCCGGGAGGAAAATTAAATCTTCCCGGCTTTTTTAATATTAACGGTTGTTTATTATTCTAAGTACTCATCCCCCAGAGCGCCGCTTTTGCAGCGTTCTTCATATTCTGAGCTGATTTGGAATATGTAGGACATCTGGTATTACGGCAGATCAAGCACAGGATATAATGGCTCCAACTCAAAAGAACCCATCAGCTAAACCAAAGCCTAAAGGAGGGGGAGGTTGCTAATGCAATATAATTATATTTCAGACAAAGAGTTGTTTTTAATAAAAGAGCGTTGCGAAAAAACGACAAAGGGGCCATGGGTTTCTTATATTGAAGGAAGAGATCATTTTAGTGGTTCTAATTTTATTATGACGGGAGACGAAAATAATAGAGGTGAAGATATTGAACTTATTGGTGCAACAATAGAAGATCAGGAGTTTATAGCTCATGCGAAGCAAGATATACCTCGATTAATTAATGAGATAGAACGATTAAATAAACTAATTAAAAATACATGACTTAAAGCCGGAAAGATCCCTCGATCCTTCCGGTTTTTTATCTGCTATCGTGGCGCAAACCCTGCCTCAGTCAGTGCGTTCTGGAGCTTATGCACGGCGTATTTAATCTCATAGGCTTCGTCATCACTGACGGCGCAGGCGCGCAGTTCAGACCAGCTCAGGCGTTTGACCAACTGGGCTAATGCTATGGCTTCGGTATAGGTTTAATTAATATTTTCTAAATCGGTAATAACAATCTTCATCATAAGAACCTCGAATTTATTGGCATAAATCATAAAGTGATAACGGCGTGGTGGCTGTTTAACACGTCAACTTGCGTTCAATAATCAGTTGCCCGTCTTTAAAAATAACGGAGGCCGGAAGTCCGGTATAAAACCTCAGCGCTTAGATCTGTGGGCAACTCAGCCTTATCCAGAACGCCCTGCACCAGACGGAGCGCCTGACGTTTTCCCCCGCGGGGCGGCTGCTGACGCAGCGGTTTGCCGGAGGGGGCGTGCGGGAGTACCGCTACGCGCCCTCCGGGCTGCCGGAGTGCATCAGCGGGGACGGGGAAACCCGGGTGCGCTACCGCTATAACGCGCGGGGGCAGGTGACGGAGCGGCGGGAGGACGGAAAGCGGGTGCGCTTTGAGTATGATAATTTTGGCCGCCTGAGCGCGCTGTACAATGAGAAGGGCGAGCCCTTCCGGTTTGCTTACAGCGCGCTGGACGGGCTGATGCGCGAGGTTCGTCCGGACGGCACGGTGCGGGAGCTGACCCGTAACCGGCTGGGGGCGGTGGTGAAAGAGAGGCTGCTGGGGACGCAGGGCGGCGAGCTCTGCACCACCCTGGTGCGCGACAGGGCCGGGCGTCTGGTGCGGCGGGAGGGGGCGGACTGCCGTACCGAATATGAGTACCGGCCGGGCTCGCTGCACATCCGGCATGCCGGGCAGGCGGCCTGCCGGGCGGCGCTGTCCGCGGGGCAGCCGCCTGAGTACCGGACGGTCTCCTTTGACTTTGACGCCGCGGGGCAGCTGGCCGGGGAGCGTAACCACGGGGGGCAGTACCGGTACGGGTATGACGCCGGCGGCAGCCTCGTCAGCACCGCCTACCCGGACGGAAGCCGGCTGCTGCACTGCCGCTACGGCAGCGGACACCTGCTCCAGAGCGAGTTCCTGCACGGGGGTGAGCGGCACACGCTGGCGGAATACGCGCGCGACCGGCTGCACCGTGAGACGGAGCGAACCCTGGGGGCGCTGACGGAGCGGACGGAGTACGATGCTGCGGGGCGCATCACGGCGAAAACTGCCGGGCGGCAGGCGGCAGGCCGGCCCTTCAGCCCGGTGCTGGCGCGGCGCTGGCAGTATGACCGCCGCCACCGGATGGTGAAGATGACGCTGACGACCGGACAGGAGGCGGGCGGGTACGGGGTGAGGCAGGACACGCGCTGGGAGTATGACGGGGCTGACCGGGTGCTGGCCCGGTACGCGGAGGGGCGGGAGGAGTCGTTCCGCTGGGACGCGTCGGGTAACCTGCTGAACGGCGGGGCGGTGGCGTGGAACGACCAGGTGAGCCGGGCGGGTGATTACCGCCACGAGTGGGACGAGTTCGGGCGGCTGGCGCGGCGCATCAGCGTGAAGGACAGCGCGGTGCAGCACCTTCACTACGACGGCGACGGGCGCGTGACGTCGGTGACGTTCAGCGGGCATCCCCGCTACCGGGAGGTGTGCTATGACTACGACGGCCTGGGGAGGCGGACGGCCAAAACGGTGAAGCATGTCAGCCCGTACGAGCCGGATAAGCGGACGGATTTTTACTGGCAGGGGATGCGCCTGAGCGCAGAGCAGGGGACGCACGAGGCGCTGACCTTCCACTTTTATCACGGAGAGAGCCACACGCCGCTGGCGCGGTATGACAGCGGCGAGGGCGGGATGCGGTACGTACATGCGGAAGTGAACGGGATGCCGCAGGCGCTGAGTGACAGGGAGGGAAACACGGTGTGGCGTCCGCTGCATACGGGGCTGTTCGGGGTCATCAGAAGGGAGGAGAGCCGGCTGTCGCCGTATGCGGCGAGGCAGAACCTGCGTTTTGCGGGACAGTACTATGACGAAGAGACGGGGCTGCATTATAATACGCTGAGGTACTACGACCCGGGGAGCGGGAGCTTCACGCAGCCGGATCCGATAGGGCTGGCGGGCGGGATAAACCTGTATGCTTATGGGCCGAATCCTATTAATTGGATAGATCCGTTAGGATTAGCGGGTAATCCTGCAACGGCAACACATATTACCTATCAGGGAATTGATGCTATTACAGGTAAACCCTATGTAGGGTATGCCAGTATGCAAGGAACGCAAATGGCACAGGATGTATTGAATTATCGATATGGTGGTAACTTTGACCGTTTTGGTGGACAAGCCCCTAGAGTTTTATATGATGGTTATGGACAATCGGGTAAAGATGTAGCCCGAGGTTTGGAACAACGAACATTTGAGCAATTAGGCGGGCTGGATGGTACTGCTAATAGGCAAAATCCTGTGGGACAAGGAAATGCCCGGAGAACAGAATATCTTGGTGCGGCAGATGATCACCTGAACAACAAGAACGGTGGCGGTAAAAAAGGAGGCGGCTGTTAAAGACGTTTTATCTATGGCTAAACGAATTATCTGGAAAAATGGTGATCTGGTTAATATCAAGTTGCGTGATGGTTTATATACCATCGGCCAGATGTTAACCAGCCCGGCAATGCGATTTTATGATATATCTAGCGTTGATGGTGTATGGGGTAACATAGACCTGAATAAAGTAAAACCTTTATTTAGAGCTTTTGTTGGTAGAGTGATTAATAATTATCTTATTCAAGGTAAAATTAAATCACCCACTGTAATAGCAAGTTCTAAACCTTATGAACCTTATTGGATTTCTCCTTATTCAATAATAGATGGTGTGCATTATAAAGGAACTAAAAATGACTTTCCTTTTCTTGGTGGTAAAATAATTGATCTTGGCCCTGATGGAAATGTTAGTGTCACTCAAGCACCGGTAATAAAAGAAGACTTAACACTTCCGCAAGATCGTGAGCTTATTGAACAATATGAATTAGACAATATGTGGGGGCATGAAGATCTCAGTGATCGGTTATGTCGTTATTTTGATACGGGGGTTAATCGTGATGATCTCAAGTTTGAGGTATTCCCTGGCCTGTGGGATGACAGAGAAAAACTCAGACCGCTCACTCGTCGGTTACCTGTTCCATTAAGATAAAATAAAGCCGGAAAGATCTTCCCATCTTTCCGGCTATTTTTATTCGTTCTTTCTGTTAACCCCCGATCCCCCGGAGTACCGCTTTTGCGGCGTTCTTCATATCCCGCAGTTGCTGGCGCAGGGCTTCCAGTTCATGCTTAAGGTCGTCCACTTCTTCACTGTCCAGAACCAGCACAATACAGCCGTCAGATGTTTACTGCCGCTACGGCAGCGGACACCTGCTCCAGAGTGAGTTCCTGCACGGGGGTAAGCGGCACACGCTGGCGGAATATGCGCGCAAAGGTAAGCTAACTGAACTGACGGTGATGAGCGTGTGCAGGCAATGCCGGATGCGGTTAAAACCACGGATACGTTAGTGTAAGCCGGGGAGGATATCTTTGGAATGAGGCAGGCACTGGTTACAGTGTTTATAACTTCCGGCGTGTCTCAGGCCACTAAATCATCTCAGTAATGGCACTTCCTGCCATACATTTTCCTCTTAATAAATATCCCATTCCGTCACTGATTATCAGCCGCTGGTCGATCGCGGTCACAGAATCGACCTTTCAACACGGCCACAGCGCTAACAGGCTGGTTATTAACAAGAAATGCTGGCAGGCTATGTGCGATTTCTCAGTGTTTGACTCAGCTGTAATCACCAGCTAACGCAGCAGGCGGAGCCTGCGCGTTGATTTCCAGGAAGGAAAAAAGATGTTTTCTGATAATTCAAATAGTCCTGCCGCGTTCGCTGGCAGGTCTCCCAGCGGCCTGCAATTTACGCTCACCCCGGCGGGCCTGCCACCGGGCACCCTGGCGGTGGTCGATTTTACCCTGAAAGAGAGTTTTTCCACCCCGTTTGAGCTTAACGTCAGCCTGGCGAGCGCGGATCCGGCCATCGACTTTGCTGCGGTGCTCGATCTTGGTGCCACGCTCTCCGTCTGGCGCGACGGTGAGCTGCAACGCAGCGTTAACGGCATTGTGACCAGCTTTGAACAGGGCGACACCGGCTTTCATCAGACCCGCTACCGCATGGTTATCCGGCCCTCCCTCTGGCGCACCACGCTGCGCCGCAACTCGCGTATTTTCCAGCTGGAAACCATTGAAAGCATCATCACCACGCTGCTGAAAGAGAACGGCATCATGGAGGTGGCATTTGGCCTGTTTCATCCGCACCCGGCGCGGGAGTTCTGCGTGCAGTATCAGGAGTCGGACTTCGACTTTATTCAGCGCCTGACCGCCGAAGAGGGCATTTTTTACTATTTCGAGTTCGACGGGGGCAAAAATACCCTGGTGTATGCCGATGATTTTGCCGTGCTGCCGGGCGGCGCCTCGCTGCCCTATAACCCTAACGTGGCGGCCCAGGCGCAGGAGCTGTGCATCACCACCTTTACCCGAACCGCGCAGGTACGCCCGGCGGTGGTGCAGCTAAAAGACTACACCTTTAAAAATCCCCGCTGGGCGGCGGAGTTCAGCAGGCAGGCAACCGGGCTGGAAAACCAGCGTCCGGACTACGAACATTTTGATTTCCCCGGTCGCTTCAAGGACGAGCAGCAGGGCAGGGATTTCACCCGCTACCGGCTGGAGGCGCTGCGCAATGACGCCAGCACCGGCAGGGGAAAAAGCAACGATTTTGCCCTGCAACCGGGCAGGCTGTTCAGCCTGTACAACCACCCGCGTGAAGACCTGAACTGCCCCTGGCAGCTCCTGAGCATTGAGCATACCGGCAGGCAGCCGCAGGCGCTGGAGCAGGAGTCCGGCGGGCAGGGAACGGTGCTGGATAATGCGTTTGTTTTTCTCCCGCGCAATCAGCACTGGCGGCCCACGCCGCTGCCGAAACCGGCGATGGACGGCCCGCAGATAGCGAAAGTGGTCGGGCCGCCCGGAGAGGAGATCTACTGCGACGAATTTGGGCGGGTGAGGCTGCAATTTCTGTGGGATCGCTACGGCGAAAGCAATGACGGCAGCTCGTGCTGGATCCGCGTCACTCAGCCGTGGGCGGGCCAGGGCTGGGGAATGCTGGCGATCCCGCGAATCGGCCAGGAGGTGGTGGTGGACTTCCTGCACGGCGACCCGGATCAGCCCATCGTGACCGGGCGGACCTATCACGCCAGCAATATCCCGCCCGGTTCGCTCCCCGCCAGCAAAACGCAGATGGCGTTCCGTTCAAAAACTCACAAGGGGGAGGGTTTCAACGAGCTCAGATTTGAGGATGCGAAAGGCCGCGAAGAGCTGTTTATGCATGCCCAGAAGGATATGAACACCACGGTTAAAGATAATCAGGAACTGACTGTGGAGATGGGGCACCGAAATGTGACGGTTGTTACCGGAGATGAGGTTACAAACATTCAGCAAGGTAATCTGCAAGAGACAATAAAACTTAAGCGGATGACCAGGGCAAATAAAATTGAATTTGAAGCAAACGCTGACGGTGCCAGCGAGGGTACGCAATTATTAAAAGCCACAGATCAGCTCGACTTACAGGTTGGCGACAGCAATGTTGTTATGACCAAAGAGTCAATAACGCTGAGTTTTGGTGAGGGCAGTAAAATAGTCATTAACAGTGGGGGCGTATTTGTTGAGGGGCCTGTCATACATTTAAACAGGGATAAATAAAAATGTATCATTTTAATGAAGGAACGATTGATTTACCCGATGAGTGGAAAGATGTCACCATCAATGTGCTCAGTACCTCTGAAAATGACGCGGGCGGGTTGAGTTTCACTATCTCCCGGGATACTCCCCCATGGGGAATGGCGTTCAGAGAGTTTGCTGAAAGGGAAATAACATTGTTGAGCACTCAGCTCAAAAATTTCAGTGAGATTGAAAGGGTACGCGATCCTTTAGACAATTATGAATCGGTCAGCTGTGAATTCAGCTGGAGTTCCACTCAGGGAAATATTCATCAGTTAATGTTTTTTGTCAGCGCCGCGAAGAATGTCCTTATTCTTAATGCGACCATGCCGGCCTTACTTTCGGAGAGTCAGAAGGCATTGATCCTCTCCCTGTTAAATACACTGGTGTTAAGAGATAAATAAGGGCGCGCTGTTCAGTGGCCTGAGCGTGATGGTAAAGAAAGGGAAGACTTATTATGACGGCTGTGACCGGGGCGACAATAGGAGCAATAAGTGCCATTCAGGGCGGCGGTGCATCCCCTCCGGGATCCGCCACGCCAGCTAACCCACAGATTACATCCTGGGAAAGAACCACGGATACGGTGCTGGATTTTCTCGAAAGCCCGAATACAACTACGGCGTGATGGGGACGTTTGCCTCACTGGCGGTGGTGCAGGGTGCGGTATCCGGCTATGCCGCCCTGGCGAGCGCCGCTGGCGGCGCCTGTGCGGTCTCCACCGGCGCGGCGGTGGCAGGGATGGTGCAGGGGGCGGGGATGGCGCTGGCGCCCCTGGCCGCAGGCATGGCCGCCGGCTACGGCGGGTTCAGGCTGGGCGAGTGGGCGGTGCACGGAATTGCCGGTATGGCGGGGGCGAAGCGGGTTGCCATCCGGGGCGAGGCGCCGGCCCGGGCTGGCGATGACATCGCTCATCAGAGAAAAGGATGGGGGCTGATTGGGGCGATTGCCGGCGTTATCGCCGGGGCTGCCGTGGTTGTCGCAATAGGTGTCCTGACCGGCGGGGCCGGGCTTGTTGTCATGGGTTCCGCATTTCTTGGCTCTCTGGCAACCGCCGGGGCCGCGGCGGCGGTGGGGGGCATTATTGCCGGCGCCGGGAATGCCCTGGGCCAGTATGGCGATAAAAAAGGGGAGGTTGCGCAGGGATCTCCCAACGTGTTCTTCAACGGCCAGGCGGTTGCCCGGGCCGCGCGACCCCGTTCACTGCTCCGATCATACCTGGACGCCGCCCCCGGTGATTGCAGAGGGGGCCGAAACGGTGTTCGCCAACGGGATGCCGGTTGCACGCCTGGGCCACAGAACCAGCTGCGATGCCCGCATTAACTCGGGCAGTGGCAATATTGCTGAAACGCAGCAAACCGGGGCGCTGGTCGCGGAGATAAAGGACAGCCGGAATATATTCCTCAGGGCCACCTCCGCGGTTATCAATACGGTTCTTGTTTACATGGGGTTAAGGTCATCCGTCAGCGGGATAAGGAACAGTTTTAAACAACTGAGCAGCGCAGGGGAGCCCGTGGACGTCGTTACCGGTGATTTTTTACAGCAGTGGCCCGTCATCGATCTGCCCGGCGTGTTACCGCTGACGTTATACAGAACCTATCGCTCAACCGGTGCGGTCATCATTGAGGGGGCGCTCGGGGTCAAATGGGCGAACAGCTGGTCTCAGTATCTCGATATCCGGCCTGAAAGTATCGATTACCTGGATGAGGAAGGGTGCATCCTGTCCTATCATACGCCCGGAAATGAGGTCTGCGCGGTTAACCTGCGGCAGCCTCACTACATACTTTCGGGCGACAGGGAGGGGGAATTACTCCTTTTTGACCGTCAGACACAGCGGCGGTATATCTTTGGCCATGCCGACGGCAGCCGGCGCTATTTAAGCCGGATTGAGGACGGAAAAGGGAACCGGATAACGTTCTCCTTCCGGGATAATGAACTGAGCGTCATTGAACACAGCGCCGGCTACAGTCTGAATATTGAAGTACAGGACAGGAGGATAGTCCGGGTCACGCTGGTGACTCAGGAATTCAGCCAGGTGCTGCTGACCTGTGAATATAACCACCGGGGGCAGCTGGCTGACTGCCACAGCTTCCAGTTTGGCCGGCTTTATCATGAATATAATGATAAAGGATTTATGGTGCACTGGCGGGACACCGATCAAACGCAGGCCTGGATCGACTATGACGATACCGGGCGGGTCGTGGCAACGCGCACCGCGCAGGGACATTATAACGACAGATTTATTTATGACGATCTGAACCGGCATAATATCTATATCGACGCTGAGGGCGGGGAAACGCATTATTATTATAATGAAGCGGATCTGGTCACCCGGGCCGTCGATCCGTTAAACGGGGTGGTGTTATCCGAATGGGATCTGACCCGGCTGACGCGTACCACCGATGAGACCGGCCGGGTCACCTCGTATCAGTATAATGCGCTGGGGGAGCTGCTGGAGGTCACGCCGCCCGGCGATCTCCCGCTGCGGTACCGCTATGACAGCCGGGGGCAGATAACCGGCGTCATCCGGGGGGAGAGTGAGGCCTGGCGCTGGCAGTATGATGATAAGGGCATGCTGCGCAGGACGGTCTGTCCGTCGGGCCTGGCCATTGACTGGCGTTATGATGCCTGCGGAAATATCGTTACGGAGCAGCACTCCTCCGGCCTGGAGTGGCGTTACAGATATGATGCATACGGCCAGCTGTCGGCAATAACCGCGCCGGGTAATATTACCACGCGCTGTCACGTTGATGTGCTCGGGCGGCTGTGGTTCACCGACGCCCACGGGCAGAAAACGCGCTATTCACACAGCGCTGCGCACGCCAGGCCGGGGCAGAGCGTGACCGGGGTGACGTACCCGGACGGATCCCGGCAGCAGATCCGTTATGACAGCGAGGGGCGCATCCGGAAGCAGACCGACGGCGAGGGCAGGGAAAGCATCTGTCAGTACGGGGCTTTCGACCTGCTGCTGTCCCGGCAGCGGCCGGACGGAAAAACCGTCTCGTATCATTACGATCGTCTGACGCGGCTGACGGGCCTGACGAACGCCGGCGGCGAATCTTATTACCTGATCCGCGACGCAAAGGGACAGGTTGTTGAGGAGCAGGATTTCACCGGACGCCGGCAGCGCTATGCTTACGATGCCGCGGGGCGGCTGGTGAGAAAGCGGTGCGGCCGGCAGACGGTCACTTACCGCTACACGCCCGGCGACCGGCTGGCGCAGGAGCTGTACTGGCTGGAGGAAGAGAACGTCTCCACGCTGCAGGAGCAGGTTGATTTTACCTACGACCGGGAGGGGCGGCTGACGACGGCGGTCAACGGCAGCGCCACCGTGGAGTTTAATTATGACGAACGGGGCGGACTGACCGGCGAACGGATTAACGGCCGGGCCGTCACGTATCAGCGTGATGCGAAAACGGGGCGGGTGATTAACCAGTCCCTGGATACCCTCCGGCTCAGCCTGCACTATGACGCGGCGTCCGGACGGCTGGAAAAAACGCAGTTAAACCACCACCATCCCCTGAGCTTTGAATACGATCCCCTTGGCCGGGAGAGCGTACGCCGCAGCGCCGGCGGGTTTGTGCTCGCGCATAACTACACGGCAAACGGTCTGCTGTTCAGCCAGGCGGCGGGAAGGGACTCGACGCTGTTTAACTGTCAGCCGGGGCTGGCTCATCCGCAGGCGGCCCTGGCCGGCAGCGCGGTGAACCGCCGGTATGAGTACGACAGGGCGCACAACGTTACCCGGATAAGTGACGGTAAGTGGGGCGATATGCGCTACCGGCACGACGTTAACGACCAGGTCACTGAGGCTGAGTTGCAGGGGATCCACCGGGAGAGTGCGCGCTTTGACTACGACGCGAACCTGAACCTGACGCTGGGGCGCACCCGCAGGGCGGCGTTCGCCGCGGAGGGGGAGATCGTGCGGATGCAGCGCCAGGAGAAAGGGCGTCAGCGCGTCGGGGCGGTGCCGCTACCGGTATAATGAGCAGGGGCAGCTGAGTGAGAAAAGGGAGCTGGCGGCGGGTTTCAGGCCGCGGGTGTGGAAATACCGCTGGAACGGGCAGGGGCAGCTGGCGGAGCTGCTGACGCCGGAGCGGCGGCGCTGGCGCTATGAGTATGATGCGTTTGGCCGGCGCATCCGGAAGTTTGAGGTTATTCCCGGCGGCGGCGCTGATGAACGGCGTCTCCCGCTGACGCCGCACGCGGGTGAGGATGCGGCGTCAGCGCGGGGGGAGGCGCGGCGAACGGCCGGTTACGATTACTTCTGGTGCGGCGAACAGATGGTGGAGGAGACCCCGCTGTATGCGGACGGCACGCCGGCGGATGACGGTCGCATCCGGTGGCTGTATCAGCCCGGGGCGGTGAGCCCGTTTGCGCGCTACGAAAGGGGAAGGCTGCACTACGTGGTGAGCGACCATCTGGGAAGCGTGCGGGAGCTGTTAAGCGAGGAGGGCAAGGCGGTATGGTTTGCGCGCAGCACGACGTGGGGCCGCAGCCGGCTCTGGGGATTTGCGGCAAACGATGAGGTGCGTGCGGGGTGCCAGTGGCGTTTTCCCGGGCAGTACGAAGACGATGAGTCGGGTTTACACTACAACCGGTTCAGGTATTATGACCCGGATACGGCGCAGTATATCAGTCCGGATCCAATAGGGCTGGCGGGGGGGATAAACTTATATGCCTATGTTAAAAATCCTCTTACATGGATAGACCCATTAGGGTTGGCAGGATGCCAAGCTCCTAATAAGAAAACCACATATGAGGGTTCTAGTCGAAGAGACGCATTTAGGCAGGCGAAACGCGATGCTGGAATACCGATGAATCAACAGCCTAAATCAATTACAAGACCTGATCTATTAGATGGTAGTGGCAATAAAATATTAAATAACACTGGACAGCCAATAAAAACAAGACAGTATGAATTTACTAATAGTCAGGGCAAGCCTGTCTTTATACAGGAACATAGTTTAGGTCATGCTAAGGCAACCCCTTTGCATGGAGCAGAACCGCACTTTAATGTCAGATCTTCTGAGAATTTAAATACAGGTAGTGTGTCAGGAACTCATGGTCATTATAATTTTTAAGGGAGGGTTTATAATGTGGTTTCAAAGTGCTTTAGGAAAAGAAAAGATTCAATTTATGTTTAATAATGAATTGAGTATAGAATCCGTTGAGATAAATAGCTTTTCGCTGGAGCGATTTTCAGACTTAAAATTTAATTTTTATTGCAAGGGGATGCCAAAAAAATACCCAGAAAAATGGAA
This sequence comes from Erwinia sorbitola, assembly GCF_009738185.1. Classification (NCBI taxonomy): domain Bacteria; kingdom Pseudomonadati; phylum Pseudomonadota; class Gammaproteobacteria; order Enterobacterales; family Erwiniaceae; genus Erwinia; species Erwinia sorbitola. The sequence goes on along the minus strand of NZ_CP046509.1, from coordinate 2,898,442 downwards.
TGGAGAGGGTTTTAATGCCCTTAGTTTAGTGATTACTTTTGGTGGCTTGATCCAATTGAATATTATTGGTTCAAGAGTCGGTTTCTTTTGCTCTCCTATAATAAACTCTTTAAAAGATTACTCTGAAATAAGAATAAAAAATAATGAGCTTGACTTGTACTGTAAATCAAAATTTTTAACGATAGAAGGAGTTACACCATATATAGATGAAAGGTGGGATTAGCTTTTTTAAACAACCAGATAATATTTATAACGGAGCAATTTATTATGATTGCTCCGTTGGCTTGGATTAATACATGTTATGCTGAGTTATCCTTTGCTGTGCTTGAATCACCACCTTACCGGGCATCACGCTGATCGCCAGCGGTTGCCAAGTCAGGCCGCACTGCGTCAGCCAGTCCCGGGCCAGATACAGCTCACCGTTATCCCGTATCCCGTCCATGCCGATATGCGGGTGAGCGTCCCTCGCCAATAATAACCGCTCAATCTCTTCCTCATCAGAAACCAACGTTATTACCAACCTATCCTGGTACGGCTCTATCTTAAATACCGCTACCGCCACAAACCCCGCCTTGATAATATCCTCACCATCGATAATCAGCTCAGGAATAAACCCGCCTATGGTTGTCTGTATAATAGTGCTTCCGTTCATACATTGCCCTCCGCTTGAGTAATCAATCGCCCCTGCTCAATATTTACCGTGACTGGCTGGCCGGTTAAAAAACCCAGTTATTCCAGCCAATACCCCTTGATAATCAGCTGTGGCGCGGGCTTCTTGATACCTCGGTTGGGCGTATAGCCCACAGTGTAGTGGCGTGTTGTCTTGGGGGCTTTATTTACGGGGGTGCCTGACTTAGAATCACGCTTAGCCATGATAACTACCTCGAATAGTTGCTTGTGGTGAGCGGCGTTGGTGTGTTGGTAGCACATCAGCGCCGCGCTACAGATCGCTTATCTCTCTCAGCTCTTTTTCTGGTCAACAGGCCGTATGGCCGATTCAACGCGGTGCTTCACAATCACCGCATCGATCAACTTGATCACAGTCTCCTGTTCTTCCGGTTGGCACTGGGCCAACGCTTTAAACCGTTCCATTAACCGCGTGTTGTTAATCGGTGCCTGCTCGTTAGACGAGCCAAGCAGCAGAACATAACAAATTTTTAGAGAAACTTTTCCCTAAAGGGTTGCAAGAACCAGTATTATTAGGTTTGGATTTGGCAGATCGAATATCTATAAATATACATGTCATTCAGAGGCCTGAAGTAGAAATAAATAAGTGGGGTGTTTGGGGTGAAGATTATAATGTCATCGTGATTAAATTAATTGGTCAATTTTTAAATAAAGTGGATGTTATAAATTGGCAATGTGTTGACTTCTGTTTTTTAGAGTTATCCCAAGAAAAAGATATATTAAATTGAACTTTAATGGCAATGTATGGAGTGTCAGGATAGAGTTAAAAACTCTAACATTTCAAGGGTGTGATATATACATAAAGTAAAATTTGAGCCGGAAGGAGCCTTCTGATTTTTCCGACTATTTTTATTTATTCACCTCATTAAACCCTGATCCCCCATAGCACCACTTTAGCGGCGTTCTTCATATCGCGGTTAGCCAGCTTAATATCCCGCAGTTGCTGGCGTAGCGCTTCCTGCCCATGCTTCAGGTCGTTCACTTCATCACTGTCCAGAACCAGCACAATACAACTGTCGGTTATTTTAACGGTGAGAGGTGCGCCCGTCTCAAACCCCGCCACACAGCGCTGCGCACGCCAGGCCGGGGCTGGCTCATCCGCAGGCGGCCCTGGCCGGCAGCGCGGTGAACCGCCGGTATGAGTACGACCGGGCGCACAACGTTACCCGGATAAGTGACGGTAAGTGGGGCGATATGCGCTACCGGCGCGACGTTAACGACCAGGTCACTGAGGCTGAGGTGCAGGGCATCCACCGGGAGAGTGCGCGCTTTGACTACGACGCGAACCTGAACCTGACGCTGGAGCGCACCCGCAGGGCGGCGTTCGCCGCGGAGGGGGAGATCGTGCGGATGCAGCGCCAGGAGAAAGGGCGCGTCAGCGCGTCGGGGCGGTGCCGCTACCGGTATAATGAGCAGGGGCAGCTGAGTGAGAAAAGGGAGCTGGCGGCGGGTTTCAGGCCGCGGGTGTGGAAATACCGCTGGAACGGGCAGGGGCAGCTGGCGGAGCTGCTGACGCCGGAGCGGCGACGCTGGCGCTATGAGTATGATGCGTTTGGCCGGCGCATCCGGAAGTTTGAGGTTATTCCCGGCGGCGGCGCTGATGAACGGCGTCTCCCGCTGACGCCGCACGCGGGTGAGGATGCGGAGGTGGCGCGGGGGGAGGGGCGGCGAACGGCCGGTTACGATTACTTCTGGTGCGGCGAACAGATGGTGGAGGAGACCCCGCTGTATGCGGACGGCACGCCGGCGGATGACGGTCGCATCCGGTGGCTGTATCAGCCCGGGGCGGTGAGCCCGTTTGCGCGCTACGAAAGGGGAAGGCTGCACTACGTGGTGAGCGACCACCTGGGAAGCGTGCGGGAGCTGTTAAGCGAGGAGGGCAAGGCGGTATGGTTTGCGCGCAGCACCACGTGGGGCCGCAGCCGGCTCTGGGGATTTGCGGCAAACGATGAGGTGCGTGCGGGGTGCCAGTGGCGTTTTCCCGGGCAGTACGAAGACGATGAGTCGGGTTTACACTACAACCGGTTCAGGTATTATGACCCGGATACGGCGCAGTATATCAGTCCGGATCCAATAGGGCTGGCGGGGGGGATAAACCCGTACGGGTATGTGCATAATCCGCTGGGGTGGATTGATCCGCTGGGGTTAACGGCATGTAGTGTCCCTAAAGGTTTTTCTAGAAAAGATAAAATTACACAAAGGTGGGTTGATAAATTATCAGGTAAAAAACCTGCGGATGTTGATGCGTTCATGACTAGCCGTGGTTGGACTAGACATTATCCTCAAGCAGGAAGACCCGATGCGATTCAACATACTCAATATGTACGTACTACTAAATCCGGGGCAACATATAAACTAGATTATCACCCAGGAGGAAATGCAAGTCAGCCGAATATTCATGGCAATGATTACTGGAAGATTTATAAAGTAAACAATGGTGAGGATATTGTCTTTGGAAGGATCGGTCATGGTGAATTTAAAAACTACGATCTAATAAAAGACTCCCCGATATATATTGATGGTGCGTTAATAAATGGTGGTTTGTAATATGATAGACTTTAATGCTGAAATAATATCCGGTTGTTCATTAGGAAATATTAACCTGAATAGAAACATATCTTCATATATAGATGAGATTTATTCTATTTTTAAGGTTGATGTTAAGGAATACTCTCTTCCTGACGGGAGTAAAAAGAATGCATATATACTAAATAAGACTATAACTATCGCAACTGATCATGAAGGCTTAATCTTCTCAATAGGTTGCAATCAAAAATATAAAGGGAAGTATAAAAATATATTGCATACAGGGCAATCAATGAGAGAGGTTATTGCTCTAACTGAAAAACAACGTATATTTAATGGATCAGTCATTATTGACGATGATTTTGGTTTCTCGCTTATATTGCCATCACCTTATAATGAAATCGGGGACAGCATTGAAAGTATACCTAGTGATATGATATTTAATGAAATATATGTTTCTGATTTTTCTTCATGGCGGTCAGGTTATTGAATTAGGTTGAATAGCAATCTCTGGGGCAGCAAGTAATTAAAAAGCGCTGAGGAAGTCGCCATAAATAAAAACAGGGAAGATCCCAAAAAGATTTTCCCGGTTATTTTTTATATGTTGTTATGGCTGCATATTTATCAGCTGTATCCGAATTACCACCTTACCGGGCATCACATTGATCTCCAGGGTTGTCCGATAAGGCAGCACTGCGCCAGCCAGTCCTCGGCCAGATACAGTTCGCCGTTATCCCGTCCATGCCGATATGCGGGTGAACATCCACTTCCAATAATAGCCGATTAAATAAACATGACAATATCATTTTAAAGACGGGAATGGTTTAACTGTAGTTTGGAGTGATATTGATATTTTGCATCATGTGACAGATGTTGATACAGATCCCGGTTCTATTTCGGGAGTGGGTAAATGGAATTCACCATATGTGACAGGGGGTAGAGATGGAATCGAAATTAGGGTCGATTTTTATCCAGCAGGACATCCGACATACGCAGGGCAGATATCAACTGCATATTCTATAAATGTAACCCCCAACCCGATACTATAGTGAGTGTTGAATATGAAATGCATTGATAATAATTAATCATACTGTGGTATGAAAAAATTCTATTCTTGAATTGCTTGATAAATATTAAAAAGAAATTGATGAAGAAATAACACGTGAAGTTTGTTATTTTGTGGAGCATGATGAATATGAGATGGCATATGAAGGATTATTCATTTATTTGATGGCAATAGGTTTTAACCCTACGGATATAGATATTAATCTTTATGTGGATATGGGTGGGAAATTAAATCTAGGTAAAGAGAGTATATTGGATGCTGATTTCTGGAGTAATCTAATGAGTTATATAAGTAAATATTAATAGGCGCATACCGGGAAATATTCCCCATTCCCTCCGGCTATTTTATATTTTCCAGCTTGCTACTGCCTTAAACCCTGATCCCCCGGAGCGCCGCTTTAGCGGCGTTCTTCATATTCCGGTTAGCCAGCTTAATATCCCGCAGTTGCTGGCGAAGTTTCCTGTTCACGCTTCAGTTCATCCGCGTCATCACTGTCTTTAATAATCACAATACAGCCCTCGGTTATTTTAACGGTGAGATGTGCGCCCGTCTCAAATCCAGCCACACAGCGCTGCGCACGCCAGGCCGGGGCAGAGCGTGACCGGGGTGACGTACCCGGACGGATCCCGGCAGCAGATCCGTTATGACAGCGAGGGGCGCATCCGGAAGCAGACCGACGGCGAGGGCAGGGAAAGCACCTGTCAGTACGGGGCTTTCGACCTGCTGCTGTCGAGGCGGCGGCCGGACGGAAAAACCGTCTCGTATCATTACGATCGTCTGACGCGGCTGACGGGCCTGACGAACGCCGGCGGCGAATCTTATTACCTGATCCGCGACGCAAAGGGACAGGTTGTTGAGGAGCGGGATTTCACCGGCCGCCGCCAGCGCTATGCTTACGATGCCGCGGGGCGGCTGGTGAGAAAGCGGTGCGGCCGGCAGACGGTCACTTACCGCTACACGCCCGGCGACCGGCTGGCGCAGGAGCTGTACTGGCTGGAGGAAGAGAACGTCTCCACGCTGCAGGAGCGGGTTGATTTTACCTACGACCGGGAGGGGCGGCTGACGACGGCGGTCAACGGCAGCGCCACCGTGGAGTTTAATTATGACGAACGGGGCGGGCTGACCGGCGAACGGATTAACGGCCGGGCCGTCACGTATCAGCGCGATGCGAAAACAGGGCGGGTGATTAACCAGTCCCTGGATACCCTCCGGCTCAGCCTGCACTATGACGCGGCGTCCGGACGGCTGGAAAAAACGCAGTTAAACCACCACCATCCCCTGAGCTTTGAATACGATCCCCTTGGCCGGGAGAGCGTACGCCGCAGCGCCGGCGGGTTTGTGCTCGCGCATAACTACACGGCAAACGGTCTGCTGTTCAGCCAGGCGGCGGGAAGGGACTCGACGCTGTTTAACTGTCAGCCGGGGCTGGCTCATCCGCAGGCGGCCCCGCCCGGCAGCGCGGTGAACCGCCGGTATGAGTACGACAGGGCGCACAACGTTACCCGGATAAGTGACGGTAAGTGGGGCGATATGCGCTACCGGCACGACGTTAACGACCAGGTCACTGAGGCTGAGTTGCAGGGGATCCACCGGGAGAGTGCGCGCTTTGACTACGACGCGAACCTGAACCTGACGCTGGGGCGCACCCGCAGGGCGGCGTTCGCCGCGGAGGGGGAGATCGTGCGGATGCAGCGCCAGGAGAAAGGGCGGGTCAGCGCATCGGGGCGGTGCCGCTACCGGTATAATGAGCAGGGGCAGCTGAGTGAGAAAAGGGAGCTGGCGGCGGGTTTCAGGCCGCGGGCGTGGAAATACCGCTTGAACGGCCAGGGTAATTACTGATGGCACTAAGAGCAGGCAATGCCACTTGCTAAGACACACCATATGCTTGCTTACGTTAATCGGTACAGTGGAATCCGCCAGATACCCAGCCGCGACAATAGATGTCTGTACGGTAAGAAGGCCCACAACAAAACCAGGTATAAGTAGAAGATGAAGGCTTAACCACGAGGCGGTCTGACTGACCTTGATGTTAGAGGCTCGTGTAAAAGTTTGAGTTATCCTGCAAAGTGCCCCTGTTTGTGAAGACATTGCTTGAAGGTTGCTGTAAAAGTAGGAACTGAACCGTCTTTTGTTGAATCTTTAATCACCTAACTTATTGATGTGAAAAAAGTTGCAGATAGATCTTGACGGTATAAGCCAACAAGTCCATAATTGCGTCCGTTAGCGAATGGTAGCAAACTAAAAATTAAGACTTATCAAGTGGTTAGACTTGAATTTTAGATTGTTTTCCTGCTAAAGATTACGTTGTCAGAGATGAGTCTCTGATGACAAAAAGAATTAAAGGCGCGTTGGCAGAGTGGCCATGCTACGGATTGCAAATCCGTCTACCTCGGTTCGACTCCGGGACGCGCCTCCAATTAACACCCAAGCCCGGGTGGTGAAATCGGTAGACACAAGGGATTTAAAATCCCTCGGCTTATGGCTGTGCGGGTTCAAGTCCCGCCCCGGGCACCATATTATCAGTACCGATTAAAACGAATAAAAACAAGCAGTAAGCAATGTCGTAACCGCCCCGAAAGGCGGTTTTTTTACGTCTAAAATCCGGCCATTCCCTGTACGAAGCCATTTTCTGCAAGAAAATCCATAGCTATCAGTAGAGATGAACAGCAGACAACCCGCTGGATAGTAGAAAGGAACGAAGAATACTGGTCACTGTTGCGTGGCGAATCCGTTACGCCACGCCAGAATGATAGTTTTGCAATGATAAAACTAACCATCAATGGTCGTTTTCTTCTTCCATGAGTATCTGAATTTATTCTCTATACACCTGTAGCTAAACTCGGTCAGCAGGAAAGTGAGAGAGAAGAAGAAACAGAGCCTGACAAAGGTTCCCATCGCAGAGTAATCCGGATTATGCGTTATGAAAAAGCCTCGGGTGGTGGCTAAAGCGATAACGTGGGTTAAATATAATGAATAAGATCGTGAGCCGATATATTCGCAAAATGAGCGAACGATGCGGTTGCCGGAAAAATAATTATTATTATAGCTGGCAATATAGACAAATATACCTGATATCAGCGCTGTCAGGCCTACCTGGAAAAATACGATTGGTTCTGGTTTAGTGAACACCGCCAGTAAAAAAGTCAGGATCACAAATGTTAAGCCCAGGATAAATGAGTTGTCGAGAATTTTTGGTTTGATTTTGTTATGAAGGTCTTTGGTGCTTATCACAGCCATTATAACGCCCAGCGAAATGGCGTCCGTACGGATTGGCCATGCAACGGGCGTATGATTATCTAAAGTTCTTGGCAGGAAGAACTGTATGATAAACACGAAAAGCATAAAAAAGCAGAGTTTTTTATTGTTGAAGAAGTAGAGTATTAGCGGAAGCAGCAGGTAAAACTGGTTCTCCAGAGATAAGCTCCAGTATATGCCAAGGTTGCCACATCCACCATGATCCCTGCACGTCATGAAGAATATGTTCTGAGTCTGGGTTGCGGCAAAAAATGCAGATTTCAACATCGCTCTGAAAGAGATAAAGGCACCTGTACTTTTCAGTAAATGCGCCAGCAGTATTGATACGGCTATCCAGAAAAATGCGGCAGGGAGTAAGCGCCAGGCTCTTTTTATATAGAATAGTTTGGCTTCATGACGGAAATCATTAAAGGACATCAGGTGCATGTTTTTTGATAACAAACTCCTGGTGACTATAAATCCTGAAACGCAAAAAAACAGATCCACGCCACTGCCAAATCTGCTGATATTGAATATTTTCCAGTAGAACGAGTCCGGGCTGAGAATGCCAGGAATATGGGCCAGGAAAACGAACACGATTGCTAACGTTCTTAATACTTCAATATCTGTGTTTTTCTTATCCATTAAATTGACTGCTCTCGGGCGAAATTGTTAGCGCTACAGCCAGGCATATTATATGGAATCCGGGTATTTTCCAACAACGAACCCCGATATCAAAGTGTTAATGGAATCGATAACATCGGGGCGCTGCATCCTCGGCCAGGACGGCATTACTCACTCATCTATAAGCCTGCATCATGGATATCATGCATCGCCAGTGCGCCGATCACTTTGTTATCCGCAGAAAGTACCGGGGCTGCGGATATTTTCTTTTCGTGGAATGCGGCCAGCGCTTCAGAGGCCAGTTGAGTAGAGGAAAGGCTATACCCAACAGGTGTCATCGCATCGGCGACGGCGCTGGAAATCTGGCCGCCCTTGAGTAACCAGCGGCGCAGGTCACCATCGCTAAATACGCCGCGAAGGGTTTGGTTCTGGTCGGTAATGGCCACCAGGCCCAGGCCGGTACGCGTCAGTTCAAATAGCGCGTCGGTGATCGAAGCATCATCCTGCACCAGGGCTATCTTCTCGCCGCTACGCATAATATCGCCCACACGGCAGAGCAGGCGTGCGCCCAGACTTCCGGCAGGGTGAGTGCGGGCATAGTCGTTCTCACTAAAGTTACGCGCTTTCATCAAAGCGATAGCCATGGCATCGCCCATCATTAACGTACAGACGGCAGAAGAGGTGGGAGCCAGGCCAAGCGGGCAAGCTTCGCGTGCTACCTTTATATCAATAACCTGGTCAGCGCCCTGCGCCAGCGGCGACTCTGGATTACCTGTGAAGGCAATAATTCCCACCGGCAGTGCGCGCAGCAGCGGCATCATACGGCGAAACTCGGCAGCGTGGCCTGAATAAGAGATCAGCAGCACTACGTCACCAGCGGCAATCATCCCCAGGTCGCCATGCAGCGCCTCAGCAGGGTGCACGTAAAATGCCGGTGTTCCGGTACTGGCCAGCGTGGCGGCAATTTTTTTTCCGATATGCCCCGATTTTCCCATCCCGCTGACGATCACTTTTCCCCGGCATCCCAGCATCATTTCGCAGGCGTCGGTAAAAGCATTATCCACCCGGGCTGGCAGGTTGATAAGCTGATCAATTTCTGTTTGCAGCGTTTCTCGGGCTGCTTCGATTAACAGTTGGCGCATGGGTTATTTGTCTCCGGCAATAATTACGTCAATGCCGCGTTCGCGTAGTTGCGACGCCACGTCATCGTCAATTCCACTGTCCGTAACCAGCACATCTACCGTGTCGAGGCTGCACACTACATTAGGACTTCTGCGGCCAAATTTAGACGAATCGACCAGCAGGATGATTTTTTGTGCTGCACGGCACATCGCCTGGCTGACACCGAACACTTCATTAAAGGTGGTGACGCCGGCGTTAAGATCGACGCCATCGGCGCCAATAAACAGTTTGTCAAAATTGAAATGACTGAAAGCTGCCTCTGCCAGGCTGCCGTGAAATGAAGCCGACGTACCACGATAGGTACCGCCCGGCATCAGGATCACCTGATCGTTGTTCAGCTCGACCAGCTCATTGACGATGGTCAGGCTATTGGTCATTACGGTGATATTATTGAATCTGGCAAGGTGGGGAACCATCTGTTGTACGGTGCTACCAGCATCGAAAATCAGTGAGTCGCCTTCAAATACCCACTCTGCCGCGCACGCGGCGATCAATTTTTTCTTGTCGGAATTGATAAAGGTTTTTCTGTCGATAGGCTGGTCGCCATCATCACGATTCAGCATTACGCCGCCGTAAGTGCGGATCACCGCCCCCTGCTGCTGGAGGTGGGAGAGGTCTTTGCGGATAGTGGTACCTGTGGTATTGAAATACGTGCTCAGTTGTTCAACCGTAGTACGCCCTTTACCCTGCAAGTATTCGAGTATCAGTGCTTGACGCTGAATTGGTTTCATCCTGTATTCCCTTTCGTAGGCCCGATAGATTCCTTTCGCATTCGCACAAACACAGCAAACAAGGAAGAGAAATCTTTCAAAATGAAAGATATCACCCTTTGTTTGTAATGGCTAACTCCAACGCGGCGCGCAGCCCCTTATTGTTGGGATAAATGTGAGCTGGCACAAGATTCTCAATATTCAACCCGCACAGCGAGCTATCGGTTTGCGGTGTTGAGAACACTGAAATGCCTTTCATCACAAAATTGTCGGTAATAATATTACGACTGTTGACGCTAATCACCAGCAGCGAGCGCGGTTTAAAGCGGCCCGAAGAACGGCCAATCCCGATACGATCCTGAGTCGGGAGTTGAGCCAGAGCGTGGTTAAAACGCTTCATTTGCCACCAGCCTAGGGCAATTTGTCCCAGCCAGGCAAAACCCGCCACACAGATAAACATATTGACTGAATTCATCATCCTCTCCATAAAAAAACCGGCAGCCGTAGCCGCCGGATTGGCCTCAGAACATCACCTGTCCACCGGTCACATTGATGGATTGCCCGGTACAATAGGCTGCTTTATCACTGGTGTAGAACAGCAGCACGTTAAGCACATCCTGATAGTCGCAGCCGCGTTTTAACGGAACTTTATCGATGTAATACTGCTCAACCGCTTCCGGTTCAATGCCCAGTTTCTCCGCATACTGCGGGAGTAGCGACTGGAACATAGGCGACTTCAGCAGGTTACCTAACATCAGCGAATGCACGGTAATGCCGTATTCAGCTAAATCGAGAGCCAGCGACTGTGTCAGCCCCACGCCACCAAACTTGGCCGCGCTGTAACCGGCGTTATGTTTGCTACCCACTTTGCCAGATTTAGAGTTGATCTGGATGATTCTGCCGCCCGCTCCATCTCGGATCATCAGTTTGGCGAACTCCCTTGCACACAGGAAGTAGCCCACCAGATTCACCTGTAAAGACAGGTCGAAATCATTCAGCATAAACTGGGTAATGGGTGCCGCTTTCGCCACCCCGGCACTGTAAACCAGCACATCGGTACGACCAAATATCTCATCTACTGCACGGGCCAGCTCTGCCACGCTTCCCTCATTGGTGGCATCTACCTGGAATCCCGTCGCCACATTTTTGCCCAGGGTCTGATTAATCTCCGCCGCTATGGCCTGAGCATTGCCTATATTCAGGTCGGCAACGGCAACCTTATAACCATCTCCGGCAAGCCCTTTACACAGGTAAGCGCCCAGCGTCTGACCACCACCGATAACTACTGCAACCTGATCCATTGAATTCTCCTGTTAATGACTTAAAACGCGAAACTTCTGACCAGGTTCAATCCCCGCAGGCGTCAGGCCTGCTACATGAACTGTTCCCGGGAATTCTGCTGCGGTTGCACCGTCAAATTTCACGGTGATATGGCCCAGCTCTCGCAGATTTAGCTCTGCAACTTCACCTACTGCGGTCACCGGCCAGCTATATTCGCCAATGGTGATAACAGTTCCGGCCACGAGAGGGGCCGTGCCGCGCACTTCCGGACGGTGGATAAAACAGTAATCCGCCACATCTCCAGGTGCGCCCTCGCCGAAGGTAATCAAAAAGTGGTCATCAAGTGCTTCGCCAGCACAGCCGCCGACGGCAATAAAGGTGGATTCATACACAGTTTTCATCATCACTCCGTCAGTTACTGATAAATAAAGCCGGATACTGCCCAGGCCAGCAGCACGGCTGGGGCACCGGTAAGAAAACGACCAACCAGCACCGATGGCACACCAACGCGTACCGTCTCCTGGCGAGCTTCAGCCAGTGACAGACCCACAGGGATAAAGTCGCAGGCAGCCTGCGAGTTAATGGCAAAAAGCGCGGGCAGGGCCAGATGAGGAGGTATCGTGCCCTGGCCGATCTGCACACCTACCAGCACGCCGATTACCTGAGCAATAACAGCGCCCGGACCAAGGAACGGTGACAGCAAAGGGAAAGAACAGATCAGCGCCAGCGTCACCAGCCCGATAGGGCTGTTCGCCAGAGGAGTCAGACCGTGGGCGATCAAATCCCCCAGACCGGAAGCGATAATGATCCCAATCAGTGCGGAGACGAATGCCATAAACGGCAGGATGGTTTTCAATACCGTATCAATGGTTTCACGCCCGGCCTGGAAAAAGACCGCGACGACTGACCCCATCCCCATACCGACTTTGGCCAGCAGGCCATCACTCTGTTCTGTGATCTTCTTCGTGGTGTCGTAGTCGGTCTGTTTGGTCGCTGTGGCCTGTTCAGTCGCGGTAACCTGCGGGGCAGGGGCGCTGTTATCTGCCTGTATCTGGATGTCATCCGGGCGGACGCCAGAGACATAAATGTCCTCGGTAATAAACTGCGCCAGCGGGCCGGATTTACCGGTGGCATGAATATTGATGGTCGGGATGCGTCGTTTCGGATAGAGACCGCAGCGCAGGGTACCGCCGCAGTCAATAACTGCCACGCCGATCTCTTCAGCGGGAGGTTCGCCCTCTTTAAATGCATCGACGGTTTCCCATCCGGTCAGCTGATGCAGACGGTCAACAATGGCCGGACGCGTTCCTGCGGTAACGTAGATAATTTTTTTGCCTGGTGTCGGCACTAAAAACAGAGGGCCACCCCAGCCGCTTTCGCCTTTATGAATTTCAATAATCTTAGCCATGATTCTCTCCGTCCTTATAAACGAACGTGACGCTCAAGTTGGATGTTCATTTTTCTTTCGAAAATGGAGGTGGTGAGATCGGTCACCCAGCCGCGGAAAAAGTTCATCACCATACCAACCAGCAGATAGCTCACCGCCAGAGGGCCAAGCGGCAGGTTCAGGGTGGTCAGACCGTTGGCAATACCGAGATACACAAACAGTTCGCCGGGGTTAATATGTGGAAACAGTCCGTTCATTGAGTGGCAGCTGTAAGATGCCGAAGCGTAATAGCTGGGTTTGTACTTCTCAGGCATAAAGCGCCCGAGGCTCAACGTCATTGGATTACAGAAAACGAAGGTGCCAATCACCGGCAGTAACAGATAGCGTGAAACGGGATTCCCCGCACAGCGCTGCGCCAGCCGTTCGATCCTTTTCTGTCCGACAAAGACGATCAGCGCATTCATAATCACCAGCAGGCTGATCAGTAAGGGAAGAATGCCTGTTACCATGCCGACAAACACTTCCCCTCCTTTTTGGAAGAGCCCGATAAACCATTCGGCTCCGTGCGTGATGCTTTCAATCATGATGAAACCTCTTAACGTGGGTAATAGTTATTATTTTCCTTCGAAGTGGAAGCTAATTTAGACGTTAAGTTGTTTTTAAAAAAACTACATTGATCACAAAATGACGCATTTATCTTTCAAATAAAAAGAAAAGTTGAAAGGTAATGTCTTTCATTTCGATATGTTTAGCTGAATCAGCAGAGCGTTTAGTTGAAAAAGGAGAGACAAGGGGCGGGAGGTGGTGGAAAGACCGGGCAGAGCTGTAAGATTTATCTACACTCTTGATGTGCTGCTTCCCTTCTTTAACTGACCGTGGCTATAATTACCACATCCTTTAGTTAGACCTCTAATTATCAGGCATCTTACCAATTGAATATTCAGGAACTGAATTTCTCCCGTTTACTGCATCTTACAGCCCATGCCTGGCGTCAGGCGATTGACCGGCGGATGAAGGATAACGGTCTCAGCATGAGCAGCTGGATGGCGGTGGCAACCATCGCCATTCAGGATGCACCCATGAGCCAGAAAGAGCTGGCGCAGGCGCTCGGCCTGGAAGATGCCAGCGTCGTTCCGCTGATTGACCGCCTGGTGAAACAGCAGCTGGTGGAGCGGGTTCAGCCGGCAGAAGATCGCCGAAAACGGCTGCTTCATGTCACCCCTAAAGGTGAATTGCTGTATCAGCGACTGAAAAAAGAGGCGGATGCGCTGCGTAATGAGCTGCTCTCCGGGGTGAACGCCTCCGATCTGGCGATCACTCAGCGCGTGCTACAGCAACTGCTGGCGGCGACAGAGGTGAAGTAAGGTGTCCGGCAACAAACCCAATCCTTACGCACCGCGTGAGTGGGCCCCCGGCGAGAAGCCGATGCTGCCCGGCTCACCCTCCACGCCGCTGCATCCCACTCATAAACGAATTGCCTTTGGCATCGTTGGCCTGTTGATTTGCATCACCGGGGCGCTGAGTAATGCGCTGGTCACCGCCAACCTGACTAATTTGCAGGGTGTCTTCGGCGCGTATAACAACGAAATCGCCTGGCTTCCGGCGGTTTATGTGATGGGGAATATCTCAATCAACCTTCTGCTGGTAAAGTTTCGCCAGCAGTTTGGCCTGCGGGTATTTACCGAGGCGTTTCTGGTGCTGTATGTGCTGGTGGCGTTTTTCCATCTGCTGGTTAACGATCTCAGCTCTGCCATTATTGTCCGTGCGGCGCACGGCATGGTCGGAGCCGCACTCAGTTCGCTCGGCATCTATTATCAGGTACAGGCATGGCCGGCGAAGCACCGTCTGAAAGCGCTGGCAATTGGTCTTGGAGCCTCGCAGCTGGCGATCCCGCTGGCGCGCTTATTCTCATCGGAATTACTGCAACTTAACGAGTGGCGCGGACTCTACCTGTTTGAACTTGGCCTGGCGCTGGTGGCGCTTGGCGCGGTGCTGATCCTTAAACTCCCGCCGGGAGAACGTACAAAAGTCTTTGAGAAAAAAGATTTTCTCACCTTCTTCCTGCTGGCTCCCGGCATGGCGCTGTTCTGCGGCGTGCTCTCCCTCGGGCGCATTGAGTGGTGGACCAGCACGCCGTGGCTGGGTATTTGCCTCGCCACAGGCCTGGTGCTGGTCACCGCCGCCGTGCTGGTGGAGCATAACCGCAGTAATCCGCTGATAAATACGCGCTGGCTCGGCAGCGGGGCGATCTTCCGCCTCGGCATTGTCATGATCCTGCTGCGCATTATGCTGGCGGAACAGAACACCGGCGCTATTGGCTATCTGCAACAGCTCGGTATGCTGAACGATCAGATGCAGGGCCTGGCGCTGGCGATCCTCGCTGGGGTAGCTGCGGGCATTATCTGTAGCGCCCTGACGATCAATCCCAAGCATCTTAGCTGGCCCATTGTGCTGTCGCTGGTCATCGTCATGGTGGCCTCGCTGATGGATGCTCAGTCCAGCCCGCTAACCCGCGCCAATAATATGTATTTCAGCCAGTTCCTGCTGGGCTTCAGTACCTCATTCTTTATCGCCCCGGCGATGCTGCTGGGAGTAGGCAGCGTGGTGACCCAGCCAAAGAACCTGGTCAGTTTTGTGGTGCTGTTCGGCATGAGCCAGAATCTCGGCGGCCTGATGGGTTCGGCACTGCTTGGCACCTTCCAGACCTGGCGCGAAAAATATCACTCAAGCCTGTTGAGCGACCAGCTGTCGCTGCTTGATCCGAACGTGACCGAGCGTTTAGCCCAGTACAACAGTCTGTTTGCTAACCTGATTGGCGACTCCACCCTGCAAAGCGCACAGGGTACGCTACAGCTGCAAACCGTCGCTACGCTACAGGCGAACGTTCTGGCCTATAACGATGTTTATATCCTGACTGCCGTCATGGCAGGAATCACTTTACTCTGGGTGCTGTGGCGTCTTTCACGTCTGCGCTACCTCAACTGGCAGCAGGCAAAACGCGAAGCGGAAGCGGAACAGCGTGCCATGCAAAATCTCAACAAGACTACTGCCCGCTAAGTGCTGGCGTATGAGCGATAAAATCGCTGTGCGCCGGACGAAAAGGGGACACGGGGAACACATGAGTCAACAGGAACAGCAGCAGCTCACTGAGCGACTGAGAAATAATAAGCTGCGAATTATATCTATTGCCCTTGGATCGGGGATTGCTCTGGTCGGCGTACTGGTAATTCTTTATGCCTGGCAGCTTTCGCCTTTTACCAGCGAGACGCAGTCAACGGAAAATGCCTATGTGCGCGGTCAGGTGACCTTTATCAGCCCGCAGGTCAGCGGCTATATCACTCAGGTTAAGGTGCTGGACTTTCAGCCGGTACATCAGGGTGACCTGATGATGACCATTGATGACCGTATCTATCGACAGCACGTGCACCAGGCTACCGCCCAGCTGGAGATGAAAAAAGCGGTACTCGCCAATAATCTTCAGCAGCGCCGCAGTGCTGAAGCGGTAATTAAACGCAATGAAGCCGCGCTGCAAAATGCCAAAGCTCAGGCGGTTAAAAGTGCGCTGGATCTTAAGCGCGTGGAGAATCTGGTGTCCGATGGCTCACTCTCGCTGCGTGAGCGCGATGCCTCGCGCGCCAGCAATAGCCAGACGCTGGCGGATGTACAGCAGGCACAGGCAACGCTGGAGGTTTCACGTCAGGATCTGCAAACGGTGATTGTTAATCGTGCCTCGCTGAAGGCAGACGTAGCCAGTGCACAGGCTACGCTGGAGCTGGCGCAAATCGATCTCGATAACACCCAGATAATCGCTCCACGCGATGGGCAGTTAGGCCAAATCGCCGTGCGTCAGGGCGCCTATGTAACGGCAGGAACGCGGCTGACCTCGCTGGTGCCGAAGCAGATGTGGGTCGTTGCTAATATGAAAGAGACCCAGATGGCGCGCATTCGTCCCGGGCTGCCGGTAACCTTCAGCGTGGATGCACTTAATAATGAGCGCTTTAGCGGTGAAGTGGAGTATATCTCCCCGGCGGCCGGATCGGAGTTCAGCGCTATCTCTCCGGATAACGCGACTGGAAACTTTGTAAAAATTGCCCAGCGTATTCCGGTGCGTATCAAAATCACCAGCGACAACACCGCCCATCTGCGCCCGGGGATGTCGGTTGAGGTCAATATCGACACTGCCGCCGTGCAGGATGGAGAGAAGAAATGATGCCCGCGCCGAAAAGTCTGCTGGCAATGATGCTGGCAGCGACGCTGGCTGGTTGTGCGACGCAGGTGGAGCAGGCCCCCTCATCGCTGCCGATCCCCACCCAGTGGCGCAACCAGGTGGGGCCGGGAGCGGCGGTGGAGGCGAGCTGGTGGCGTGCATTTAACGATGCATCGCTTAATCAACTGGTGGAGCAGGCGCTGCGCAACAATCCGGATATCCTGATTGCCCGTTCACGTGTCGATCAGTACCGTGCTCAACTGCGCGGGGCAGAAGGTGACAACTTCCCGACCCTGGATGCGGGCGTGGCGGCCACCCGGGCGCGCACGCTCTCAGCCGTGACCGGCCAGCCTTACCAGTCTTCAGTATTTCAGGGGCTGCTACAGGCGAATTACAACGTCGATTTATGGGGAGAGCGCAGCAGCAGTATCGATGCGGCGCAGGCTTCACTGGAGGCGCAGCAGGCGGCGGCCAGCGCGGCAGAGCTGACCATCGCCAGCTCGGTAGCGTCCGGCTATATGACGCTGGTGTCGCTTGATGAACAGCTGCGGGTAACCGAAGCCACGCTGGCCAGCCGTGCTGATTCGCTTAAGCTGGCGCAGCGCCAGTTTGAAACCGGCTACACCTCGCGGCTTGAGTGGGTTCAGTCCCGCTCGGAATACCAGACGGCTAAAGCGCAGATCCCGCTGCTGCGCCACCAGATCGCCCAGCAGGAGAATGCGTTAAGTATCCTGGCAGGGATGAATCCACGGCAGATCGCCCGTCAAAATCACTTTGACCACGTTGCACCGCAGACGCTGCCCGCCGTGATGCCGTCTCAGCTCTTGCAGCGCAGGCCGGATATCGTGCAGGCCGAGCGCCAGCTGCTGGCCGCAGATGCTTCGCTCCACTCTTCACGCGCCAGACTGCTGCCATCGCTCAATCTCACGGCTACCGGCACCATGCAAACTTCTACGCTGCATGAGTTGCTAGATAATCCGTTCCGCCTGTGGAGCATTGGCGGCAGCGTGCTGGCACCGTTGCTGAACCGTGAAGCACTGACGGCGCAGGTGGATGTCTCCATGGCGACGCGCAACCAGGCGCTGTACAGCTACGAAAAAGTGGTACGCAACGCCTTCAGCGAAGTGAATGACGATCTGGATGCTATCGGGCGCTATCAGGAGCAGCTAACCGAATTGCAGGAGCAGGAGAAAGTGGTACAGGAAGCGCTGCGCATTGCACGTAATCGCTATCAGAACGGCTACGCCTCTTACCTGGATGAGCTTGATGCCCAGCGTACGCTGTTCAGCATTCAACTTAGCGTGGTGCAGGCAAAAAATAACCTGCTACTCGCACAGATTGACCTTTACCGGGCGCTTGGAGGCGGCTGGCAGACGTCAATGCCAATCAATAATGGGAAATAACAGCTGATTTCCAAACCCTTTAAGCTTCTCATTACTTGGCAACAAGTGCTATTATGCGAACCTTTACAAATTTCATACTTCAGGCTGCAAAATCGTTGGTTACGTTCCCTGGCTAAAATCCTTTCGGCCCAGGGCGAGCCGCGTTCAAAGCTGCATTATGCAGATTTGTTACGGAGCATATGCGAATAAGTAGCAGAAAGATGTGGGATATTTCCAGGGATGTTATGAAAAAACTACGTTTACTCCCCGTGTTGCTGTGCGCACTGGCGCTGGCAGGGTGCGCCCGCACTGAACCGGTCAAAAATATCAATCAAACGCTGGGTATAAGCTACAGCGACAGCCAGCTGAAAAGCGCCATTCTGGATGCCGGACGCGCGCGTCAGTGGATAATGCAGCCGCAGCAGCCGGGCGTGATTAACGGTCATATCATTCAGCGCGATCATAGCGCCGATATCCGTATTACTTACGGCGCAAATCATTATTCAATCAATTATATTGGCAGCAATAATTTGATGGCTCGAAAAGGTGAGATTCATCGTAATTACAATCGATGGGTGAATAACCTCGATAAAGATATCCAGTTACGCCTGGCATCATTGCCAGTGCAGTAATACCGGTCACTCTTCCTGTTACAGATGCGCGTGCTGCACCCGTAACTTGAATTATTGAGAGTGTAAGACGTAATGTCGGTTATTCGGGCAAAGCATTAAAGTTCCCGTCAGCCTGGCCGACAACCACACTCAATGTAGCGACGTGCAGTGCAGCGTTTTGTATCGCAAATGCGGTTAATTCTGAGAGCCAGCACTCAGGGCAAAACGCTATGCTGTAAACCGATCCCGGGACCGGATCGCCGGTTGCCCGGTCAGGTAGTCGCTGCGGGGTTCCGTCTGCGGATATCATCGAATTAATTGAAAACAGTGTGCGGCACTCCTGCACGCTGTAAGAAGAATCAGCATGAATTTAGCTTTCACACTCCTCGACTGGCAGGCGAGCGCGCCCGGGCTGCATGAGCCTGCGCACTGGCAGCACTGGGCTGAACAGCCGCCCGCCATCGACAGTACCCAGCCGCTGGCTAAATGCAGCCAGCTGCCGATGATGACTGCCCGGCGTCTGAACAGCGGCAGCCGGGCAGCGGTGGATTGTGGGCTGGCGCTGATGCGTCGTCATCCCGTGGATGCGCTGGTATTTACCAGCCGCCATGGTGAACTTGAACGTAATTTACGTATTCTCACTTCACTGTCTCAGCAGCAGAATCTGTCGCCTACGGACTTTGCCATGTCGGTGCATAATGCCGCCGTGGGCAGCTTGACCATTGCGGCGAGCGCACCCCTGGTTTCGACCTCGCTATCGGCAGGGGCGGACTCATTCCAGCAGGGACTGGCAGAAGTGGCGGCGCTGCATACGGCAGGTTATCGCCAGGTGCTGCTGGTGGATTTTGACGGCACCATCCCGGATATCTATCACCCCCATATTCCCGACCAGACGCTGTTCGCCGCCTATGCGGTGGCGCTGCTGCTGGCTCCGGGGGATGAGTGCCAGTGCAGCAGCCAGGCGGATACCACACCGCGCGCCGCCGCACTGCCACAAAGCCTGCTATTCCTGCACGGCTGGCTGGCGCGTCAGTCAAGCTTCAGCGTTGCGGGTGAACGCCTGCGCTGGCAGTGGAGATGCCGTCATGGCTGATATCTCCCTGCGCGCGCGACGTCCTTATCGTTTACTGAATCGTTACTGGCGCATCCTGATGACCGGCTGCTGCTTTACGCTGTTTGGTCTTGGCGGGCTGATGCTGTCGCTGGTGTGGTTCAACCTGTTGCTGCTCATCGTGCGCCATCCCCGGCAGCGCCGTCGTCTGGCGCGGCGCAGTATCTCCTGCTGTTTTCGCTTTTTTCTGCGCTGCTGCCGTACGGTAGGAGTGTTTGATTACCGCATTGAAGGGGCCGGGCTGCTGCGCCAGGATCGCCGTTGTCTGATTGTGGCAAACCATCCTTCACTGGTGGATTACGTCTTCCTGGCCTCGGTGATGCCGGAAGCTGACTGCCTGGTAAAAGCCGGGTTACAGAAGAATCTGTTCCTCTCCGGGGTAATTCGTGCTGCGGATTATCTGGTTAACAGCCAGGGAGAGACGCTGCTCCCGGACAGTCAGCGCCGTCTCGATCAGGGCGATGCGATTATTCTCTTCCCGGAAGGTACCCGCACCCGTTACGGCGAGCCGCTCCGGCTACAGCGTGGCGCGGCCAATATCGCAGTGCGCTGCGGCTGCGACCTGCGTCTGGTACATATTGTCTGCACTCAGCGTATGCTCGATAAACAGAGCCGCTGGTACCAGGTGCCCGAAGAAAAGCCGCTGTTCACCATTCGGGTGCGGGAGCGTATCGATGGCAGCACATTTTTGGCAGGGGAGGAGGAGCTCGAATCGCGCGCCGCGCGCCGCCTCACTCACTATTTGCAAGATGCATTAACACCAGAACATCAATAATTATTCGGAAACAGTATGGAAGAGTTATCGCTCGAAATTAAACAGATGATTATCGACACGCTTAATCTGGAAGAGGTCAGCGTGATGGATATTGAAACCGACGCACCGCTGTTTGGTGATGGTCTGGGCCTTGATTCCATCGACGCGCTGGAGCTGGGCCTCGCGGTGAAAACCCGTTACGGCGTGGTGCTCTCTGCGGAAAGCGACGAAATGCGCCAGCACTTTTATTCCGTTGCCACCCTGGCGGCGTTTATTCATGCCCAGCGTTCAGCGCTGACGGCCTGATCGTATCCAGGAGAAGAGCGTAATGGATAAGAACGAAATTTATCAGGAAATCACCGGCCTGCTGGTCAAGCTGTTTGAGCTGGATGCCGACGATATCAAGCCCGAGTCGCGCCTGTATGAAGATCTTGAACTGGACAGCATTGATGCCGTCGATATGGTGGTGCATCTGCAAAAACGTATTGGCCGCAAAATCAAACCTGAAATCTTTAAATCGGTGCGCACCGTTCAGGACGTGGTGGATGCCGTTGAACAACTGCTGCGTGAAGGCTGATCGTTAACGGCGGCAGGGAAGGCTAACCATGCTACGTATTCTCACCGGGCTGCTGCTGGTGCTCTGGCCATTTCTGGTCTGGTTCAGCCTGACTCACCCGCAGTACCGCTGGCTGCTGCCGCTAATGGCGCTGCTGTTTGTGCTGCGCTGGCTGGGATTACGTCATCAGGTGGGGGCTTTTGCTGCCGCAGGAAAATGGCTGGCAGTGGCCGGTGCCGGGCTGTGTGCCGCCAGTATGTTGCTGCGCGACCATCATCTGCTGCTGTGGTATCCGGTGGCGGTGAACGCCATTCTGCTGCTGCTGTTTGCCAGCTCTTTATTCAGCGCCATGCCGCTGGTGGAGAGGCTGGCACGCCTGCGTGAAGCGGAGCTGCCGCCACGAGCGGTGGCCTACACGCGGCGGGTCACGCAGGTCTGGTGCCTGTTTTTTCTGTTTAATGGCGGCGTGGCGCTGGTCACCTGCCTGCAAAACACTCTTCTCTGGTGGACGTGGTGGAACGGACTAATCAGCTATCTGTTAATCGGGCTGTTAATGGCGGGCGAATGGTGTGTGCGTCAGCGCATCAGGGCGTCACGGTGAATCGCGGCGTATTGCCGATGGGCGAATGGCTGACGGCTGCCGCGCCCGGCGTGGTGGCACGCACTGGCACAGTTGAATGGAGCCGCCAGCAGTGGCAGCAGCAGGTTACCGCTCTCGGCCAGCGTCTGCTGGCACACCCCGGGCAGCGCTGGGCGCTCTGCTTTGAAGACAGTTATCTGTTCAGCGTTGCGCTGCTGGCCGCACTCCATGCCGGAAAAATCCCGCTGATCCCTGGCCACTGCCGCCCTTCACTGCTGGCGGAGCAGGCTGCGGATTTCGACGGCGTACTCAGCGATAAAGCGTTTACCCTCAGCTGCCCGGTGTGGCAGGTGGCCGGGGCTGACGAGGCGATATCTGGCCCGCTACCGCCCATCGGCCCGGATGCGGCGGTGGTACTGTTTACTTCCGGCTCAACCGGTACTCCGCGTCAGGTGATAAAACCTATCGCCAGCCTCGACGAAGAGGCGCGCTGGCTTGACAGACTGTGGGGCGATCGTCTGCAAGGCTGCACCCTGATTTCCTCAGTCACCCATCAGCATCTTTATGGGCTGAGTTTTCGTGTAGTGATGCCGATGGCACTGGGGCTGCCGTTCGACAGTCGCCAGGTTTGCTACAGTGAACAGCTGGTAGCGCAGCCCGCAGGGCGTCTGGCGTTTATCAGCAGCCCGGCCTTTCTGCGACGCATTGATTTCTCTCTTACGGCTCCTGACTGCCGCCTGACGGTCTCCGCCGGGGGGGCGCTGCCGTGGGCAGATGCACAGGCAGTAGAGCGCTGGACGGGCTATCCGGTGGAAGAGATCTACGGCAGCACAGAAACCAGCGCCATTGCCAGCCGCAGCCGCAGCGCTGATCGGGTACCCTGGCAGCCGTTCAGCGGTGTGCAGCTGCGGCAGGATGAGCAGAATAACTGGTGGGTAAGTTCGGCATTAATTCCGCAGCCACAGGGGTGGATGCTGGATGACAAGCTGGTATTCAGCGCCGGTGGCTTTCAGCTCTGTGGTCGCCATGACCGCATCGTAAAAATTGAAGATAAACGCGTGTCGCTCAGCGAGATTGAGCGGCGGCTGCTGGCGCTACCGCAGGTTGCCGATGCGGTGGCGCTCCAGGTGGTGCGCGGCGATCGTAGCGGTATCGGCGTTGTGCTGGTGCTGCATCAGGCGGAGGGCGACCTTAACGCACTGAAACGCCAGTGGCGTCACGAACTGCAACGCTGGCTGGAGCCTGTGGCGATGCCAAGATTCTGGCGGGTAGTGGATATCATTCCGCATAACAGTCAGAGCAAACGTGCCTGGCCGCAAATACAGGAGTTATTTTATGTTGCCCGTTGAGCTTGCGGTACAACAGCAGGGCAGCGAAGCCGAACTGCTGCTGCGCGTCGATGCCGATCTGTTCTGGTTTCAGGGGCATTTCCCCGGCCAGCCGCTGCTGCCCGGTGTGGCGCAGCTGGACTGGGTGATCCATTACGGCACCACGCTGCTGGCCCCGGGAAAACAGTTTGCTTCCGTCGAAAATATTAAATTCCAGCAGCCGATCCTGCCGGGATCCACGCTGAAACTCACCCTTATCTGGCTACCCGAGAAAGGGCTGAATTTTCATTTTCAAAGGGTGACAGAGGCTGGCCTGAGCAGTGCCAGCAGCGGGAAAATCCGCCTGTGCTGAACGAGACTTTCCGTCCCTGCGTGGTGATCCCTTGCTATAACCATGGCGTGATGATGGCGTCGGTGCTGGCACGCCTGGCACCGTTTAATCTGCCGGTGCTGATAGTTGATGACGGTAGCGATAGCGAAACCGCCCGCCAGCTTGCGGCCCTTGTTCGGCCCGGTGTGGAGCTGCTGCGTCTGACGCCCAATCAGGGGAAAGGTGCGGCGGTGCTGGCCGGTCTGGCGGCGCTGGGCCGTCAGGGCTTTACCCATGCGGTGCAGGTTGACGCGGACGGGCAGCACCAGATCGAAGATTGTCCGCGCCTGCTGGCGGCCGCACGTGCTGCGCCGGAGGCGCTGATCTCCGGCCAGCCGCAGTATGACGACTCGGTTCCCCGGGCCAGGCTGTATGGCCGCTATATCACCCATTTCTGGGTCTGGGTGGAAACCCTCTCTTTCTCGCTGAAAGACAGCATGTGCGGGTTCCGCGTCTATCCGCTGGCCCCGACACTGTTGCTGGCTCAACGGCATGCCATTGGCCAGCGTATGGATTTCGACACGGAAATTATGGTGCGTCTCTATTGGGCAGGCACCCCGTCATACTTCATTCCCACCCGCGTGACCTATCCGCAGGACGGGCTATCGCACTTTGATGCGCTGCGCGACAATCTGCGTATCTCCTGGATGCATACCCGCTTATTCTTCGGCATGCTGCCGCGTATTCCCTCCCTGCTGCGCCGCCGTGCAACCCGGCACTGGTCAGCGACGCCGGAGCGCAACGGACTCTGGGGCATTCGCTTTATGCTCGCGGTGTATCAGCGCTTTGGCCGCCGGGCATTTACGCTGCTGCTGTGGCCGGTGACCGCAGTTTACTGGTTGAGCGGCGGCGAACAACGCCGGGCTTCACAACAGTGGCTGGAGGCCATCAGCACATATGCTGAGAAGCAGCAGGTCACCCTGCCAAAGCCGCTGAACAGCTTTCACCACTTTCTGCGTTTCGGTGACGCCATGCTGGATAAAATTGCCAGCTGGCGTGGCGATCTGCGCTGGGGAAAAGCCATCGATTTTGCTCCCGGCGCTGAAGCGGTAATTAATCACGCCACCCCGGGCGGGCGGCTGATCCTCGCTTCTCATTTGGGCGATATTGAAGCCTGCCGGGCGCTGGCGCAGCAGGTGAGCGGGCTGGTGATTAACGCACTGGTGTTTACCGATCACGCCCGCCGTTTTAAACAGGTGCTGGATGAGATTGCCCCGGAGGCGAGCATTAACGTTATTCCGGTGAGTCAAATCGGCCCGGAAACCGCCATACTGCTGCGGCAGAAGCTCGATGCCGGAGAGTGGGTGGCGATTGTCGGTGACCGTACTGCGGTGAATCGCCAGCGCGGCGGCAGCCGACGCGTGATATGGAGCGAGTTTCTCGGCAAACCGGCACCGTTCCCGCAGGGGCCGTTTGTTCTGGCGGCTGCGCTGCGCTGCCCGGTGATACTGATGTTTGCCCTGCGTCAGGGCAGGACACTGCGTCTGCACTGTGAACACTTTGCTGACCCGCTGGAGCTGCCGCGTGCGACACGCCAGCAGGCGCTCCAGAAGGCGGTAGATCGCTATGCGCAGCGGCTGGAACACTATGCGCTGCTGTCGCCGCTCGACTGGTTTAACTTTTTTGATTTCTGGCAGCTGCCGGAAGTCCCAC
Organism: Erwinia sorbitola; assembly: GCF_009738185.1. Lineage (NCBI taxonomy): Bacteria > Pseudomonadati > Pseudomonadota > Gammaproteobacteria > Enterobacterales > Erwiniaceae > Erwinia > Erwinia sorbitola. Next base: position 2,873,193 of record NZ_CP046509.1, on the reverse strand, counting down.
CGACTGAAGAAAAAGAGAAGGAGTTCCGGTGTTAAACGA